>PBVL01000168.1 GCA_002728675.1 Gammaproteobacteria bacterium
AGATTACGCGGCGGTTGGGGATCTACCGCAAGCTCGCAGCGGGCGAAGCGTCCGCTGATGACCTCAGGTCTCTGACCTCCGTGCCGGCTGCCGCCGTGCCCGTACCGGCTGCAGCCGCGCCCGCGGACGTGGTCAGCACCGACGAGCCGCCGGCGTCGGCGGAGGCACCTGAGCAGGACACGGCAGACGCCGGGCCGACCGCGAGCGGCGCAGCCCCCGCACAGGAGATGGTCAGGGTCGGCGCTGACCTCCTCGAAGAACTCATCATTCTTGCCGGTGAGTCGAGTATCACGCGGGGCAGGGTCGAGCAGCAGATCTCCGACTTCGGCGACTCGCTCAACGAGATGGAAGAGACGATCAACCGGATTCGCGAACAGATACGTCGTCTCGAAATCGAGGCGGAATCCCGCGAGACCCTGATAAGAACGCAGACCCCCACCGAGGGGGACAGTGCGTTCGACGATCTGGAGATGGACCGGTACACGATGTTGCAGCAGATCAGCCGATCGCTGACCGAAGGCGCGTCGGACATGCTGGATCTGAAGGACACGCTGGTAGACAAGAGCCGCGACGCTGAAACGCTGCTCCACCAGCAGGGCCGGATTGGCGCGGAACTGCAGGAGGGTCTGACCCGGACCCGAATGGTGCCGTTTGCCCGGCTCATCCCGCGCCTTCGTCGTATCGTCAGGCAGATCAGCACGGAAGTGTGCAAGTCGGTCCGCTTTGACGCGTTCAACGTCGAGGGAGAAATTGATCGGTCAGTCCTCGAACGGATTGTCGCGCCGCTCGAACACATGTTGCGCAACGCGGTCGACCACGGTATCGAATCGGTCGACGGGCGGCGTGCCGCGAACAAACCGGAGACGGGGCGGATCAGTCTTCGCCTGTCGCGGGAAGGCGGCTACTTCGTCCTGGAAATCAGCGACGACGGTGCCGGGATCGACGTTGGCCGGGTGAAGGAGAAGGCCATCGAGCGTGGGCTCGTGGCCGCGGACACACAGTTGTCCGACCACGAGATCATGCAGTTCATCATGAAGGCCGGGTTCAGCACCGCGCAGCAACTGACGCAGATTTCCGGCCGTGGTGTGGGAATGGACGTCGTCGACAGCGAGATCAAGCAGCTTGGTGGCACCATCAGCGTTGACTCGACGCTGGGCGTGGGCACTGAGTTCGTGATCCGCCTGCCCTTCACAGTGTCGATCAACCGCGCGCTGATGGTGGTGGTGAAGGAAGAAACCTACGCGGTGCCGCTCAACACGATTGAGGGCATCGTCCGCGTCAGCCCCTACGAGCTGGATGCCTACTATCAGCCCGATGCACCGATGTTCGAGCACGCGGGCCAACCCTATCGCCTGACCTACATGGGCAAGGTGCTGGAGCGGTCTGATAATCCCGATCTCGAAGGTCAGGTCGCGCCTCTGCCGGTCATTCTCGCGCGAACCGGCGACAATGCGATCGCGATGCAGGTTGATCGGGTCATTGGCAGCCGCGAGGTCGTGGTGAAGGCGCTCGGCAAACAGTTCTCCGAACTCGACGGTGTGTCGGGTGCAACGGTGCTCGGCGACGGCAGCGTTGTGATCATCCTTGATGTCATGGCGCTGGTCCGGGGAGCGGATGCCCAGGAGACCGCGGCGGTTGCGCCGGAGCCGGAGCCCGTCGTGCCGGATGCGAATCGCGTGCGGACGGTGATGATCGTCGACGATTCGATCACGGTGCGGAAGGTGACGTCGTGCCTGATGGAGCGTCAGGGTTGGGAGGTCTCGACGGCAAAAGATGGCGTGGACGCGGTCAATCAGCTCCAGGACACCATGCCGGACGTCGTGTTGCTCGATATTGAAATGCCGCGTATGGACGGCTTCGAAGTCTTGCGCACGGTTCGACGTGACCCGCGGCTCGCCGAGCTGCCGATCATCATGATCACCACGTTGCGGACTGGCGAAAAACACCAGCAGCAAGCGCTCGAGCTGGGCGTCAACTGGTTCCTGGGCAAGCCGTTCCAGGAAGCAAACCTGTTGCAGACGATCGACGAGGTCCTGGCATCAGCGGGCGGCTGATGCGACTTGCGCCATGAGTGAACTCATTGCCGAACTGCCGACGTACGTCGTACCGTTGCAGAAGAGCAAACTGCTGCTGCCGAATGCCTCTGTTGCGGAGATCATCCCCTACGAGCCGCTGCAACGGGTCCAGGACACGCCGGACTGGTTTCTCGGCCTGCTCGGCTGGCGCGGCGTGCAGGTACCGGTCATCTCGGTGGAAATGCTGACCGCGGCACGAGCGACGTTCTCGCTGGTCAGCGTGTCTTCGGCGTGCCTCGTAGTCGTGCGGGGTGTGACGGGTAGCGACGTTGTCCCGTACTTTGCGATCGTTGCGCAGACGCTGCCGCACCTCATGCGCCTGTCGGCCGAAGCCCTCTACGAGACGCCGGAAGAGCCGGCCGACACGGAGCTGGCGCGTGCCAGGCTTGGTGAGGACATCGTCGCCATCCCGAACATCCAGCACATCGAACAGACCGTCGAGCAGGTGAGCGCAAACGTCTGAACGCTCAGGCGAGGTCGCCCCAGCGCGCCTGCAGCAGCGCGCCCAGTGCTGCGGGTACGGTGTCCGCGCGGAGCACGCGTGGCCCGAGCGACACGGTCTCAAAGCCCTCGTCACACGCAGCATCGACCTCGACTGATGAGAAGCCGCCTTCAGGACCGATCAGGGCAAAGACCCGCGAAGGGTTTCCCGGCAGATCACCGATCGAGGTCGCGACGCCAGGATGGGGCATTAGTCTGAGATCGGCTGGCGTCTGCAGCACAGACGTGAACGACTGTGGGTCATGCAGTTCGGGCAGTGTGGCGCGTCCACACTGCTCTGCTGCCGAGGCCAGCACTCCCCCCCAGTTGGTGGTTCGCCGATCGGCGCTGCCTCGCGGTGCGTCGGTGTACTCGGTGAAGATCGGGGTGATTGCGGCGACACCCAGTTCGGTGGCTTTCTGCATCGCGGCATTCATCGCGTCCCGCTTCAGGATCGCCATTCCCAGGTGGAGCTGCAGCGGTGACGGAGCGACGCCAGGTTGTGCGGCGCCAACCGTGACCTCGATCCGACCCCGGCGCGCTGCGCGAACCTCAGAGGGGAACTCGTCGCCGGACCCGTCAAAGAGCACGAGGTGGTCTCCGACGCTGAGGCGCAGAACCTTTGCGTGGCGCGCCGCGCGTTCAGGAAGCGTGATATTGGCGCCGGTGCCGAGCGCCGCGTCGATGAAGAAGCGTGGACCTGACCCGCGCCCCGTCACGACAGATTGCGGATGATCTGCCGGGTCGGGTCCGACTGGTTGAGCGCGTAGAAATGGATGCCGGGTGCGCCGCCCGCGATGAGCCGTTCGCAGAGCGTCGTGATGACCTCGATGCCAAACGCGAAGAGCGTCTCTGTATCGTCCCCGAACGATTCGAGCTGACGGTCCAGCCAGCGTGGAATCTCGGCCCCGCAACCTGCGGAAAAGCGCTTCAGGTTGACATAGTTGGTAATGGGCATGATCCCGGGCACGATGTCCACGGTGATACCGGCGCGGCTGCAGAGGTCGAGGTAACGAAAGTACGCGTCGGCGTTATAGAAGTACTGGGTAATCGCCCGGTCCGCGCCCGCCTCGACCTTCTCCTTGAAGTAGTGGATGTCCGCTTCGATCGAACGGGACTCCGGGTGAATCTCCGGGTAGGCGGCCACCTCGATGTGGAAATGATCTCCTGTTCGTTCGCGAATGAACTCGACCAGTTCTTTCGCGTAGCGGAGCTGACCGGAACCGCCCACTCCGGAGGGCGCGTCGCCCCGCAGCGCGACGACCCGGTCAATGCCGGCATCCCGGTAGGTATCGATCAGCTCACCAATGACCTCAGGCTCATCGGTCCCGAAAGACAGGTGCGGCGCAACGGCACAGCCGGCGGCGCGAATGTCGAGCACGGTTTGTCGGGTGCCGGAACGGGTTGAACCACCCGCGCCGTAGGTCACCGAGAAGTATTCGGGCTCGAACACGTTCAGCTGTTCACGGACCTTGTGCAGCTTCCGTGTCCCGGCAGGTGTTTTTGGCGGGAAAAACTCGATGCTGATGGGAGGCAGGGGCATGGTGAGTCACCGGCAGACTGATGGGTGCGGCACGTGCCAGCGGCGCGCAACCATCGACAGATCAACAATCAACAACCTGTAATGGTCGATCATCACTGTGGCGCGTCTGGCGGGTGTCAGGCTGAATTCAGCCTGACGTATCCTTGAGTCTGCTGCCCCGGGCGCGTTTGCCGTCAGATCGCCTTTGCCAGCGCGTCTTTACGATCGGTGCGTTCCCACGTGAACTCCGGCTCTTCGCGGCCGAAGTGACCGTAGGCAGCGGTTTTCTCATAGATTGGCCGCTTCAGATCCAGCATGGCGATCAGGCCTTTGGGGCGCAAGTCGAAATGTTCACGGACGAGTGAAACGATCTCATCGTCCGGCAGCTTGCCGGTGCCAAAGGTTGCGATGCTGATGGAAGTCGGTTCGGCAACGCCAATAGCGTAGGAGATCTGAATCTCGCAGCGGTCCGCGAGGCCCGCGGCCACGATATTCTTGGCGACGTAGCGCCCCGCGTATGCCGCGCTCCTGTCCACCTTCGATGGGTCTTTCCCGGAAAAGGCCCCGCCGCCGTGACGTGCCATGCCGCCGTACGTATCGACGATGATCTTGCGGCCGGTGAGCCCGCAGTCCCCAACAGGACCGCCAATCACGAAGTTACCGGTCGGATTGATATAGATCTTGGTGTCTGCGTGCATCCAGTTGTCGGGCAGCACGGGTTTGATGATCTCTTCGCGGACGCCTTCCTGCAGGTCGGCGGCGCTGACGTCGGGGTCGTGTTGGGTCGACAGCACAACCGCGTCGATGCCGGTCGGTTCCCCCGCGGCGTTGTACTTGAAGGTCAGCTGACTCTTGGCGTCCGGACGAAGGAACGACAGTGTTCCGGCACGGCGCATATCGGCCTGCTGTTTGACCAGCAGGTGCGCGTAGTAGATCGGCGCGGGCATCAGCACGTCGGTCTCGTTCGTCGCGTAGCCGAACATGAGACCCTGGTCGCCGGCGCCCTGCTCATGGTCCGAGGTTTCGTCGACTCCCATCGCGATGTCCGGAGACTGTTTGCCCAGCGCGTTCAGAATTGCGCAGGTGTTGCCGTCAAAGCCGACATCGGCGTTGTCGTAGCCGATGCGCGTGATGGTTTCGCGGCAGACAGCTTCGATATCGATATGGGTCGAGGTGGTGATCTCGCCGGCCACCATGGCCAGCCCCGTTTTGACCAGTGTTTCGCAGGCGACCCGTGCGTCGGGATCATCCGTCAGAATGGCGTCCAGAATCGCGTCGGAAATCTGGTCGGCCATCTTGTCCGGATGTCCCTCAGATACGGACTCCGAGGTGAAAAGAGTCTCTTCAGCCATACAACGCTCGTTCGATGGGTAGACGAAAGGCGCCAATTTTAGCGTCATTGGGGCATCATTGCCCGGTTGTCATGTACAGAAGAACCGGGAACGCAGATGGACGGTGAGGCCCTGTCGGGAGCGGCCGGCGGTCGCCGTCTCGCAGAGAGACCTGCATACCCGGTGCCGCATCGCGCTGGAATGGGACCAGACCTGCGCCGGCGACTGAGCCTGGACACTCAGCCGGTTGAGATCGCTGAACAGCGCCAGGCAGGAAGGAATCCGAATGGAAGAGCGTCTTGTCCGGATCAGCCGGTTTTTGAGTCTCGTGCTGCGGCACGATCCTGCAGCGGCGGGGGTTGCACTGGACGGAGCCGGGTGGGCCTCCGTCGACGCGCTGATCGAAGGTGCCAACGCGGCGGGTCGCACGCTCACACGGGAAGATCTCGAGTCCATCGTTCGGGAGAACGACAAACACCGGTTTGTCATCGAGGATGGGCGGATTCGTGCGCAGCAGGGCCATTTGGTCCGTGACGACACCGGGCTTGTGGCGACGCAACCACCAGAGGTGCTGTTCCACGGGACGGCCGAACGCGTACGGCTGCTCATCCGGCGGGAGGGGTTGCGCCCGATGGGCCGGACCCATGTGCACCTGTCCGCCGATGAGGCAACAGCCGTCCGGGCAGGGCGGCGGCACGGCGCGCCCACGGTCCTGCGGGTCGATGCGGCCGGCATGGCGGCCGCGGGAATCGCGTTCTATCTGGCGGGCAACGGCGTCTGGCTGACCGATGCGGTGCCGCCGGAGTTTCTGGGCGAGATCACGCGGCCGAGCCGCCGCTGAGGCTGATATGTGGTCAGCCGGCGGCGCGGAGACAGGCCGGCCCGTCCGGCCCGCAGACATCTCTGCCTCGATGCCCGCCATCGACGAGAAGGCGGGGGCCATGCGCAGAAGCCCGTAGTCCGGTGGGCGCCTGCGAGAATTGCCGGTCGGCCGCCAGTCGTGTCGGCGTGGTTGCCAGGGAAGTTTGCTATCGCAGCGGAGACCGCGACCCTGATGTCGGCGGAGAGGCACTCGCCATCCATGACGAGGTGCAGCAGGTTGCCGCTGATGGTGGAGCTGACGGCCGCTGCCCGTGAGCCTCCATCGGAGGCCGGCTGATTTGCGGGCTTTCCGTTGAGCGCGGGACCCGCTTGAGCGAGAATAGCCGCCCTTTCTGACAGCCCTAGGGGACGCTCCATGGGAGCCCGCCGACAGTTAGCAAACGCAATCCGCGCACTCAGCATGGACGCAGTCCAGCAGGCCAGGTCCGGTCACCCCGGCGCCCCAATGGGGATGGCCGATGTTGCCCAGGTCCTCTGGTGCGACTATTTGCGCCACAACCCTGCCGATCCCGAATGGGCGAATCGTGACCGGTTTGTACTGTCGAACGGCCACGGCTCGATGCTGCTCTACTCGCTGCTGCATCTGACGGGCTACGACGTGTCGATGCAGTCCCTGCGGGACTTCCGCCAGTGGGAGTCCGGTACGCCTGGGCACCCCGAGTATGGTGATACGCCCGGGGTCGAGACGACGACCGGTCCGCTCGGGCAGGGATTGGCGAACGCCGTCGGGATGGCGGTTGCCGAGAAGGTCCTCGCGGCGCGGTTCAATCGCGAGGACGGCGGCGTTCGGCACACGATCGTTGACCATCGGACCTGGGTGTTCGCTGGCGACGGCTGCCTCATGGAAGGCGTGTCGCACGAAGCGGCGTCGCTCGCCGGGACGCTGGCCCTCGGGAAGCTGACCTGCATTTACGACGATAACGGCATCTCGATCGACGGTGAGGTCTCGGGCTGGTTTACCGACGACACACCCGGACGGTTCCGGGCGTATGGCTGGCATGTCGTCGAGGACGTGGACGGGCATGATCCCGACGCGCTGGCCGCAGCACTCGACGCCGCCGTTGCGGAAACGGCGCGCCCGACCATCATCTGCTGCAAGACGCAGATTGGCTACGGCTCTCCGGCGAAAGCGGGGACCGCCGCGAGCCATGGCGCTCCGCTGGGTGAAGACGAAGTTGCGGCGACCCGCGAGGCGCTGGGCTGGACGCACGCTCCGTTTGAAGTGCCTGACGACGTCTACTCGGGCTGGGACTGCAAAGCGACAGGCGCCGCTCAGCAGAATGCGTGGAACCAGCAGTTTGCGGAATATGCCCAGAAGTACCCGCAGGACGCGGCGGAACTCGAACGGCGTTTGCGCGGGGAGCTGCCAGAGGCCTGGGCGTCGACGATGGATTCGCTGCTGCTCGAAGCGCAGACGAAGGGCGAGACGCTCGCGTCGAGGAATGCATCCGGTAACGTGATCGGAGTCATGGCCCGCCTGTTACCCGAGTTGATCGGGGGGTCGGCCGATCTGTCCGGCTCGAACTGCACACACTGGCCGGAAGCCAGGCCCCTGTCGGCGGATGACGGCGACGCGAACTACGTTTACTACGGCGTGCGTGAGTTCGGGATGACCGCCATCGCCAACGGGATCGCGCTGCACGGCGGACTGGTTCCGTTCACCGGCACCTTCCTCATGTTCATGGAATACGCCAGAAACGCGGCACGCATGTCCTCGCTCATGGGTATCCGCAATATCCATGTCTATACGCACGACTCGATCGGCCAGGGGGAAGACGGCCCCACCCACCAGCCGGTGGAGCAACTCACCAATCTGCGGACAACCCCGGGCATGGCGACGTGGCGGCCCTGTGACGCCGTTGAGACGGTCGCCGCCTGGCGTGCGGCGGTGGAGCGGACTGACGGTCCGACGGCGCTCGTCTTCTCTCGGCAGGGCCTGCCGCATCAGGAACGCTCGGCCGACCAGCTGCGGGACATCGCGCGCGGCGCGTACGTGCTCAAGCGCGAATCCGGGGAAGGCACACCGGACATCGTGCTGATCGCGACCGGGTCTGAAGTGGGGCTTGCAGTGGACGCCGCGGCCGCGCTCGAAATGGACGGCGTGCGGACCCGCGTGGTCTCGATGCCGAGCGCGAGCGCGTTCGAAGCGCAGCCGGCGGGCTACATCGAGGACGTGCTGCCGCCCGCGGCGCGCAGTCGCGTGGCAATCGAAGCCGCGCACCCCGACTACTGGTACAAGTGGGTTGGGTTCGAGGGCGCGGTCGTTGGCCTGGACCGGTTCGGAGCATCCGCGCCGGGCGGGGTCGTGATGGACAAACTCGGCTTCAATGTCGCTAACGTTGTCAAAACTGCACGAGGGCTGCTTGGATGAAACGACTCGCGGACCTGTCGATCGACGGCAAACGGGTACTCATTCGCGAAGATCTGAACGTACCGATCGCAGATGGAGTGGTCACGTCAGACGCGCGGATTCGGGCGGCGTTGCCGACCATCGAAATGGCGGTTGGCGGCGGCGCGCGGGTGATGGTCATGTCACACCTCGGCCGTCCTGAAGAAGGTGTGCCGATTGGCGAGCAGCCGGAGTCGTCCATGGCGCCGGTCCAGGCCCGGCTATCGGAGCTGCTCGGGTATGAGGTCCCGCTGGTTGCGAACTATCTGGACGGCTTCGAGTGGCCGGGCGACGCACGCGTTGTGCTCTTCGAGAACGTCCGCGTGAATGCGGGTGAAAAGAAGAACTTCGACGAACTGGGTGCGAAACTCGCAGCGCTTGCCGACGTATTCGTGATGGACGCGTTCGGCACCGCGCACCGCGCGCAGGCGACGACCGAAGCTGTCGCGCGTCATGCCAGGGTTGCGTGCGCGGGACCGCTGCTTGCGGCAGAACTCGACGCGCTCGGCAAAGCCGTGACCGCACCCGAAAGTCCGGTTGTCGCGGTGGTGGGTGGCAGCAAGGTGTCGACCAAACTGGAAGTCCTGCAGGCGCTGGCTGACAAGGTCGACGTACTCGTTGTTGGTGGCGGTATCGCCAACACGTTCCTCGCTGCAACCGGTGTGAACGTCGGCGCGTCGCTGCATGAAGCTGACCTGGTCGATACGGCCAGAGCCATCCTGAAAAAAGTCACCGTACCGTTGCCCACCGACGTTGTGGTCGCAACCGAGATCAGCGACGCCGCCGAAGCCCGGACCATCAACGCCGTCGAGATTGGCGATGCCGACATGATTCTGGACCTGGGGCCCGAGTCTTCCGCGGCTGTAGCCGAGGTGATCGCAAGCGCCAGGACCGTGATCTGGAACGGCCCCGTCGGCGTGTTCGAGCAGTCACAGTTTGCGGCCGGTACCGAGACGCTCTCACGGGCGATTGCCGGGTCGCAGGCGTTTTCCCTTGCGGGCGGCGGCGATACGCTGGCCGCGATCGAGCAATTTGGTGTGGGGGACGACATCTCCTATATCTCGACGGGTGGGGGGGCGTTTCTCGAGTTTGTCGAGGGTAAGGAGCTTCCTGCCGTGGCAGCGCTCGAGGCGCGCGCGGATGACTGACCGGGCGGGTGTCGTCGAGGCGCTGAACGCGCTGCTGGGTGCAGACAAGGTCCGCGCCGACGCGGACGCCCTGCAGCAGTACGGTCTCGACTGGACACGCTTCTACCAGCCCGACCCAACCGCGATCGTATTCCCGGCTTCAGCGGAGGACGTGCAGGCGCTCGTTCACTTCGCCAACGAACGGAACATTGCTCTGGTACCTTCAGGCGGACGTACCGGGCTGTCAGGTGGGGCTGTAGCGCGCGAGGGCGAGGTGGTCGTCTCGTTCGGGAAGATGAACCGCATCCTCGACTACAACAGTACCGAGGCAACCGTGACCGTGGAGCCCGGGGTCATCACCCAGACGCTGCAGGAGTACGCGGAGTCGCAAGGCCTCTACTACCCTGTGGACTTCGCGTCAGCCGGGTCGAGCCACATCGGCGGCAACATTGCGACAAACGCTGGCGGGATCAAGGTGCTGCGGTACGGCATGACGCGCGAGTGGATTGCCGGTCTCAAGGTCGTGACCGGCAATGGAGACCTGCTCGAAGTCAACAAAGGGCTGGTAAAGAACGCGACGGGCTACGACCTGCGGCACCTCTTCATCGGCTCCGAGGGTACGCTCGGGTTTGTGGTCGAGGCGACGGTCCGCCTGACCGAGCCTCCCGTGAACCTCACGGTGATGCTGCTTGCGGTACCGGAGATGGAGCATCTCATCGCGGTGATGGAGACGTTCCGTTCGCATGTGCCCCTCACCGCGTACGAGTTCTTCTCTGAGAAAGCGCTGCAGAAAGTTGTGGCGCACGGCTGCGGCCAGCATCCGTTTGCGGAGCCGTGCACGTACTACGCGCTGCTGGAGTTCGAGAAGACCAACGATGCTGTTGAGGCGCAGGCGCTCGCCGCGTTCGAGGCTTGCCTTGCCGAAGGGTTGGCTCTCGACGGCGTTGTCAGCGAGAACGGCCGCCAGTACAAGGACCTCTGGCGCTTCCGCGAAGGCATCTCTGAGTCGATCACTCCCTACACGCCGTACAAGAACGACATTTCCGTGACCGTGAGCAAGGTCCCCGAGTTCCTGCATGCGGTCGAGTCGTCCGTCGTGGCGCGATACCCCGAGTTCGAGATCATCTGGTTTGGCCACATTGGTGACGGCAACCTGCACCTCAACATCCTCCGCCCGGATTCTCTGGATGTGGACGCGTTCAAGCGCGAGTGCGAGCAGGTGAGTGAAGAGGTGCTTTCGATCGTGCAGGACTTTGGCGGCAGCATCTCAGCCGAACACGGCGTGGGGCTCCTGAAGCGTGACCAACTTCACTTTTCGCGCTCGCCTGCGGAGATTGCGACGATGGTCGCGATGAAACGGGTGTTCGATCCGAACGGGATCATGAATCCGGGCAAGGTGCTGCCGGCTGCCTGAGGTGGCGCTATCGGCCGAGCCGCCGCCGTGCGTGGCCCAGCGCGTCGAGCAGTGCGAGGGCGAGCAGGTTCCTGACCTCGTCCTCATCGAACGTTCGGATGCGCAGGAACTGTCGCGGCGAGAGAACGGTTCGGAAGAAATGCGGCAGGGGCATCTTCTTCTTCACCCGCCAGGTGTCGATCACCGTTCCGCCTGGGTAGCGCATCAACCGTGATGCGACCGTAATCGCGGGTCGGCGCAGCAGCGGTAGCGGCGCCGATACCAGCATCAGGTCGATCCCGTGCGAATAGGACTCGATGAGGATGTCGAGGCGCAGATGGTCCGAGCCTTCGGGGGCCGCGCTCGCGAGCGGCAGCGTAATGAACTCGCCGATCCAGTGGAGCAGGGTCTCGTCTGCCCTGGTCCCTCCGGCGCCAAGTTCCAGCACGGTCTGTAGCGTGCCGCGGGGAACAACCTCGATGCGGCCGAGGTAGACGGCTGCGGGCAGCGGGTCGAGGTAGCGGCGAACCCTGTCGAGGAGTCTGAGTGCCACTTGGGAAACGCGAGAGCCTGTGTTTCAGGCCCGCAACGTGTCGACGCCTCCCGGTCGCCCGAGCAGCAGTACATCAGCCGGGCGCGCCGCGAAGAGCCCGCAGGTCACGACGCCGGTGATGTTGTTAATGGCAGCTTCGAGCCCGGTTGCGTCTGTAATCGACAGGCCGTGCACATCGAGGATGATGTTGCCGTTGTCAGTCGTGAAGTCGTCACGCCACACCGGCTCGCCGCCCAGCCCAACCAGCGCCCGGGCGACGGCGCCGCGGGCCATCGGGATGACCTCAACGGGCAGCGGGTACGTGCCAAGCGTGTCGACGAGTTTCGATTCGTCCGCGATGCAGACGAACTCTCCCGAAACGGAAGCCACGATCTTCTCCCGCGTGAGCGCACCGCCCCCGCCTTTGATGAGTTCGAGCCGGTGGTTCGATTCATCCACGCCGTCGACATACACGGGGATTTCATCGACCGAATTCAGGTCGTATACCGGTATCCCGTGACCCCGCATGCGCGTTTCGGAGGCGACCGAACTGCTGACGGCGCCGTCGAACTTGTGCTTCACCTCTGCGAGATAGTCGATGAAGTAGTCCGCCGTTGACCCGGTGCCAATACCCACGATGGTGGTGGTCGTCAGCATTGGGTCGATGTAGTCGGCGGCGGCCCGCGCCGCAGCCTGTTTCAGTGCGTCCTGGTCCACATCAGGGCTCCGCGATGAATTGGTTGTATTCCTCGTCGAATGCGAGCAGTTCAGTGCTCGCGAGACGGTCAATGTAGAGCGTGCCGTCCAGGTGGTCGAACTCGTGCTGGAAAACTGTTGCGAGAAACCCTCTGGCCTCGAGCGTCTGCGGAACTCCTGCGACATCGACGTAATCGACAATCAGATGCTGGGGCCGTTCGACGTAGCCCCGCATGCCCGGGATCGAGAGGCAGCCTTCCCAGTAGCCTGCCCCGGGTCCGGCCTGAGGCTTCAGCACCGGATTGATGTAGACGCCGAAGTCGTGACCTTCGACGTCTACATAACGATTGGTCCCGCCTTCCATTTCGATGATTGCGAGTCGAACGGGAACGTTGACCTGTGGTGCCGCGAGGCCGATGCCGCCATAGGCGTGCAGCGTTTCGCGCATGTCTTCGATCAGGCGCGCCGTCGACTCTGATGCAATCTCTTCCGGGGTCAGTTCGCGGGCGATCTCGCGGAGTGTGGGGTGACCCATACGGATCACTTCGAGTACGGCCATGTCTGACCTTGCCTGTAGCGACGTCACGCTTATGTTAACCAAGTCGAGGGACAATGGCCGACGTCGTCACGTGGCGACCGGATGCGGCACGTACAGCGGCTCAGAGGACTTCACTGACGGGCAGCCCGGTGGGTCAGCCTGGCAAGCGGCCTCGTCCCCCGGGCTGCGTCCCGGAACGCGCGTAGGCCGGACATCACCCGACTGTTCGCCGACGCGCCGTCGCCACGAAAACGCGCCCGTAACCTGTTGCGTGCGGCGCTGGGGCGCATCACTCCGCGGCGTCTGTACGCAGACGTCAGGGACCGACGCGCCAGCCGTCCTCGGTGACGATCGCATGCAGAGGCACATCGTGCTCGCCTGGTACGATACCGGGGACTTCCTGACAGGCCCACGCAACGCCAACCCGAACGGGTTGTGGCGCCGTCCGGACGCTGGCGAGTGCGCGGTCGTAGAATCCTTTACCCATCCCGATTCGGTTGCCTCGATGGTCGAAGCCGACGAGCGGGACAAGGATCAGGTCCAGCCGGGAGATGGGAATGCGCGTTGCGTCATGGCGGGGTTCCTGAATGCCGAATCGATTGACGATGCTGTTCGCTGAGGCTTCGCGAAACTCGAGTGAGGGGCCGGCCAGCGCTGGAAGGAAACACGCTTTACCCGCGCTGAGCGCCGCCCCCAGAATCCGGTGACAGTCAATCTCGCCGTCGAAGGCGACGTACAGTGCAACGTTCTCTGCGTCACGGAAGTGGCGCGTGCTGGTCAGCTGCTCGCTGACTGCGCTGGCGGCGACGGTGTGTTCCTGCTGTGTCTTGGCGCGCCGGAGGGATCGCAGGCGCGAGCGGGAAATCAGAATCAGTTCCCCAAATTGCCGCTGTCGAAGAGGTCCCCTGAACCCTGCGGTTCAAGGCGGTGGTCTCTAACTGACATCAGGCGTTCCGCCTTGGCGGACATGCACAACTGCCATGGAAAAAGACCTCCTAGGGTATCGCACATAGGGTTGAGAACATCACAACTGGCATGCAACCCAGGGAACGGGTGGCAAGTATAACCGACGGCAGCCGCAACGCAGGCGGTTTTGCGGGGTTCTCCGCGTGTCATTCGGACGAGAAGCCGCAGGCGTGGAGCAGATGGTCTCGTGACCGCTCCCCGCCGCGTGACTCAGGTCACGGCCCGCAGACGGTTGATGGCCTGTTCGAGTTTGCCGTCGAGCGCGTCGACGCGACCCGCGTCGGACTGCGTCGCCTGTGCCGACGCGTCGCCTTGCTGGATGTAGTCGTTGGCGATGTTGAGGGCGGCCATGACCGCGATGCGATCGAGCCCGATCACGTTCGATGCGCTCTTGATCTCGCGCATCCGCGAGTCGAGATGGTCCGCTGATCGCTTCAGCGCGTCAACTTCCTCGGGTGGGCAGTTGATCTGGTAGTCCTTGTCGAGAATACGCACGGTGACGGTGGTGACGTCGTTCATGGCGGGCTCGGGGCGGCGATGCGGGGATTATTCGACTCGAGCGTCGATCATGCAATGCCCGCATCGGGGGATGACAGGGGTTTCACGCGTCTTCCGACAGATGGCGTGGTCGACGTCCTACGCGCCACTCAGTCCTGTTCTAGGGACTTGAGGCGCGAAATCATCGCCTCGACCTTGGTCCGGGCAAGTTCGTTCTTCTCGATCAGTCGGTTGCGCTCGGCAATCCACGACTCTTTTTCGGCAACCATACCGGCTTGCCTCTGCTCGAGTTCATCAACCAGGGCAATGAGCTGATCGATCTTGTCTTCGAGGTGATTCAGTTCCAACGTCGTTTCCCGGCTACCCTCGGTGCCTGCCCGCGGAGCTCGCGCATTGCGGGGTCAGCCCGGTGAGCTGAGTTACTATAGAGAAGCGCGTCGCGGAACGTCAATGAACCCACCACCCAGCAACAGCAGCTTCTGATGAACGAACCTCTCAGCTATGAAACGTTGACGACCGCGGTTGTTTCGGCGGGCGGCTACGTTTCCGCTGCCGAGATTCAGGGCCTCACCTGCGGGCACCTCTGCGCCGGCACGCGATTTTCGCGCGAGGACTACGTCGAGGCGGTCATGGAGTGGCTCGGCCGCGAGCCCGGAGACGAGATTGTGGGGCTTTATGCCGAGATGCTGCAGCAACTCGAGGATGTCGAATTGGGCTTTGAATTGCTGTTGCCTGACGACGATGCGCCGTTGTCCCAACGCGTCACCGAGCTCGCGTCGTTCTGCAAAGGTTTCCTCGCGGGGTTCGGCCTTTCCGGCCGGCATGGCGACGACGAGTTGTCCGACGATCTGACGGAGGTGCTCAGTGACATTGCGGAGATTGCGCAGGCGACGGCAGGGGAAGACGACAGTGAAGAGAATGAAGCGGACCTGTCCGTCATTGCTGAACACGTGCGCGTCGGGGTGCTGATTGCGTTCAGCGAACTCGGCCGCGCGCGGGCGCATTGACCGCAGTGCGCGCCCCATGCGCTCGAATGAAAGGGACGCTCGAATGAAAGAACCGCCCAAAATTGGTCTGGATGAGTTCAGGCGCCGACGTCAGGAGTTGATGGCGCTGATGGCGGACAACAGCGCTGCGATTCTGCCGAGCGGTCGGATGATGATGCGCAACAGCGACGTGGACTTTCTGTTTCGCCAGGACAGCAACTTCCACTACCTGACAGGGTTTGGCGAACCCGAGTCAGTTCTCGTGCTGATACCCGGCAGGGAACACGGGGAGTCGATTCTCTTCTGCAGGGAACGCGACCCGGATCTCGAACAGTGGCACGGGCGCATGACTGGTCCCGATCGCGCGATGCAGCTCTACCAGTTGGACGATGCGTTCCCGATTTCGGACATTGACGACATCCTGCCTGGTCTGATCGAAGGCCGCTCTCAGCTGTATCACCAGATGGGTGTCGACGGGGGTTTCGACAATCGTGTTCTGGGTTGGGTCAACGGACTCCGCAACAACCGGCAGGGCGGCGCGCAGCCTCCGGGTGAGCTGATTCAGCTCGGCCAGTACGTCCACGAGTTGCGGCTGTTCAAGAGCGCTCAGGAAGTTGCGGTCATGAAGCACGCCGCGAAGGTGACGGCCCAGGGTCATCGCCGGCTTATGGAGATCGCCGAGCCCGGCATGAACGAGCATCGCTTCGAAGTTGAGCTCAACTACCAGTTTGGTCTCGGCGGCGTCCGGTCCCCGGCCTATCCAAGCATTGTCGGCGCGGGCGTAAACGCCTGCATCCTGCACTACATCGAGAACAATCAATCGATGGCGAAGGGTGATCTGGTGCTGGTTGATGCCGGTGCCGAATACGAGCATTACGCGAGTGATGTCACCCGGACGTTCCCTGTCGACGGTCGGTTCAGCGACGCCCAGCGTGCACTGTATGAGGTGGTGTTGGCTGCCAACATCGCGGCGATCGACAAGGTTTTGCCCGGTAATCACTGGAACGAGCCCCACGAGGCGGCAACGCGGGTAATTACCGAGGGTCTCGTGGCGCTTGGAATCCTCGAAGGAGAGGTTGAGGCGCTCATGGAGGACGAAGCGTTCAAACCGTTCTACATGCATCGGACCGGACACTGGCTGGGTCTCGATGTCCACGACGTCGGGGAATACAAGGTGGGCGATGCCTGGCGCGTGTTCGAGCCCGGGATGGTGACGACCGTCGAGCCGGGCATCTACATCCCGGAGGATGCGGACGTGCCCGGGCAATTTCGGGGCATCGGCATTCGCATTGAAGATGACGTACTCGTGACGCGCAAAGGCAACGAAGTCATCACGGCCGATGTCCCCAAGAACATCGACGACATCGAGTCGTTCATGGCTGAGGCATGAGTCAATTTGATGTAGCAATCGCGGGTGCCGGCCTGACCGGACTCTCGCTGGCGGCGGCGCTGCGGGATTCCGGCCTCAGCATCGCGCTTATTGATCCGCGGGCGCCGACGCGTCGCTCCTTCGGGTTGACGCCCGAGCGCGACGGAACCGAGCTCGCGTCGACCGTGCCCCCGCGGGTGAGCGCCATCAACCAGCGCTCCATGAACTTTCTGAGGCGGATCGCTTCGATGCCCGAACATGCGGCGCCCTATACGCGCATGCGGGTGTGGGATCAGCTCGGCTCGGCGCAGATGACGTTCGATGCTGCTGATGCGGGGGTGGAGGCGCTGGGGTACATCGTGCCGAACGACGCTGTGAGCAGTGTGCTGGTCGAGGCGCTGGACGGCGCCGAAAGTGCCCGGTTCCATGCCCATGAGATCACCTCCTGTGGTCGGCAGGACCAATCCATGCGGGTCGGGTTCGAGCACGGGGACCCGCTCCTTGCCGACCTTGTCATTGGCGCGGACGGCGGCAACTCGGCGGTTCGGCAGATGGTGGGTATGCGGCCGCTGCAGCGCGATGACGGCCAGGCTGCACTGGTGACAACCCTGCTGCTTGATCGGTCGCTTGCGGCAACGGCCAGCCAGTGTTTTACCGAGGTGGGTCCGCTGGCGCTGCTACCGGTTTCGACCGCGCATCCGGAGCTTGCGTCGATCGTGTGGTCAGCACCCGCCGCGGAGATCGAACGGCTGCTCGCTCTCGCGCCTGACGAGTTCTGCCAGGCGGTGACGTACTGCATCGCTGACGAAGTGGGTGAGGTGCTTGCCTGCGATCAGCGATTCAGTTTCCCGTTGCGGCGGCAATTCACGCCTCAGTTCGTGAAGCCGGGCGTCGTGCTCGCGGGAGATGCGGCGCACGCGATTCACCCGCTCGGCGGCCAGGGCGTCAATCTTGGTTTTGCGGATGTCGAGAAGCTGGTTGAGCTCATCAATGCCGAGCTCCTGGCCGGTCATGCGCCCGGTGATGGGCGCTGGCTCAGGGACTACGTCTTTGACCGCGCGCCGCACAATATCGCGGTGGCAACGGTCATGGAGGCGTTCAACCTCCTGTACGGGCAATCGAACCCGGCGCTGATCTTCCTGCGCAATCGCGGGATGCGGATAACGGATAGTCTGCCCCTGTTGAAGATGCAGATCGCCCGCCTGGCAAGCGGCATGTTCTGAAGGTCCGGGGCGGGGTTCGTCGCCGCCTGTGTTAGGTTTCCGACTCGCAATATTTGTGTGGAGTCGGTATGCAATACAGACGGCTGGGGCGACACGGCCTCGAGGTCCCTTCCCTGTGTCTTGGCACCATGACGTTCGGGCTCCAGGTTGCGGAACCCGAGTCGCAGGGAATTCTCGATCGCGCCTACGAAATGGGCCTCACCTTCCTCGATACGGCGGATGCCTATCCGCTGGGCGGAGGGCGGTGCACCATTGGTGAGACTGAAGCGATCATCGGTCGCTGGATGAAGGCGCGCGGCAATCGTGATCGGCTCATCATTGCCACCAAGTGTTTTGCGCCGACTCGTGGCGGCCCTAACAACATGGGTCTGTCGCGGCAGCACATCATCGAGTCGATCGAGAAGAGCCTCATTCGCCTGCAGACGGACTACGTGGACATCTACCAGTCCCACGGCTTCGATCCGCATACGCCGATCGAAGAGTCGCTGCGTGCCTTCGACGATCTGGTCACGGCGGGCAAGGTCCGCTACGTGGGATGTTCGAATTACCCAGCCTGGCGGCTCGGCCAGGCGCTGCGGGCCGCCGACGCGCTTGGCGTCGCGGGTTACGCGTCAGTGCAGCCGCGCTACAACATCCTCTACCGCGAGATCGAAACGGAACTGATGCCGCTCGTGAACGACGAAGGGCTCGGGGTGCTGGTCTACAACCCGCTTGCGGGCGGATTTCTGTCCGGCAAGTACAGCAAAGGTCAGGATCCGGAAGAAGGCACACGATTCACGCTTGGCAACGCGGCAGAACGCTACCAGGGTCGCTACTGGCATGACGTGCAGTTCGATGCGGTCGAACAGCTGAAATCGGTCGTTGTTGGCAAGGGGCTCTCGATGGTGTCGGTCGCGGTTGCGTGGGTGCTGGCGCAGGCCGGAGTGACCTCGGCAATCATCGGTGCGAGTCGGCCGGACCAACTGGATGCCAATCTCGCCGCGCTCGATGTGGAGTTCGATGCCGAACTGACCGAAGCTTGCGACGCTGCGTGGTGGTCGCTGCCGCGCCGACCGGTCGCTGAGGGTTACCGGTAGTGAGGCCCCGGAACGACGCCTCCTTGCCCGATCCCGCGGCGCGGGTTCCAGGGTCGGTGTCGTGCGAGTCGGACCGTTTGCCGACTGTGATTCACGCGTTGCCCGCCAGTTAATGCTGACCGCGCTCGCCGTAGCCAACTATCGCTCGCTGCGGGACCTCGTGCTGCCGCTCGAGGGGCTCAACCTGATCACCGGGCCAAACGGCAGCGGCAAGTCGAATCTCTACCGCGGGCTCCGGCTCCTCTCCGAGACGGCCTTCGGCACGGCCACGGCGTCCCTCGCGCGGGAAGGCGGGATCGAGTCGGTGCTCTGGGCAGGCCCCGAGAAGTTCAGTAAAGCGGCCCGGCGCGGTGAGGCGCCGGTGCAGGGTGGCCCCCGCTCCAGGTCGGTGAGTCTCAAGTTCGGCTTTGCGAGCGACCAGTTCTCCTATGCGATCGACTTCGGGCTGCCGGAACCCGTGCCGAGAACGATGTTCGGCAAAGATCCCGAGATCAAACGCGAAGCGATCTGGATGGGTGAAACTTTTCACGATCGGCGCGCGATGGTCGATCGCCGGGGCCCGGTTGTGCGGGCTCGGGATGACTCGGGGCGTTGGGGCATCGTTGAGCAGCATCTCCCTGCTTTCGACAGCATGCTGTCGCGGCTGGCGGACCCCGACCGGGCTCCGGAAGCGCTCCTGTTGCGCGAGGAGATTCGCTCCTGGCGCTTCTACGATCATTTCCGGACGGACGTCGAATCGCCGGCGCGTCAGCCACAGGTAGGGACTCGAACCCCCGTCCTCGCGAACGACGGCAGCGATCTTGCGGCGGCATGGCGCACGATCTGTGAGATTGGAGACGAGGCAGCGCTCGACGTCGCGTTGAATGATGCGTTTCCGGGTGCAACGGTCAGTGTTGAAGAAACCGGAGGCCGCTTCGAACTGCGCTTTGCCCAGCACGGACTGCTCCGGCCGCTGGCGCAGTCTGAACTTTCGGACGGCACGCTGCGCTACCTGCTGTGGATCGCGGCACTCCTGACCCCGAGACCGCCAACGCTCATGGTGCTGAACGAGCCCGAGACCAGCCTGCACCCGGATCTGCTCCCCGCGCTCGGGCGTCTGATGAAGGCCTGCGCCAACGAGACCCAGTTGTGGGTCATCTCGCATTCGCCAAGCCTCATCGAATCGCTGATGGAGGTGGCCGGCTGCAACCATCTCCAACTCGACAAGGAGTTGAGCGAGACGTTTGTGCACGGTCAGGCAATGTTCGACGGCCCGCCCTGGAAGTGGCCGGGTCGTTGATGCATGGTGGCCCACGGCGTGGCGGCACTGATGTCCGTCAGTCGGACAGACGGGGACGGCACGATGTTCCCTCCGAAGACTCCGTCTGCAGAGGGCCCCCGCTATGATGCCGCGGCCGACCGGAGAAGCCGATTGACTGACCGAGACCTGCAGGCCATCTACCGCCGCGACGGCGTCGTCTGTTTGCGGAACGTGCTGCCTACCGAAACGTTGGCGGCGGCGGAGCGGGCCTGGCAGTGGAGCCTTGCGCATCCGGGACCGGGGGCATCGAGGCTGTTGCCCGATCGGACCGTGTCGGTTGCATCCGTTGCCGACGCGCGCAGGATCGAGGCGGACGACGGCGGCTTCTTCTACCAGGATCTCGGTCATCCGCGCGCCAGTGAGGCATACGCCGAGCTGATCGGTTGCGGGCCGATCCGCGAGATTCTGACCTCGCTGTTTGCCGACGCGGACGGGCGCGCGTCCGCCTGGTTCCAGGGCGAGCAGATCTTCCTGAAGGAAGGCGGCAGCAACCAGCGTACCGGATGGCATCAGGACGTGTCTGACATGAACGCGGCGGGCGCCGACATGGCCGTGCTCTGGATGTCCTTCGATCCGGTCGATCAGGGGAGCGCGCTCGAGGTTGTGCGGGGCTCACATCTGGGTCCGGTCTACGATTCCATTTACGGCAAGTTCCGGTCGCAGCCCCGACCCGAGATCGAATCGGCGCGGGCGGACTGGGATGTGGTGGGTTTTGCGACAGAACCGGGGGATGTCGTGGTCTTTCACATGGCGACGCTCCACGGTGGCGGGACGACGGACGATGGCGGTCGGCGGCGAAGCCTGGCGCTTCGATATGTCGGCCCGGAATGCGTGGTTGCGCGATCCGGCAAACGCCACACGGCGGGCGAACCATACGGTCGCGCCTTCACCCAGGTGCTCTGATGCCCCTGTCTTCAAACTCGAAGTGACAGTTCCCGCAACAACGCGGGTGAGCGACCCCATGAACCAACGTACCGCCCTCTTTGCGCGACATGAAGCGTCCGGGGCGCGCATCGTCGATTTCCACGGCTGGGACAAGCCGGTGCACTACGGCTCGCAGATTGCCGAACACAGGGCTGTGCGCGAATCGGCGGGCGTGTTCGACGTGTCGCACATGACGGTCGTGGATGTTGCCGAGTCCGGTGCACGGGATTTCCTGCGTGCCCTGCTCTCGAACGATGTCGAACGGCTGGAGGCCGAAGGCCGTGCCCTCTACTCGGCCATGCTCAATCATGACGGGGGCATCATCGATGACCTCATCGTGTACCGGATGGAGGGCGGCTATCGGCTCGTGGTCAATTGCGGTACCCGCGAGAAGGACCTGGCGTGGATGCGCAGCCAGCTGGGCCGCTTGGACTGTGAACTGTCGGAGCGCCCGGAGCTGGCGGTCGTTGCCGTGCAGGGGCCGGAATCCGGAACGCTGCTCGCGGCGGCCGATGGAAGCCTCTCTTCTGCTGGAAGGCTCGGGCTTGGCGGGCTGCGTGCCTTCGAAGCACATCTTGACGGCGAGACGCTGATCGCCCGCACCGGCTACACAGGGGAACTCGGTTACGAACTCGTCCTTCATGCGGACGCTGCGATTCGGCCCTGGGACGGGCTCATCGAAGCGGGCGTACAACCGGCGGGCCTCGGTGCGGGACACGCTGCGCCTCGAAGCTGGATTCAACCTATACGGCAATGACATGGACGAGTCGGTCACACCGTGGGAATCCGCCATTGCCTTTGCGGTCTCTCTCTCGGAGCGTGACTTCATCGGCCGCGATGCGTTGCTGGCCCAGCGCGAGCGCGGCGTGCAGCGCCGGCTCGTCGGGGTTGTGCTCGAAGGCAAGGGCGTCATGCGGGCCGGGGCGGAGATCCTTCTGGATGGCCAGCTTGCCGGGCACGCGACCAGCGGTGCGTTCTCACCGACACTGGGTCACTCGATTGCGCTGGCGCGCCTGGACCGCACCGACGGTGTCGCCGAGGTTGTGCTGCGGGGTCGCAGACTGCAGGTGAAAATTGTCAAACCACCGTTCGTCAGGAATAATACGCGCGCTCATCGAGCCCTCTGATTGAGCACAGTTTCTGCCGGTCGACACGCTCCCGATGCCGGCGCTTCGCACCCACAGGACATGCCCGCAATGCCCGAGTTTCCGGATGACATCAAATACGCGAGTACGCACGA
>PBVL01000169.1 GCA_002728675.1 Gammaproteobacteria bacterium
CTAGCAGAACGCCAACGACGATCAGGATTGCGATGGGGTCGTTCGATGCGCCGTGCAGCCGTTTGATCGCGCCACCCGCCGCGGTGTCGAGGCTGTGCAGGATCGACTGGTAGTGAAACACCATCACCTGTTCGCTCAAACCCGACAGCTGCTCGCCAATGCGTCGGAACAACGACAGGTCGTGACCGTTGCGAGCCTCGAAGTCTGTAATGTCCTCGTATTCGTTGAATGCCTCCCGGTAGGCATCGCCGTGCACGCGCTCGAGTAACTCCATGCACGTCGAGAGGTCCGATTGTTGCTGCATGAAGTGATCGTAGTGACGGAAGATTTCCGCGGACTTGGTCGCGTTCACTGACCTGGCTCCTGGCAGACGGTTGGTAAGCGATCGGCAGGCAAGGTGGTTGGGTCGGGCAACCCGCCGCGCTGTGGGGCGTCAACTGCCTCGCAGCGCCAGATGAAGGGGGTTGGCAGACCGTCCGTGACGCCGCCCGCCGCGAACCAGGCAATCGTGTCCTGCTGATGTCTCACGACGTTGGTCGTGACCAGGAACGAACCCTGTTGCGTGTAGATGGTGCCTGTCACATCGGCGCGCTTGCCCGGGAACGATGCAGCCTGTGCCGGCCACCGCGCGGCGATCAGGGGCTTGAGGTCGACATTGGTCGCGGCAGCGTCGAAGTAGTTGGGCACTTCGAGGGGCCATTCGCCATGCAGCGTGTGATGCCCAGCGGCGTGGACCATGGTCTCGCGGGCGTACGGATAGGCCTTCAATGTCGTGGCTCTCAGAACCTGCGGCAGCAGGGACTGGACGGCCAGCACCACGCCGAATCCAATGATGGACACGGTGATCATGAGTTCGAGCAGGGTGAGCCCGCGGACGTTCGCGGTTTTGAAGGACGGCATACAGCGCTCCGGGGGCTGTGCCAATGCTCTACCGGATCGTTGGTTCATTGCAATGGCACATCTGCGCCCCTTTTCTGCGAAAGACTCAAAGCTGGTCTTCGAAGCGCCAGGGGACGCCCGGGAGCCTGGTGCGGAGGCCCTCGTCCGTCGATGCCTCGTCCGTCGAACCTCTGGCCCCGTTCTGCGGTCCGCTGAGTACGGCCCACGGGTCTTCTACCGGCGCAAAGGTCCAGCCGAGATCTGCAGCGTCGTGGCACCAGTCGTAGCGGGATCGGGCCGCTACCGCATCCTCGAATGCGCCTGCCATCGCGTCCCAGGGTTGTTCCGCGCCGGGTTGCATCAGGGATTCGGTGAGGAACTCCCCAAGTCCGAGGAACGCCGCCACGTCCTGCCAGGGTTGTCGCAATGCGTGAACGAAGACGAGGCCATCAGCTGCCGGCGCGACATGTCCGGTCACCTCGATGCCGGTCTGCTCGCCGTGACGCCGAGTGGTCATGCCACAGTAGGCGTAGTCAGCCACGTGGCGCGTCCAGTGGTGCATGAGCGTGTCCTGCGCCGAGATGTCGACATGCACGCCGGTCTCGGTTCCGGCGGCAACGGCATATGTGGTCGACAGGGCGGCTGTCGCGGCATGTAATCCGGCGATCATTAGGGCAACGTCCTGCGGGAGCGCGCGTGGTGGCTCGCCGTCCCGTCCGGAGACATGGACAACGCCGCCGGCAGCCTGGGCCGTCAGGTCGGTTGCGTGCCAGTTGGCATAGGGTCCGGATGCGCCGAAGGGCGACACGCTCACGAGCGCCAGGCCGGGGTGTTGCGCGTGCAGGTGGGTCCAGGTGATCCCGAGTCCGCGCAGCGCTGCGGGGCCGACGTCCTCGACGATTGCATCGTAGTCAGCGAAGGACAACCCTTCGCGGTTCACGTCGCGTTTGCCCCGTGAGAGAAACAGCTCCCGAGCGCGGGTGTCAGCGGGGTCGCCGTCTGGCTCAGTGGCGACCGGGACACGATCCACGCTGAACCCCAGTTCAGAGGCGAGGAGGCCCGCGTATTCAGCCGCGCTGCCGGAGCCAATCTGGAGGAGCCTCATTCGAGCCCCGCCTTCGATGCGAAATCTGCGTCGCGCAGAACCGACGCGGGGCGTTCGGCAAGTTCGAGTGGGGGTGCCTTGGTCAGTGCGCCGGAACGTTCGAGCGCGGTCACTGCGGCATCGTCCATCGCGAGCCAGTCACGCATGACGGCCCGGTTGTCCTGGCCGGTGTGACGATAGTCGGTGACCCGTCGGCGGTTTCGCCCGACGATTCGCCACGGCAGGGGGGGATGCGGATGCGCGTCGTGGCCGAGTTTCGGTCGTCGATGCCGGACCATCTGCAGCGCGCCACGTGCGGCAAATTGCGGATCCGAGTTGGAGTCCCTGACTGTCCGCACCGGGGCGGCAGCGACGCCAAGAGATTGCAGGCGTTCCGTCAGTTCGTCCTTGTCGAAGCCCGCCGTCCACCGCGCAAGCGCGGCATCGATCGCGTCATGGGCTGCCTGGCGGTCAGCTTTGGAGAGCGCGGGGTCGAGTCCGATCAGTTCGGCCAGCGCATGCCAGGCGGCGTCCGACTGGGTCGAAATTGCGATCCACTCGTCTGTGCCCCGCGCAGGATAGATACCCTGCGGCACGTAGCGCGAATCCCGGTTCGGCCGGTAGTCGGGTACCTCACCAGTCAGGCCGGCACGGGTCAGCGGGATACCGATGAGATGCGATATGGCCGCCGTCATCGAGTGATCGATTGTCGCGCCGCGGCCGCTTTCCTGGCGTTTTCGAAGCGCCGCGACTACCGCGAGTGCCGAGTGGCGCCCCGACAGCTGGTCCGAGAAGACCCCCGTGCCGAGTCGCGCGGGCCTCTCTCCCTGGGGCGCCATCAACCAGGTGAGGCCGCCGGCCGCTTCGGTCGACGGCCCAAACGCAGGGTATTCCGACCAGGGTCCGGGGGTGCCATAGCCCGACACCTGCAAGCAGATCAGTTCGGGACGTTGCCGGCGAAGCGTGTCGGCGTCGAGTCCGTACTTGCCGAGCACGTGGGGTCTGAAGTTGCTGCAGACGACGTCGGCCTGGTCTGCCAGCCGGCGCGCAATATCGCGGCCGGATTCGGTCGTCAGATCGATCGAGATGCAGCGCTTGCCGTGAAACACCCCGTCGATGACGCTGATGTAACGATCCTGGCTGCGCTCGGGCGGGGAGACACGGACGACGTCCGCGCCCATGTCGTGTAGCGCGCGGGTCCCGGACGGAAGCGAAAACGCGAGTTCGAAACTCAGAACGCGCACGCCCGCCAGCGGCTTGAAGGTTTGCATGCCGTCAGTCCGGGTAATGCTGGTCCAGCAGATGTGTGAGTTGAGAGACAAACTCGGGGTCGTTCATTCCCCGTTTGAGTTTCTCGATGGCAGGGGCCGGCAGTTTGACCTGGTAGAACGCGTGGCCTGCTGCCTTGTCGCGCTCCCGCTGGCGCCTTTTTGCGTCGATCAACTGCTGACGTCGCCGCGTGCTGACGGTCTTGCGCCTGGCGACGGGAGCGGGTGCCTTCTTGCGGGCAGGCGTTTTTTTGGCGGCGGGCATGGGGCCGAGCATAACCCGGCGACGCGACGGACGCAGAGCCATCAGCGGGCAAAGAGCCCTCAGCGGGCAACTGATCGCTCACGCCACGCTGGACGCCGTCCGTCGCCCCGCGCAGCCTCGGTGGCCCCCTGCCCCCAGGAGAGACGCAAAAGTGTCGATGACGACCGAAGAGAAGCAGGCGTTTCTGGCCGACGTTCATGTCGGCGCTTGCCCTGAACGAACCCGGCCGCGGATCACTCACGGTACCGGTCTGGTACGACTACGAACCGGGCGGTGATCTCTGGTTCGTGACCGGGAAGGACTCCCGCAAGCCCAGGCTGATCGAGCCTGGGACGCGCATCAGTCTTTGCGCCCAGACGGAAGAAGCATCGTACAGGTACGTCATGGTCGAGGGTGCGGTCACCGCGATCGACGCGCCGGAGGGCGAACTCGAACCCATGGCGGCGCGTCGGTCGTCGTTCGGATGCGGCCGGAGCGCTGGCTCGCGGTGGACTACAGCAAGTCGATGTAGACGCGTCCCGTCAGAAGCGGGAGGTGTCGAACCAGTGGTCAACCCGGGCGCTGCCCGCCCGGAGGTCTTCCGCAACCGCCGGATCGCTTCGCCCCTGCGCGTCGAGTGCGCGCTGCAGTCCTGTCAGGGACCAGACGTCGTGGGGATGGTCGGCAAGTTCGATCCTGTACTCGACCTCGGCGTCCGCCGCATTGCCTGACTCCAGCAGCGCCGCCCCCAGCCAGTGACGGGCCGCAAACGGCAGCGGCTCCGGTTCGTCGTACTCCATTTCGTCTTCGATCCGTGCGGCCTCACGGAATGACGCGATCGCGGCCGTGAGATTGCCGTCGGCACGCTCGATCTCCCCCGCGAGAATGTGTGCGACCGGTCCCACTACATGCCGCGCGGGATGGAAGCGGAAGGTGGCCTCGGTCGTCGCGGCGAACGTGAGGCAGGCGTCCCGCATGAGGATCGCGCGGTCCCGGTCACCCATGCGCAGACTGGCGTAGCCCTGTGCAAAGTCCCACAAAGCGGCGCCAATGTCGTACTCGGGCCGCTCATCGAGTTCGAGGATCTCATCGAAGCGACCAAAGCGGAGCAATGTCAGTGCCTCGTACATGGCATTGTCCGACAGCTTGCGGAAGTCGCGACCGGCCTGGGTGGCGGCGGCGCCCTGGCCATCGTAGGACGCGGCGAAGAGCAGCATGTGCAGGTTGTGGATGGCGCCGTAGGAGAACCCCTGCCCGTCCCGCGCCCTGCGGTCAGACTTCAGGGCCTCGACGTTGGCGCGGACCGATCTGTGCCACATGCCCACCTCGTTCCAGGTGTGTGAGGGCATATGTTGAATGTGGCTCGCGACCGGGATCGTCTCCGAGAGGTACTCCGCGCAGGGCAGCGCCAGACCAGGGTTGGTGGTGGACTCGGTTGCGTGGATGTAGAGGTGGCACGCGCCCGGGTGGCGAATGTCATCGTCCAGCACGCCGGTCAGTACACCGTGCAGGCGCTGCACGTCCGGGTCGTCGAGGTCCCGGTTGCCGCGTCGCTCCTCCAGCATGAAGAGGGCAACCGCGTAGACGACCGCGACGTCATGATGGTTGGGGTAGGCCTCGTACACCCCGCGCATGGCGTCCGCAAAGGCTTCATCGACTTCGCGCCGCGCTGCCGGGTCGTAGTCTGCGGGATACCGCGTCAGGGCGGCCCTGATGAGGGCCTGTTCAACTGCGGTCGCGGCGCCCGCGTGATGGTGCGCTTCGACGATTGCGGCGTGGGCATCGGCCGACTTCTCCTTGCTCATGCCACCGTTCAGAAAGGAGCCCAGCGCGAAGGCTTCGCCCCACCAGCACATTGCGCACGCGGGGTCTGCGCTGCGTGCTTCCCGCATCGAGCGGGCGGCTTCGTTGACGTTGTACGCCCAGCGGAGCGCCATGCCCTGGTCGAAGTAGGCCTGTGCATCAGAACTGCGGGTGGTGATGGCCCATGAGCGTGTGCCGATTGCCTCGGGAATCAGTTCGATCGGCGCACGCCAGGATGACGAGTCCATACCCATCGGCCCGTCGTCGTGTGGCGTGCTCTCGCATCCGGCAAGCACTGACATGAGTAGCGTCGTCAGCAGAAGGGACAAGGCGGGTTGAGCTGTCGGTCGAACCATGTTCGGTCTCACTCAGAGGGCTGCTGTGCAGCATGCACGCGATCCGGACTCCGGTGCAAAGCGGCAACGGTGGAAAGCCGGACGGGGAAGGGGCAAGCGGGGAAGGTGCAAAGCTGGTGTAATCGGAATCAATTTGGCGGCGGGGCACACGCGTGAAACTGGGTGTATCACACCAGCGACCGGACGATCTCAACTCCGAGCGCTTCGACTTTCTTCTCGGCCTTGGCGTGGAAGCGATCGAGGTACGGCTGTTCAGTGCCGAAGCAACGCGGGAGAGGCTGGAGTCCATCGTCGAGACGGTCGGTGGCAGTGGTCTCGAACTGCACGAGATCATGCTGGACGACCTCTACAACTCACAGACCGCAGTCCTCGGGCGACCCGAGCGCGACGTGGACGTCGATCGGTTCAAGCGGTTTCTCGTCGATCTAGGGGAGCTTGGCATTCCCCATACGACCTATGCCTGGCATACGGGCGGCATGTATGAGACGCATCGCGACGAGACGCGAGGGGTGCCAACCCGGGGATTCTCGACGGAATTGGCCGGTGCGGCCCCCCGCGCTTACGAACGGGACTTCACAGAGGACGAGCTTTGGGCCAACTACGAGCGCTTCATAGATGAAGTGCTGCCGGTGGCCGAGCAGGCAGGCGTTGCGCTGCAGCTCCATCCGAACGACCCGCCGATTGACCACCAGGGGGTGCCGAGGCTCTTCAAGTCGACGGATGCCGTGCGCAGGGCCATGGCGCGCGCAGGTCAGTCACCGACGTCCGGGATTCTCTTTTGTGTCGGGACCTGGGCCGAGATGGCCGGGTCGGATGGCACAGGTGAAGACGTGCCGGGTGCGCTGCGCGAGTTTGGGGCGCGGGGGCAGATCCATCAGGTGCATCTCCGCAATATCACAGCGCCGCTGCCGAACTTCGCGGAGACCTTCCCGGACGCCGGTTACCTCGACCTGCATGAGGTTATGGACGTGCTGGTGGAGGTGGGCTTCGAGGGCATGATCGTGCCCGACCACGTGCCGGGTGATGACGCACAGATTCTGATCAACGAGGCGTATACGCTGGGCTACCTGCGAGCCCTGATCCAGTACGCGAAGCGCAAAGCCTGAGGAGGCGCAATGGCTGAGAACACGCCGGATCAACCGGCTGACCAGGGTGCCCAGTCCGCACGCGGGCTCGATCTCCCCTACACCATCAAACGCGGCCAGGAGCTTGATCTGGGCGGCGCGTTCACCCCGCCCCCCGGTGACCCCGTCAGTCACTTCGGCGCGGGTCTCGCCAAGACCATGGCGTCGAACGTCTTTTTGTCCGGACTGCCGCTCGACTTTGCTCTGCAGAACACCGGCTTCTTTACCGCACCGTTCGCCGACCGGGTCCACGCGACGGACGTCTCGGCAGACGAGGGCGCCCGGGAGATCAACGTCGTCCTGGACAATGGCGTGACCCGGACCGCGCGTTTTTTTGGCAGCCAGGGCGCCATCACCATCCCGTTGGGGGAAACCGGCGTGTTTTTCGAACCGAGCGTGGTCGAGCCCGATCCGGCAGAGCAGCAGGATTGCGTGTGGAGCGATGACCCGGTGGGGATCGATGCGCCGGACGGGGTAGACGGAAGCCTGCTGGCCGATGCGCTCGACATCATGTTCGATGAGTCGGTCATGACGGCCGCGTGCCTTGTGACTCACAAGGGGCGCGTCATTGCCGAACGCTATCGGGATGGCATCACTGTTGGTACGCCGCTCGAGTCGTGGTCAATGGGCAAGAGCGTTACCGCGACAATGGTCGGACGCCTCATTCACCAGGATGTGTACGAACTCGATCAACCGGCACCGATTCCCGCCTGGCAAGCGCCGGGCGACCCGCGTGCGGGCATCCGGATCCGCGACATCCTGAATATGTCGAGCGGGCTGCGTTTTCGCGCCATGCAGGACCCGGACTACGACCCGTCGATCGGCTACCCGGACCACCTGTATGTCTACACGGGTGGCATCGACGCGGCTGCATTCGCGGCCGCTTTGCCGCAGCAGTGGAAGCCGGGCACTGTCGGCCGCTACCGGAACTGTGATCCCGTGCTCGGTAATCTCCTTGTCCGTCTCGCAACGGAAGGTGAGGACGATCTCGCCGCGTATCACGCGTTCCCGCAGCGGGCGCTGTTCGATCCGCTGGGGATCACGTCGTTCACGATCGAAACGGACCCCTACGGCACGTTCCTGACCCAGGGTTACGAGTTCGCAACCGCGCGGGACTGGGCGAAACTGGGGAACCTCTACCTGCAGGACGGCGTGTGGAACGGCGAGCGCCTGCTGCCTGAAGGGTTTGCCGGGTTCGTCGCAACGCTGGCGCCCGGCTGGGTGGCGGACAAGCGGCCCATCTACGGCGGGTTCTTCTGGATCAACGGTGACGGCCACCTGCCGGTGCCGAAGGACGCCTACTACATGGGCGGCGCGGGCGATCAGCGTACGCTGATGATCCCGTCACACGACCTGTGCGTCGTCCGCCTCGGGCACTATGGTGGATTCCCCGCCAGCACCGCGAAGTTCCACGGCATGCTGGCGAAGCTCATGGAAGCCGTGCCGCCGTCCTGACACCCTGGAAAGCAGCCGCCGTCTACACCTTCGGGTCGTTGGCGAGCGTCTCGGGGAGTGGCGGCGGCAGGACGGGATTGGCGACCGCGTTGATCTGATCGAACCGGCTCTTGATTCCCGCGGCGAACTCATCCTGCGTGAAAAGGTAGAACGCGTTGTCCCGGATGGCGTTCGCGACCAGTTCGCCGACCACCCGCGGGTCCATGCCCTGTTCTGCGAAATACCGGCGGAATGACGCCATCCGCTCGGCCACGGCGGGGTCCGATGGAGCTTCCCGCGGCGGTGCCCCGGGCGGGCGCAGGCTCGAGCCGACGATGTTCGTGTTGATGATGCCCGGGCAGAGGCTGGTCACCCCGATGTTTGCGTTGCGTTCGGCGAGATCGAAGTAGAGCCCTTCCGAGATACGTGTCACTGCGTGTTTCGAGACGCCATAGACGTTGCCGCCGCCCGTCATGAGGCCGGCGATGGATGACGTGTTGACAATGTGGGACGGCTCGCCGTGATCGAGCATGTGCGGCACGAAGGCGCGCAATCCGTGCATGACCCCGTTCAGGTTGATCCCCATCACCCAGTCCCAGGCGTCGGGTGGAGTTGCCCAGATGGGCCCCGGGGCGCCGCCCACGCCCGCATTGTTGCAGAGCACGTGGACCGGGCCGAAGGCGTCCGTGGCGGCGGCCAGCAGCGCGTCCACGTCTTCCTGTTTGCTGACATCCGCAAGCCTCGGCAGGACGTCCTTGTTTTCCCGGGTCAGGCGTTCGGCTTCAGCTTCGAGTGAAGCCTGCTGCACGTCCGCCATGACGACCTTCATGCCCCGTGCGGTCAGCGCCTCGGTTATGCCAAGGCCAATGCCGCTCGCCGCGCCGGTCACGACGGCGGTTTTACCTTCGAACTGGTCCATGCGTGATGTTCCTCGTCGTCTGTTCTTGTGTTTCGTTCAGATTGACCAGCGCCGCCGCAGTTCGGTCATCGGCGTGTAGGTCGCATCTTTGTTGTGGAAGTTGCCGAGCCAGCGGCCGTTCTCACGGAAGAAAAACCGCTCGTCCTTCCCCTCGTCCGCGGGCTGGTATCGCGTGTCGATACTGATCCGATATCGGTCGGACAGATTCGGCGCTGACGAGTGCATCATAAACATGCCGAAGATGATCGCATCGCCCGGTTCGAAGTGCGCCGTGCCGAGGGTAAAGCCAACGTCTTCCACGAGTTCGCGTGGGTCCGAACTGAAGACGGCTTCGGTCAGGTCGCGATCCATGTCGGTTTGCCCATAGGTGGCGATGAGCCGCTCGTGGCGATGGGAGCCGAGGCAAATGACGAGCGGTCCTTCGTCGAGGTCCGTGTCGGTCAGGGCTGACCACATGGTGAGCCGGTTCGGCGTGCCGCGGCCCACATAGACGTTGTCGTAGTGAAAGTGGTTGTGGCCGCCCGTTGCCATGCAGCGCAGCCAGCGTTTGTCGAAGGTCAGCGCAGGCTTCCCGAACATCCGTGCGTAGAAATCGAACGTGGTGTGACTGTCGACGACGTCGAGGATATGCCGGTCGTGCGACACGTCGAGCACGCGGAAGAACGGGAAGTTCCGGTTGTCCGGCCCGACGCGCCCTTGCGCCTTCGGCGTACCCGGCGCAAGCCCGCCACGGTCCGCGATCGCCGCCAGCGTGAAATTCGCGGCGCGCTCGGCATCTTCGCGGGGGTGGAACCCACGGATGAAGAGGTACCCGTCTTCAGCAAGCCGTGCGCGGAGTGCGGTTGGATCGTCCCGCAGCGCGGACGAGTCCCGAAGTTCCATGACGTCCTTGCCAAACGTGAAGACGTGCTCGCCAAATCTGAACTGTGTGCCGTCCGGTATCACGCGTGGTGCCCGCCGATGGTGGATCGACCCCAAGCGTAGCGCAGTCCCGGTCGGCACCGCACGGGGTACACTTCAGCAATGAACATCGAAACCGAAGCGATGAATGCCGACTTCGATGCGGCGGAGTTCGCCCTGAACCAGCGCACGCGCGATCGGGAACTGGCGGAACGGCTGGTGGCGCTGCGCAAGGCGGCCGGGACCGATGAGCCGGAGACGCCCGTTGCGCGCGCGTACCGGGATCTCATGCACCAGGTGGATGCCGACGAGATCGAGGCGCTCGTGACGCAACTGCACGAGCGGGGCTACGTGATTGTCGAAGGCCTGCTCGACGACGCGCAGGTGGACCATGCGAGACAGGTCCTCGAGCCCATGTACGACGGCGTGCGGAAGATCTTCGCAAGCCCGGAGCACATCGAACGGGGCACCAAACAGACGGTCCACGTGCAGAACGTGCTCGCCAAGACCGACGGCATCGACGCGATCGCGACCCTGCCGCGCCTGCGCGCACTCGTTGCGGGCATCCTCGGCATCGACTTCATCATGAACGCGGGCGCTGTGGCGATGTCGCCCGACCCTGGCTGCAGCCCACAGGGCCTGCATCGGGACGACGGCTTCTTCGCGCACTTTCCCCGCCCCCGGATTCCGCTTGTTGTCACGGCGGCCATTGCGCTTGACGACTTCGCGCCCGAGAACGGCGGCACGCAGATCGTGCCCGGGTCCAACTGCTGGGTGGCTGAACGGCAGCCCGGGGAGTCAGACATCATGCGCTGCTCAATGCCGGCGGGTTCGGTGCTGGTCTGGGACGGTGCGGTGCTCCATGGCGGCGGCGGCAATACGACCCGGCGCAGCAGGCGCACGCTGACCCTCAATTACACCCGCGGTTGGCTGCGCACGCAGTTCAACCAGTACCTGTCGATCCCGCGTGAGCGTGTGTTGTCGATGTCGCCGGAGTTGCAGGCGGACCTCGGGTATCACCGGAGCTCGATGGGACTCGGCGGCTGCGACCTGCAGGATCCGCTCGCCTATCTGCGCCTGATGCAGAAGGGCGGGGGTGACGGTGCCCAGCCGGGTCTCGGCTACGAGTCACGGGTCGACATGCAAGCCTGATCGGGCAGATCTCCCGGGCCGTCAGCCTGATAGCATGTCGGCCCGAACATACGAACGAAAACATCGGCCAGGAGTGCATGGCAATGCCCGACATCAACGATCCCCGTATTGACCCACGCATCCGCGCACTGTTTGGCGCGATGCCGCTCGCCGGCCCGCAGGAAGACGCGACCGACCGGGACACGCTGGTCGCCGAAGCAAACTCCGAAGAAGCGCTGGCGCGCATGGAGGGGGTGACGGCGATGTTCGAAGCGGCCGACAACGAGACGATTGCCCCGATGGCGGGACTGACCATGCGGACCGAGACGTTTACCTCGTCCCCCGACGGTAACTCGATCCAGGTGCAGTTCATCCGCCCGGACAACGACGACGTGGTGC
>PBVL01000140.1 GCA_002728675.1 Gammaproteobacteria bacterium
AGCGCGAGGGTATCGCCATGCAGCAGGTGATTGCGGTGGGCGATTGGGCCAACGACCTCAGGATGCTGGCCGCAGCGGGGCTTGGAATCGCGTTCCGCGGTACGTCCTTCTCGAGTGTCTTGATGAGCTTGATGCACTCTTCCGCGCAGACGCCATTGGCCGACTCGCGTGCCACGAACATGTCCCAGGACTGGTCCTTCAGCAGTTGGATGAGTTTGTCCGCAGATGCAACCTGATGTGCGCGGGTGGCGCGCCCGGCATTCCGCAAGAGCACAATCAGCTCTTCCGCCCGGTTCTGGGACTCGTCCAGAATCAGCAGTCTGACAGGTTGCTTGGCGTTCAGACGGGTGGTGGTGTGGTCTCCGGCAGTGCGGTCGATGACCCGCAGGCCTGCTGCGGCACTGAATGGTTACGCTTCATCGTTGCTTTTCTCTGTGGGTCCCGTCCCACCGCCCAGGCGCGACGGATCTGTGCCGAAAGTGCCGGATCACTCGTGGCAGAGTGGCGTCGGGACGCCCACCCTGGCAGGACCCACTACTACTTCAGATGCTCTTTTTGCATCGGTTGCTACATATGTAAACGGTGTGTCCTGAAAGGACCGTCCAGTCACTCAGGTTAGCTGCTGCTGCGGACCGCGCCACACAGGCGTCTGCGCAGATTCAGAGCAGGACGCGCTTGGCCCCTTCACCGGGGATTTCGGCCACGAATCTCGGGACCAGGTAGCCTGGGAGCGCGTTGCGCATCGTCTGCAGGAGTTGCCGGGGTGCACTGGCGCCCGGGTCGAAGTGGCGGGCGCCCTGAACCCGATCGAGCCTGTGCAGGTAGTAGGGCAGCACGCCCATGTCGAACAGGCGTTCCGACAGTTCGATCAGTACCTCCGCGGAATCGTTCACGCCGGCCAGCAGCACGCTCTGGTTGAGGAGGGTGGCGCCGGTCCCGGCAAGGCGTTGCAGCGCGTCGCGGACGTCGCCGTCGAGTTCGTTCGGGTGATTGGCGTGGATCACGATGACGGTGCGGAGCCGGGTGGCCTGAAGCCAGTCGAGCAGCGCGTCGCACACGCGCTGTGGGATCACCACCGGCAGTCGGGTATGAATCCTGAGCGTCGTGAGATGGTCGATGGCGTCGAGGGCCTCGCTCAGCCTGGCAAGCCGGCGATCGTTGGCGGCGAGGGGGTCGCCTCCGCTCAGGATGACCTCCCGCAGCGTCTGATCGGAGCTCAGGTAGTCGAGCGCGCCGGCCCATGCCGGTCCATCGAGTTGGCGGTCGGCATATGGGAAATGGCGCCGGAAGCAATAGCGGCAGTTGATCGCGCAGGCCCCGGTCATGACCAGCAGTGCGCGGCCCGCATACTTGTGCAGCAGTCCCGCCGGGGCCTCCAGGTTGCGTTCCGCGAGCGGATCGGCGATCCAGCCGTCCGCCGGCACGAGTTCTTCGGCAACGGGCAGAACCTGCCGGAGCAGCGGGTCGTCGGGGTTACCAGGTTCGATTCGGGCGAGATAGGGCAACGGCACCCGGAGCGGAAATCCGGTGTCGAGGGGATCAACTTCTATGCCCAGCGCGGAGGCCAGCGCGGCGGGCTCATCGACAGCGTTCGCGAGATGCCACTGCCAGCTCTCGCCCTGCCATGAAACGGGCTTAAGGGGTATCATTGCGCGTCTTTTTTTGCGGCGGGATCGAGCGGGAATGGCCTCTTATTCTACCAACGAATTCCGGTCCGGACTGAAGGTGATGCTGGAAGGCGACCCGTGTTCGGTGCTGGAGAACGAGTTTGTGAAGCCTGGCAAAGGCCAGGCGTTCAACCGGGTCAAGCTGCGCAACCTGCTGAGCGGTCGGGTCTGGGAGCGAACCTTCAAATCCGGTGAGTCTCTCGAAGCGGCGGACGTGATGGATCTCGAGATGGAGTATCTCTACACGGACGGCGAGATGTTTCATTTCATGAAGACCGATGGCTCCTACGATCAGGTGGCCGCCGACGCGCGCGCCGTCACGGACAGCAAACAGTGGCTGAAGGAGCAGGACGCCTTCATGGTGACGCTCTGGAACGACTCACCCATTGCGGTTGCCGCGGCGAACTTCGTCGAACTCGAAATTGTCGACACCGACCCGGGACTCAAGGGAGACACCGCCCAGGGTGGGACCAAGCCCGCCACACTCAGCACGGGAGCCATCGTGAAGGTACCGCTCTTCCTGAATATCGGCGAGGTCGTGCGCGTCGATACCCGCACCGGGGAATATCAGAATCGCGTCAAAGCCTGATTGGGCGCCAGGCGCGTCAACGGCCGCGCTAAGGCGACGCGCGGGCGTCCTTGCGTCGATTCGTTCATTCATGGCTGAGCGTCGTGTCCTCGAGCTCAGCGCGCCGGTCCTCGGGCGCCATACGGTCACCGACCTGCACATCGAAAGCGTGAGCGCCAATGAATCAGGGCGTGGCTGGTTTCTCCAGACCTCTCCCGAGTACGCGCTGAAGCGGGCGCTTGCTGCGGGGGTTCCGTCGCTCTATTCGATGGGACCCGTATTCCGGGCCGGCGAGTCCGGCGCCCGGCACAATCCCGAGTTCACCATGCTGGAATGGTATCGCGTCGGTTTTTCCGTCGGGCAACTGATGGATGAAGTCGGGCTGCTGCTGCAAGACCTCGGTGTTGAGGAACCCATGCCGCGCCTGGCCTATGGAGAGCTGTTTGCGTCCGCTTTCGGCATCGACCCTCATCAGGCGGCCTATGCCGTGCTCCGCGAATTGGTGGCTGCCCGGCTACCGGACGTCAACCTGCCCTCCGTTACGGGCATTGGTGAGCGGGCGGACAGGAACACCTGTCTTGATCTGCTGTTTACCCGGTTCATCGAACCCGGTCTGACCGGATTTGTCTTCGACTATCCGGCCTCCCAGTCGGCGCTCGCGGAAGTGACCGTTGATGGTGACGGGCGCACGGTCGCGAACCGCTTCGAGCTGTTCCTGGACGGCGTCGAGCTTGCCAACGGTTATCAGGAGTTACGGGACGCCGAAGTGCTGCGCGGTCGTATGGCGCTCGATCAGGCGGAACGCGCGGCGGCAGGTCGACCTGCGGTCGAGCAGGACGACAGGTTGCTCGCGGCGATGACGGGGGGACTGCCCGTCTGTGCCGGAGTCGCGCTGGGGGTTGAGCGTCTCCTGATGGCGCTGTCGGGCGCCGCCTCGATTCACGAAGTCATGGCGTTCCCGGCCGACCGCGCCTGAGGTGCGACCCGGCTATCTCAGTCCCCGGCGGCTGACGCGGGACCGAGGCGCGTCGCCGCGTCTTCGCGGAGTTCCACCTTGCGGATCTTGCCGGAAGCCGTCATTGGAAACTCGTCGATGAACAGCACGTGGCGCGGGATCTTGAAGCTCGCGACCTTGCCCCGGCAGAAGCCGATCACGTCCGTCTCCGTGAGCGTCGCACCCGGTGAGGGCTGGACATAGGCCACCGCGACTTCGGAGAGGCGCTGGTCCGGCAGGGCGACGACCGCAACCTGGGCGATCCCGTCCTGTTCGAGCAGGAGTCCTTCCACCTCCATCGGGTCGACGTTCTCGCCACCCACCTTGAGCATGTCCTTGTAGCGCCCGAGAAAACGGAGATAGCCGTCCTCGCGAATCAATCCTGAGTCACCGGTACGGAACCAGCCGTCGGCGGTGTATGAAGCGGCCGTCTCTGCGGGCTTCTTGTAGTAACCCTGCATCAGGCTGTACCCGCGAACCTGAATCTCGCCCGTGTCTCCCGGCGCGACTTCCACACCCGTCTCGGTGTCGACGACACGGACTTCGTAACCGAGTCCGGGGAATCCCGAAGTCTCGGTGCGGCGTTCGAGGTCGTCGTCGAGGGACCCGAGCGCGGCCCCCAGCCAGATTTCGGTCATGCCGAAGCCGGAGATCGTCTGCATGGGGGCCAGGGCCTGGGCGCCGCGCCTCGCGACGGGTGTCGCGCTGTGCATGCCCGCTGCGAAAATGCCCGTGCGCAAGGACGAGAGGTCGCGGGGCCGTGCCTGTTGCCCCTCGGAGAGGCCTTTCAGGTGGGCCTCGAACCCGTGCATCAGCGAGACGCCCTCGCGCTCGATGAGATCGAGGCATTCCTGCGGATCGAAGGTCTCCGTGAGGATCTGTTTGGCGCCGGTGGCGACGGACATCAGCGCACCTTCCGAGTAGCCGAAAGCGTGGAACAGCGGCAGATAGTTGAGGATGACGTCCCGCGGCGTGATCGCCATGCGAAAGCCACGCTCTTCCGTGTTTCGGACGAGGGTGTGGTTGTGAACGACGCCCTTGGGAAAGCCGGTGGTACCGGAGGTGTACATGATGAACACCGGGTCTGCCGGGTCGACCGCCTCGATGCGGGTTTCGAGTTCGGCGGCCGACACCGAATCGCCAGCCGCGAGCGCGTCTCGCCAGTCGGCGGTGCCCGCGTGGGACTCCTCCGCGACGATGATCACGCCGTTCAGTTCGGGGAAACGATCATCCGCTATCGCATTGCCTTCACTGGGCAAGGTGATCACCTCGCGGACCATGTCGAGGTAGTCGATTGGTCCCGACGTGTCGTGGGTGATCAGGAATCGGCTGTCGGATTGACGGAGGACGTACTCCAGGTCGTGGGTACGGAAACGCGTGTTGACCGGAATCTGCACGGCACCTGCCCGTGCGAGACCGAACATCAGGTAGATCCACTCGGCGCAGTTGTTGAGCCACAGGCACACGTGATCGCCGCGCTGGACGCCCGCGGCCATGAGGCCGCGGGTGGCCCGGTCGATCTCGGCGTCCAGTTCCGCGAACGTCAGCCGCGTTTCTTCGAAAACGAGCGCCTCCCGATCGGGCCAGCGCGCCGCGGCTTCGCGCGGCAGGTCACCAAAGGTACGTTTGGGATACCAGTCAGCCATTGGGCATGCTCCTCGGTCGACAGTCCGAAGAGCATACCCGAGAGGGCCCGCTACACGGCGTGCGGCACGGCGTTGACGGTGTCGGTCTTCCGGGTGCTCCCGCCGAGATCTTCACGGATCCTGATCAGGGCAGGGACGAGGAAGAGGATGATTGCGCTCGCGAACACAATACCGGTCGCGAGGCTGACAGCCATCGGAATGAGGAACTGTGCCTGGGTCGACGTTTCGAACAACATGGGGGTCAGCCCCAGGGCTGTGGTCGCCGTGGTCAGGAAGATCGCCCGGAAGCGTCGCTGTGACGCAGCAACCACGGCGTCTTCGGGTGACAGGTCGGTCTCGGCGCGGAGCCTGTTGTAACGGTCGACGAGCACCAGCGAGTCGTTCACGACGACGCCCGACAGGGCCACCATGCCGAAGACGGAGATGAACGACAGGTCGAAACCCAACAACCAGTGCCCGATGAGTGCGCCGCCCGCGCCGAACGGGACACCGGCAAGAATGATCAGCGGCTGCGAGTAGCTGCGGAGTTGTGAAGCCATCAGCACGAAGATCACCATCAGCGCGATGAGGGTCAGGCGTCCGAGCGACGCGAGGTCCTCCGCCTGTTCGCGTGAGAATCCGGCCTGGCGTACCTGCAGGCCGGGGAACTGTGCCTGGAGCGCGGGCATCACCGTACCCATCAGCACGCCGTTGATCGCGGTCGGCGTGCCGACCGACGTGTCGACCTGTGCCGACACCGACACGATGCGCAGTCCGTCAACACGGTCGATCGACGAGAAGCTGCGGGATTCCCGCACGCGCGCCACCGTCGAGAGTGGCGCCTCGCTGCCGTCGGCCAGACGCACCCGCACGTTGAAGAGATCGTTCGCCGAGCGCCGATCCTCTCGTGGGTAGCGCACCATGACCTTGACCTCCTCGCGGCCGCGCTGGATGCGCTGGACCTCGTCGCCGAAGAAATTCCGGCGCAGTTGCCGCGCAACGTCCGCGGGGGTGAGTCCGGCGGCCTCGCCCGCAGGCGTCAGCTCGATGTCGTACTGGCGTTTGCCCATGCTCACCGAGTCCTGAATCTCGTAGACGGACGGGAACTCGGCGTAGCTGGCTTTCAGGGACTCGACCGCCGCTTCGAGGATCTCGTCGTCCTGGTGCGCAAGCTCGTACTCGAGGTCCGGTCCGCCTGAGAAGAATTCGGAGACATACGACAGACGCTCGACCCCCGGGATATCGCCAACCTTGACGCGGTACAGCTTCTCGAGTTCCTGCGCGGACAGGGTTCGCAGCGGTTCGCGCTCGAGTTCGATCGTCACGGCTGCGATGTTGCTGGCGATGGACATGCCCGCCCCGCCGCCCGGTCCGCCGCCGGCGCGTGCCTGTCCGCCGATCGTGACGTTGACGGACTTGAACGACGTTCCCCCAATGTCGGCGTTCACGCGGTGCGCGGACTCGACAAGATGTTCGGCCGCTTCACGGGTCGCGGCGAACGGGGTCCCGATCGGGAACTCCACGGTGGCCCGGATCGTGTTGGATTCGAGTGAGGGCATGAAGATGAACCGCACGGCCCCTGTTGCCATCAGCGAAACGGCACCGACCAGGAGCAACACGCCCGAACCAAGTGTCAGATAACGGTGCCGGACCGCCCGCCGGACACCGGGCACGAGCCAGTTGTCGCGGAACGCCTGCACCTTGCCACCCACGAACTGTTGGATGGATGAGAGCGGCCATGCGCTCCAGGGTCCACCATGCGAGAGGTGCGCAGGCAGGATGAAGAACACTTCGATCAGCGACATGGTCAGTACCGTGATCACGACGATCGGGACCACGCCGAGGATCTGGCCGAACGTGCCGGTGACGAACAGCAGAGGGGCGAAAGCGGCCATGGTCGTCAGAACGCCGACGAACACGGGACCGAAGACGCCTTTCACACCTTCGACCGCGGCGTCTGATCCGACTCGCCCGCTTTCCTGTTCCGCAATGATGTTCTCGCCCACCACCACGGCATCGTCGACGACGATGCCCAGCACGATGATGAGAGCGAACAACGACACCATATTGATATTGACGCCGAAGAAGTCGAAGAAAAGGAACGCGCCGAGGAACGAGATCGGGACGCCCATCGCAACCCACAGCGCGAGCCGCAGGTCGAGCATGATCACGAGGAACAGGAAGACCAGCGCGAAGCCGAGCGTGCCGTTGCGCACGAGCAGGCTCAGCCGGTCCTCGAGAACTTCTGTCTGATCGTCCCAGACTTCGATGTCGATACCGGGAGGTGCCGTGTAGCCCGCCAACATTTCCTTGATGTCGGCGGCGATCGTGAGAGCGTCCTCTGCCTCGGACTTCTGCACCCGGACGAACAGGCTCTGGCGTCCGTCGAACTGATTGATCAGGTCGACGTCGGCGAATTCGTCACGGACGACCGCGACGTCTCCCAATCGAAGGATGCTGCCGTCCGGAAGCGCGCGGAGCACGATGTTGCGGAATTCGTAGCCGCGTTCACGCTTGGTGTTGGTCCGCAGCAGGAGATCCCCGGCATCGGTACGCAGTTCGCCTGACGAGAGATTCACCGACGACATCCGCACGGCGTTCGCAACCTCGCCGATCGTCATGTTGTACTGTCGCAGCGCGGCTTCGCTGACTTCGATGGAGATTTCGTAGTCGCGGGCGCCCATCATCGACACGAGTGAAACGGAGGGGATGGCCAGAAGGGCCTCTTCGATCTGCTCGGCGCCGGCGCGCAATGCCTGTTCCGACAGCTCACTCGAGACGACAATCGTCAGCACGTCCGAGAGCGTTTCGGAGCGGACAATGTTGGCTTTTTCCGCGTCCTGTGGCGGGAACTGCGCAAGCTGTTCGATTGCGGACTCGATATCGTCACGAACTTTGGAGGCGTCGACGAAGTCCTTGAGTTCGACGGTGACCGTGCCGAGGTTCTCGGATGCTTTCGAGACCACGCGATCCACGCCGTCGATACCGAAGACGGCCTCTTCGGCGCGACGGGTGATGCCCTCTTCAACTTCGGTGGGCGTCGCGCCCGGATAGGGAACGGAGATGCTGACGATGCCGGGGTCGATGGTCGGGAAGACCTGCGCGGTCAGTCCCAGCCCAGCCATCAGACCACCGACGAGCATGAGGGTCATGATGAGGTTGGCTGCGACGGGATTCTCGGCGAAGTAGCGGACGACGCCCCGGTTCTCACCTGCCTGGGGAATCATTCCGCTGCGCTCGTCTGTACCGAGAGGCCGGTGCGCGCGCCGGGCACGCTGCCGAGTACGACACCTTCGCCGGTGTCGAACGCCGCGGTCACGATGCCGTCATCGGAGCGGCCCAGGATCTGCGGGGTCGCCATCTCGAGTTGGCCATCCCGGACGACCCAGAAGAACGAACCGAGCTGCTCGGCGGCTTCCGGCAACACGAAGGTGTCAGGGAGCGGCGGGCCGTCGATTTCCACGTCGACGAAGGTCCCGGGTGGCAGAGGCGCCTCCAGCGCGAGGAAAATACGCGCGAAGCGGGTCCGCGGGTCGAGTTCTGGTGCGACGCGTTCGACTTCGGCCGCGAGCGTCACGTCGCCTGCCCGGAGGCGCGCGGAGCGGCCCGGCAACGGGGACAGCGTCTCGACGTCACGGGGCGCGAGAGGGACGGCGGCTTCGACGGCTTCCCGGGAGAACGCCTGACCGAAGGGCTGGCCCCGGGTCAGGACCTGCCCAACCTCGGCGGAACTTGCTGTGATGTAGCCGTCGAACGGCAAAGCGAAGGTCGTTCGGGAAAGGTCGAGCCGGGCGGTATTGGCGCGCGCAGTCGCGGCGGCAAGTTGTGCCTTGGCCTGTTCGATCTGCGGTACCTTGGCCACGAGCGGCGGGACCGGTTTGTTCGGGTGCAGGATTCGATAGTTGTCGACGGCGGCGTCCCCCTCCGCCTCGCGCAGGAGGAGTGACGAGCGGGCGGTGTCAACGTCTGCGTTGGCCGCTTCGAGCGCCAGATCGAAGTCACGCCGGTCGATGCGCAGCAGCGTTTGCCTCGCGCTGAACTCACCCCCTTCGCGCAGCTGTGGCGAGATTTCCGTGACCTGTCCGCCCACCTGCGGCGTGAGGTCGACATAGCCGCGCACCGCAATCGCGCCCGTTGCGCTCACGGACAACGTCGAGGTTGCGGCGGCCGGGCTGACGATGCGCACGAGCGGTCCGGTCTGCCCGGGCGCACCCCGTGGCACGCCTGCAGCGCCGGCCGGCGGGCCGGCAGGCCGCGCAATGTCCTCTTCGGTCGGAGCACGGGAAAAAACGACCGCGGCCGCAATGAATGCGAGGACGAGGCCAAGCTGGACGATGCCGCGAAGTGTCAGTCGACGTTTCGGGGATTCGGTCACTGGCGCCGCTGGCGCTTCAGGGGTGTCGTCCTGGCGGAACATGCGCAGTGCGTTCATGAGGAAACCCTTCATTCTTGTGGCCGGGGGAGGGTAGAGGGGGCTACGTTGTGGATGGACATCTGGATCATCTGGGATGGATGGTGCGGGGCGTTGGCAAGGGCCTGTCAGGGGGCCGCGAACCCGCGTTGGGGCCGATTTTGGCGTTCGACGCCTGCCGGATCAGCTTTCGATGGGCGTGTCCGGATCGTTACCCCACTCCGACCAGGAGCCGTGATATGCCTTGATGTCGTAGCCGAGTGACTGGCCGATCAGCCACGTCAGCCCGGAGCGGTGGTGCGTCTGGCAGTGCGTGATGACCCGCTTGTCGGGGGTGATTCCCAGACCGTTCAGGACTTCCTGGACGTCCAGGCGCGTGCGCAGCGCGCGCTCCCGGTCCATCGTCAGCAACCAGTCGAGGTTGATTGCGCCGGGCACCCGTCCGCCCCGGGCCGCGACAACCTTCGTGCCCGCGTGTTCTTCTGCAGATCTGGCATCCCACACGACGGTGTCCACGTCGTCGAGGCTCGCCAGCACGTCCGCCTTCTCGGCAATCACCGAGGTGTCGAGAGTCAGGTCGACGGTGCTCGACGCCGGTGTCGGGACGTCCGCCGTCAGTGGCAGTCCGGCGGCATGCCACGCGTGCAGCCCGCCGTCGATCGCGCTCGCGGACCGATGCCCGACCGCGAAACACGTCCACACGAAGCGGCCAGCCCAGCCCCCGCCCTCGTCGTCGTATGAGATGAAGTGGGTATTGTCGGTCTTGCCCAGACGCCCAAACAGAGCGTTGAGGCGATCGATGGGAGCAATCTTGCCCGTTGCGGGTTTCACCCCGGACACGATTTCCGCCGGCGACACATGAATCGCACCCTCGATATGGGCGGCGGCGTACTGTTCGGCTGAACAGAGGTCCACGAATACGACGTCGTGGTCTACGCTGAAGTCCAGGGCGTCCTGTGGTTCTGCAATGAGATCGAGCATCGCTACTCCAAAGCCGCCCGGGGTGCGGTCGATGAGGGGGCGGCGATTGTATCGCAGGCCTTTCACATTGCCGAATCCGGCGCAGCGGGGCGGCGGTCGCGGGTTCCCCGGGGCGCACGGGAAGAGGCTCCGAACGCGGCGTGTCCTGAATCGGTTAACATACGGTGACCGGATTCGCCGCGACTGTGCGGGCGGCTACGATGAAACTGTGTCCGGTGTCCTGTAAGTGCGCTATATGTATGATTTTTAAGCCATTTCGGTTGAAAATCCCTTGTGCGGTGCAAAACCCGCCCTTATTGTTCGGGAACTGTTAGTGCCGTTTTCCCAAAACCTTGTGTGGATGGATCTCGAGATGACCGGTCTCGATCCTGAACGGGATCGCATCCTGGAGATTGCGACGGTCATCACCGATTCCGAACTCGAGATCGTTGCTGAACTGCCGCCGATCGTCGTTCGTCAGGACGAAGACCTGCTGTCCGGAATGGACGACTGGAATACCGAGCATCACACCAAGACCGGTCTGATCAACGCAGTGCGCAGCCGGGGCATTGCCGAGGCGGATGCGGAGGCCCGCAGCCTCGAATTCCTTCGCGAGCACGTCGAGGCGGGCGCGTCACCGCTGTGTGGCAACACCATCTGGCAGGACCGGCGTTTCCTCGTGAAATACATGCCGGAACTCGAGGCACACCTCCACTATCGCAACATTGACGTCAGCACCATCAAGGAGCTTGCGGCAAGGTGGCGACCGGAGGTGTACCGCAGTGTGAAGAAGGAAGGCACACATCGGGCAATGGACGATATCAAGGAGTCCATCGAGGAACTGCGGCTGTATCGCAACTCGTTCTTCTCTGAGTCGCGTCGGTAGGCAGCCCTTCGGCAAAAGGCGACTCTGCGGCCTTTCTGCGGCGCTTCAAAAAGTCGCCGCTGCGACAGCACACACCGGGCATGTTCAGGCGGCCCCCCGGCGCGCTGTCTGTTCTGCGAGCGCCCAGTCGATGTGTTCCCGCACGAGCGGCGTAGCCTCGGCGCGGCGCGATCGCAATGTCGCCTCGATCCGCTCCTCCCAAGGCGCGTTGCCGAGTGCAACCGCGAGGTTTCGCAGCCAGCCCTCATACCCGGCACGGCGGATCGCGGAGCCGGCGCTCGCCGAATCGAATTCCGCTTCGGTCCAGTTGAACAGCGTCAGCAGCGCTGCGGTGTCGAGCTCGTTGCGCGGCTGGAAATCGCGTTCGCCCGTAAACGCGGCGTAGCGGTTCCATGGACAGACAACCTGGCAATCGTCGCAACCGAAGATCCGGTTACCGATCGCGCGGCGGAACTCGATCGGGATGCTGTCCCGGTGCTCGATGGTCAGATAGGAGATACAGCGACGCGCATCGAGTTCGTAGGGGGCAACGATCGCGTCGGTGGGGCAGATGTCGATACATGCCTGACAGGATCCACAGCGGTTCGTCGCGGTCGGTTGCGAGACGGGCAGTTCGAGGGACGTGAGTATCTCGCCAAGAAAGAACCACGAACCCGCATGTTGGTTCAGCAGGAGCGTGTGTTTGCCGATCCAGCCCAGTCCGGCGTTTGAGGCGAGTGCCTTTTCGAGCACGGGCGCGCTGTCGGTGAATGGCCTGCTGCCGGCGTAGGGGAGTTCGTGCTCGGTCACCCAGGCTTCCATCCGCTGTTGGAGCTTGCGCAGTCGTCCGCGCAGGACCTTGTGATAGTCGCGACCGAGGGCATAGCGGGAGACGTATGCCCGCGGCGATGCGTCCAGGGGCGTGTCCGTGTCGGTCAGGTAGTCCATTCGGACGCTGATGACCCGTCGGGTGCCCTGCTGAAGCAGGTCCGGTTGCGCACGCAGGTGGGCATGGCGCGTCATGTAGGACATCGTCCCGTGACGGTTGCGCTCGAGCCAGGCGTCGAGGTGCGCGGCGTGCTCGCCCACTTCGGCGTCGGCGATGCCCAGTTCCTGGAATCCGAGCTCGCTCGCCCAGCCCGGGAGCAGCGCGGCAAGCCGGGTCAGGAGATGCGTAACGTCGCGCTGCGGTGGCTGGTTGCTTTCGTCGGTCATTTCGTGGCCCTTCACCTTCCACTATACGGGACGCGTCGTCGAAACAAGCGCGCCATGGGGCATAATCCCGTTGATATCAGCAAGTTGGGTTCCAGGTGTCACTCAGTCTCGAAGGATTGCCGGTCACGCTCTATTCGAGCGCAGAAGTTCGGGAACTCGATCGGATGGCGATTGGGGAGCATGCCATTGCGGGATTGACGCTGATGCGTCGTGCCGCGGAAGCCTGCTGGATTGCGTGCTGCGAAGGTTATCCGGCGGCGACGCGCTACACGGTGTTCTGCGGCAGTGGCAACAACGCTGGCGACGGCTATCTGCTGGCGGGACTGATGGCGGAGCGGGGCAGGACTGTTCAGGTCCTGGTGGTGGGAGATCCCGACAAGCTGGGCGAAGACGCCCGGGCGACGCTGCGCTTCTGTGAGGCGTCCGGGGTCAGGCCGGAGTCCTTCACAGCAAACTCGCTGATCGAGGGCGAGGTGGTGGTCGACGCCCTGCTTGGCACAGGGACCCGGGGTGAAGTGCGACCGAACTATCGCGACGCCATCGGCATGATCAACGAGTCCGGGTTGCCCGTCGTCGCGGTGGATCTGCCCTCAGGGCTGTCTGCCGACACCGGCGCATCGCTCGGCGTCACCGTGCGCGCAGACGTCACGGTCACCTTCATTGGCCTGAAGCGCGGCCTTTTTACCGGGGATGCGAGCGAGTTCGCGGGGGAGATCCGCTTCGCCGATCTCGACGTTCCCGACGCGGTGTACGACCGCGTGCCCGGCAGCGTGAGACTGCTCCGGGCGGGCGGGCAACCGCTTGGACGCAGGCACCGCAACGCGCACAAGGGGCGCCATGGCCACCTGCTGGTGCTGGGCGGCAATCACGGCATGGCAGGGGCGGTGTTGATGTCCGGCGAGGTGGCGCTGCGCTGTGGGGCCGGTCTCGTTTCGATGGGTACGAGGCCCGGCCACGCCGGCGCCATGCTGGGACGGCGACCGGAACTCATGGTCCGCGGCGTCGAGGACCGGGCAGACCTTACGCCGCTGCTGGAACGAGCGGATGCGATCGCCATTGGTCCGGGTCTCGGCACGGACGACTGGTCGCGCATGCTGATGGCGTCCGCACTGGAGTCCGGCTTGCCACTGGTTGTCGACGCGGACGGTCTGAACCTGCTCGCTGCTTCCGATCAGCGCAACGACGACTGGATTCTGACCCCGCACCCGGGTGAGGCGGCCCGGCTTTGCGGCAGGTCGGTGCAGGATCGAAGGTTCGAAGCGGCGCAAGAGATCAGTGCGGCACGCGGAGGGGTGACAGTGCTGAAGGGTGCCGGCACGTTGATTACGTCGGCCGAGGGGGTCTCGGTCTGTCCCTACGGCAACCCCGGAATGTCCACCGCGGGCATGGGCGACATCCTCACTGGAGTCATCGGCGCGATGCTGGCGCAGGGACTGCGCGGCCATCTCGCGGCCGAGACGGGCGTGGTCCTGCACGCCCGGGCAGGTGACGAGGCCGCCCAGGGTGGTGAGCGTGGACTGCTGGCGACGGATCTGCTCCTGCCGCTGCGCAGGCTTGCCAATGAACTTTGACCTGAAGGACGAAGCGGCCACACTTGCGCTCGGGCGCAACGTGGGCGAACGCTGGGCCGGTGGCGGTGTCATAACGCTGACGGGCGACCTGGGTGCCGGCAAAACGACGTTCTCGAGGGGGCTCCTCCGGGCGCGGGGCTGGGAGGGTCACGTCAAGAGTCCAACCTTCACGTTGGTGGAACCTTACGAACTCGCTGGCAACCCGGTGTATCACTTCGACCTTTACAGACTTGAGCACCCTGAGGAGCTAGAATACGCGGGCGCAATGGACTACTTCGGGGACACGAACCTTTGCCTCATCGAGTGGCCTGAACGGGGTCAGGACTTTCTGCCCCCTGCTGATTTGTCGCTGACCCTGCGTGTCTCGGGGCGTGGCCGCGTCGCGACGCTGGATGCCGGCACGCCCGCCGGGCTCGAACTTCTCACGCGTCTATGACTGCTGCCTGGCGCCTTCTGGTCACCGTCGCGATGATGGCGACCGCGGCGCTCCCGATCGCGGCCAACGCGCAAGTGCTGATCGACAGCGTCAGGGTGCGACCTTCCCCCGAGCGTACCCGTATCGTGTTCGACCTCGCTGGGCCGGTGGAGCACAAGACGTTCATACTGAGCAACCCGCGGCGTCTGGTCATCGATGTCAGTGACGCGACGCTCGACGCCTCCTTTGATCGCCTCGATCTCTCCCGAACGCCCATCAAGCGAATCCGCAGCGGCAGTCGTGCGGGCGGTGACCTGCGCGTCGTGCTCGACCTGAAGAGTCCGATCAAGCCGCGAAGTTTCGTGCTCACCCCCATCCTTCAATATGGTGACCGCCTGGTTGTTGACCTCTATACGCCGGAACAGCCGGACGCACCTGTGGTCAAACCGCCGGACCGGATTGCGCGGCAGATGCGCGACGTGGTCATCGCCATTGATGCGGGGCACGGCGGGGACGACCCGGGCGCCATTGGCCCGGGCCGGCTCTACGAGAAGGACGTCGTGTTCGCGATTTCACAGAAGCTGCATGACGTCATCGAGAAGGAGCCCGGATTCAGGAGCGTGCTGGTGCGAACGGGCGATTACTACGTGAAGCACGACAGGCGGACGCTGATCGCCCGGCAGAACCTGGCAGATATCTTTGTGTCTGTTCATGCGGACGCCTTCAGGACACCGGAAGCCAGCGGAGCATCCGTCTACGCCATTTCGCTCAAGGGCGCGACGAGTGAGACGGCTGAATGGCTGGCCGAGAAGGAAAACCGTTCTGACCTCATCGGCGGCGTCGAGAACGTCAGCCTGAACGACAAGGACGACCTCCTCGTCGAGGTGCTTCTGGATCTCTCCATGACCGCCAGCCTGGCGATGAGCCTCGAAGTTGGCAAGGAAGTGGTCCAGTCACTTGGCAAGGTCACGAAACTGCACAAGAAGCGTGTCGAGCAGGCCGCGTTCGCCGTGCTCAAATCGCCTGATATCCCTTCGATATTGGTTGAAACGGGCTTCATCTCGAACCCGGGTGAAGCGCGCAAACTGGCGAGGTCCGACCACCAGAAGAAGCTGGCGGACGCGATTTTTCAGGGCATCGCCCGGTACATGCGGTCGAATCCCCCGGAAGGGTCGTATCTGGCATGGCGGCGGACGGAGCAGACCCGCCCGGAGGCGGGGCGTCAGGTCACTTACCGCATCGAGCGCGGTGACACGCTGTCCGGGATCGCGTCGCGGCATCGGGTGTCGACCAAGGCAATTCGCGAACTCAACGGACTCAAGAGCGATAGGATACGAATTGGTCAGGTGCTCAGGATTCCTACGTCGTGAAGCGTCGTGAGGTCAAAGCGTGAACAACCGGATACAGAAGCTCTCGCCCAGGCTCGCGAACCAGATTGCGGCTGGCGAGGTTGTCGAACGTCCGGCGTCGATCGTCAAGGAACTGGTTGAGAACAGCATCGATGCCGGCGAGAGCCTGATCGAAGTGGAGATCGAAGCAGGCGGCGCGCGGCTGGTGCGCGTCCGGGACGACGGCGTCGGGATCGCGCAGGCGGACCTTCCGCTGGCCTTGGCGCGCCATGCCACGAGCAAGATTGGCGTCGAGGCGGATCTGCACAGGGTCGCGTCGCTCGGTTTCCGGGGTGAGGCCCTTGCAAGCGTCGCGTCGGTTGCACAGCTCAGTCTGACGAGTAACGCCTCCGACAATCCGCGTGACGGCTGGCGGGTATCGGCCTCGGGGGCCGAAATGGTGGCCGACACCGCCCCTGCGCCGCACCCGCGAGGGACGACAGTCGAGGTACGCGACCTCTTCTTCAACACGCCTGCCCGGCGGAAGTTCCTGAAGACCGAGCGAACCGAGTTCGGACGTATCGAGGACGTCCTCCGCAAACTTGCCCTCGCCTGCCCCCACATTGAATTCCGCCTGAGTCACAACGGTCGCAGTGTGCGCAGGTATGCGTCCCTGAACGACGCCGATGGGTCGCGTGCGGCCGAAGTGCTGGGTAAAGCGTTCATGGAAGCTGCTATCGAGATCAACGAGGCGGACGATGTGCTCGCAGTCACCGGCTGGGCGGCCCGCGCCACGTACTCCCGGAGCCAGGCCGACAGCCAGTATTTCTTCGTC
>PBVL01000170.1 GCA_002728675.1 Gammaproteobacteria bacterium
CACCGGGGGAGTGGTTTCACCGGCATCGCCCGGAAGACATGGTCCTGCCGGGCTCACGCCATGACCCGCTCGACGACGCCCCGGCCCACCTGCAGGGCTTCAGAAGCATCCACCCGCGCGATCAGCGCAACTGGGTCGCCCCGTGCGGCTTTGGTGACGATACGCTCCTTTCACAGGCCATCGCCGCAACCTACGGCATGGTCGAGATGATCGACGACGGGATCGGCAGGATCGTCGCGCGACTCGACGAACTGGGCTGCCGTGAGGACACGATCATCGTGTTCACCAGCGATCACGGCGACATGATGGGTGACCACGGACTGTTCCTGAAGGACTTCATGCACTATCGGGGCACGCTGCAGGTACCCATGCTGATCGACGCGCCGGGGCGCTCACCGGCGCGGACTGACGCACTTGCCTCGAGCATTGATCTCTGCCCGACCATTCTCGACCTGTGCGGGGTCCGCGCCTTTGACGGAATCCAGGGCCAGTCACTGACGCCGATCCTCGAGGACGCCGGCGCGAAGGTCCGCGAGCGTGTGCTGATCGAAGACGACATCGCAACGATCACGTCACGGCTGACGCCGTTTCCCGCCAAGACACGCACGGTCATCACCGAGCAATACCGGTACACGCGGAACAGCAAAGGCGAAGAGCAGCTATTCGACCTCGGGGCAGACCCGGACGAGATGAACGACCTGAAGCGCGTGGACGCCCCGGCACGTGCAGACATGCTGGAACACCTTGCCGACGCGCTCATCGCGGCCGACGACGCTGCACGCGGCGCTCCGTTCAACCGCCGCTACTGAGCCGGGTTGTCAGGCCGCATCGGGCCCTGAGTCGTCAGGCCGCGATCAGCGACTTGGCCTGCTCGTAGATCGTATGTTCCTTGCCGAGGTGGATGATCGCCGCCGACTTGGCCGCCGCCACCAGGTGCACCCAGCGCGCGGACTCGGGGGTTGCGTAATACTCGTCCACGATCGCCTGGAAGTGCTTCAGCGAATGCATCTCCGTGAAGTCGTCCCGGCACGCGATTTCCGCGAGGCGGTTGAAGTAGGGCTCCGCGTCGTAACCACACTCCGCGTACTGCCGCGCCAGCGCAACCGTACCCTTCACCTCATCGGGCGCCACGGTCGCGGCAACGCCGATCTTGCGCCAGTCGAGCCACGGCTGGCCTTCGATACTGTCGACGAGATCGTCCAGCAGCCGGGCCTGGTCCCGCGCAGGGAGTCCCGAGGTCACGTCCCCATCGAGATTCTCTTCCCAGTTCAGCAACCGCTCGGCAAGCAGGACCTCGGGCCCGGTGAACGCTGTCATGAGGCCCATCAGTTTGTGTTCGACGCTGACGTTCGGCTGCCGCAGCAGGAAGCGCCGGTTGTTTGCACCCGTATGCAGGTGTGCGTCCATCGGGTTGCCATAGCTCGTCGAGATGTAGGCTGCTGCCGCCCCGATCGACATCGCCTGTCCCGCACCTTCGATCGAAAGCCCGTCAGCGATCGCCTGCGCGATCAGCGCACAGTTCTCGAGGTACTTCTTGTTGCGGCCCATTGCCATGCCGAGTTCGGTAATCGTGTCTGCCTCCGCGGGTGACGTTGCCTGCGGAATGTCACGTTCAAGAAACTTATGGTCACGGATCAGCTCGCGAATGTCCTCGAAGTCATAGTCGTTGCGCAACAACCGCGGCGCGCGGCGCGCCTGAAAGCGGACCACCGGGCGGAAGAGGACGTGTGACCACTCCCAGCCGATCTCGTCGAGCGCCCGCGCCGTGTAGACCGGGTAGAGGAAGTTGTGATCGTCATACCCGTTGCGTGAAATCGCGAGCGGCAGCAACTGGTCCAGCGCCTCGTCACCCGGAACGTTGTCGAGCAGCCAGAGAAAGTAGTGCTCCGCGGCGGGAGCCTGCATTGCCCGGAGACTCTTGAAGAACGCGCCTTTGGTCGCCTCGACCTCCTGCGAATTCGATTGCGACTGCCCGTCGATGCCGTCAGTCATCGCCTCGTCGGCAATGTGAAAACTGCCGATGTCTCCCGGTTTGCCGGGCAGCGGTTCGAGCTCCGGCATCAGGTAAGGGCCCATCTGCAGGGAGTGGCAGTGATTGTTCGCGAGGGCCGCATGCTGAAGGATCGGCAAGTAGGCGTCTTCGCCGTCAAGCCTTTGCGCCACCTGCGATACCGCCCTCACGCCACAGACCGGGTGCAGGGGGCCGCCGTGATGCTGGGGCGGGATGTCGGTCGATCGCACGACGGCGAGGGTACTCGCGGTCAGCACGTCCTTGATCGAGGTCCCCGTCCTCAGCTTCGCCAACGTTTCCTCGACGAGGGCGCCGGGATCCGTCTCTTCGATGAACCGTACCCGCTCTTCCGTTGCCGCATCGAACGTCAGTGGCTTGAACATGCGCCGCTCCCCGAGGTTGTCTGGCCCACCATCATATGCCTCTTCCCCGCGACTTGCCCATCGGCACCGATGTTCTCCGCACGACCGCGAAGGCGCCGATTGCCACCCGCCCGGATCGCGCCGCCTGCTGCCGTGGCACCGCGATGGCTTGATGCAAATCAACTTCCTCACAAGTAACGCGATGGTTTCGCGTCACCGTACTTGAATCGGCGGTTCTACCCCGCAATGCTCGCGAAACGAATGATCACGAAGACGACGATGAACCTGGCAAACCTCAACCCCTGGAACTGGTTCAAATACGAAGACTCCAGCCCGGCCGAGGGCGATGTGCCCGTCACGCGGAGCGCGAACGAGGACGCCATGCCGACAACTGTGCATCCCGCGTCAGGCTTTGGCCGGGACTTCGACCGGTTGTTCGAGGACATGCTCACAGGCCTCGCCGGCGGACAACGCTGGCCGGCCATCGCGAGCACATCCTTTCGACCCACCATGAACGTCTCCGGCGACGGCAGCGGGTACGAACTGACTCTGGAAGCACCGGGGATGGACAGGGACGATCTCTCGATCGACGTCGACGGGGACCGACTGATCATCCGTGGCGAGAAACGCGAGGCATCGGAGGACAATGACCGGCATTTCTACAGGGTGGAGCGCCGCTACGGTTCGTTTCAGCGCGTCCTGGCGCTGCCCGACGACGCCGACCGTGACTCGTTGAAGGCCTCCCTGAAAGCCGGCGTATTGACCATCAACCTGGCCATCGCGCGCGAAGTCGCCGAGACCTCCCGGCGGATCACGATCGATTGACAGATACTGGCGCGTCAGGCGACGGCAATCAGCGCCAGGACGACGGGCAGGCCGGATGCGATCTGCGTCCACTCGGCGTCATTGCTGACGCGCCAGGCTTCCCCGGTGTCGGTGCCCACCAGAACCCCGCCGCTCGAGTCGGGATCGACGTTGAGGCCATGAAAGTTCGCGGACGCCGGTGAATGCGCGTTGTCACACAGGGAACGCCATGACTCGCCACCGTCTTCCGAACGAAACAACATGGCGGCCGCGCCGCCGTCGTCTTTGAACGACGAGAATGCGGTGGGCGCACTGGCAACGGTGAGTCCGTACGGCGCGCGTGAATCAATGCACATCGGCCGGGAATAACGCGGCGTGATGCCCCGCCAGGCGTACTGCCACGAGGAGCCGCCGTCGTCCGAGCGAAACACGCCGGCGTTGCCTTCGACCATCTCAGCCACGCCGTCCAGGCGACCGTACCCGGTCGACGCGTAGATCGTGTCCGGAGCCTCGGGGTGCGCATACATCATGTGCAGGTCCGGGTTGTCGCCGGGCAGAACGAGTGTCCAGGTTACCCCGCCGTCGCGGCTCTCCATCACGCCGCCGACTTCGACGCCGACCCACAAGTGGTCCGCGTCCCGTGTGTCGACGACCAGCGCGCGTGCGCGTCCGGGGACAGGCGGATCAATGGGGATGCACCACCCGGCGTCATTCGACGCCTGCGCCAGCGACGGCATCTCGGTCCAGTTCGACCCGTTGTCGACACTGCGGAACAACGCAGCCGGCTGGGTCGTCGCGTACAGCGTGTCGCCATGACCACGGACCTGCCAGATTTCATACTCGGACAGCACCGGCTCCTGCCACGTCTCGCCCGCATCATCCGAAACGAACAGCCCTGCACCCGTCCCCGCAAACAGCCGTCCGCCGTTCTCGAAGAGATCGCGAACGCCGCGGGATTCCAGAGTCTGCCGACTCTCGCCATGTTCGAGGCAGTACACTCCTCGGCCGGTTCCCGCCAGGATTTTGCTCATGTTCCTCCCCCTTTCCTTCCGATAGTCCGCTGGTGAGTAAGCGCGCTCAGGTGCGCGCTCGCGCTGTGCCCACGACGCAGACGGTCCCGTCATCCTTCTCCATCCACACCGTCACGAGCGCGGTATCGCCTTCGTGCCCGGTGATGACGCCACGCGCAGTGACGTGATCGTCAGGCCACACGATATTGGTGAACTTGATATCGAGCACACCGCCTTCATAGTAGCCGCGACCAAAGTGCGCCTCGAGCATGTCACCGATCATGGACATGCTCATCTTTCCGCCGACGACAACCTCCTCGAATCCAAGTTCCTCGGAGGCCGCCTTGTCGGTGTGATAGTTCCGGTCACCATGAAAGAAGACGCCACACATTTCGAGGTCAATGGTCTTGTCGACCGGCATGATCGTCTCACCCGCCGGCACTTCGAACTTGCGCACACCTTCCTTCTTGTTCGGATCACGCAGGGCCACCTTGCCGGACGACTGCGACAGCAGATAGCTCTGGTGATGAATGCCCTCGACGATTGTCCGGTCGCCATCGTACAGGTTGACCTCCTGCTTCACGACGGTCCGGTTCCGCCACTCGTAGATGTCGATCACCCGGGACGTCCGCCGGTATTCCCTGCCCGGCACGATAGGCTGATGGAACGCCCACTGCTGGCGCATCCACAGGTTCCCGAACGCGTTCGCGAACCGCGCACCGGCGAACCCTCCGTCGACGTCGCCAACAATCATGGCTGGCGCCACGCGCTCGGCATAGAGTGAGGCGCCGGCATACCGCAATGGTTCGATCGCCAGCCCTTCGCAATAATGATCAACCATCTCGGGCGTGCAGACGAAGGTGTTCTCCCCAAGGTCCTTGCCCGCAAACGGCTCACCGCCAGCCACTTCACTCATGTCGATCTCCTCGTGGTTCCGATCCGCAATACAACACGTGCTGCGCGTTCGACACTCGACTTTAACGCAGACCCGCGCGCATCGTTGCGGCCTCAATGCCCCCTCCGCGTCCCCGTTGGACCGATTTGGTCACAATGTGACACGGCCGCAAACGCCACTGGCGCTACTTCGCGGACCGCAGACTCTGCCACACCGCATCCAAAAAACAGATAAGACTATGTTTTTAAATGATTTTAACCACACAACCAAAAACTGGCACGCGCCCTGCGATACCTGAGACAGACCATCAAACGCTTGACTCAACCCCCCCAAGGGCCAAACGCGAGATCGACTATCTCTCCATGTGGTAACCCCTTCAGGGACCGGTTCACCGGTCCCTTTTTCTGCGCCGCGAAAACCTGGTTCAGATTTTCGCTGCCACACCGCCATCCACGTTGACGATCTCACCCGAGATGAAGCGGGACTCATCACACGACAGGAACAGCACGAGGTTCGCCACGTCCTCCGGCAACCCCGGCCCCTGCACGATCTGCGCGAAGTCGAACATCTTCTCGAACACGTGGTGACCGCCGTCGGCGTCGTTGATCGTCCCCCCGGTCGCACCTGGCGTGAGAATCTGACCCGGGCGCACGCAATTCACGCGAATGTTGCATTCTCCGCCGATGCCCGCCATGTAGCGGGTGAGCGCATCAACGCCAGCTTTTGCCGCGTAGTAGGAAGACGATGTCGCGCCGAAGGCCTCTTTCATCTTCGGACTGAAGCCGCGCTGCGCCGCGAGAGATGACATGTTGACGACCGAGCCGCCGCCGGCCGCCACGATGTGCGGCCACACCGCCTGACTCACGTAAAAGGTCCCGGTCAGGTTGGTGTGGATGACCCGCTGCCACTCCTCGATCGGCTCGTTGGGGAAGCTGCTGCCCGCACCGCCTCCGGCATTGTTGAACAACACATCGATGCGTCCGTGGACGGCTGCCGCCTGCTCCACAGCGCTCGTCACGGAATCGTGATCAGCGACGTCACACGAGATGAACGTCGCGTCGCCACCCGCCTGCCGGATCGACTCAGCCACCGCCGCACCTTCAGCTTCGCGTCGTGCCATCAATATGACCTTGGCGCCCTCACGCGCGAAGACCTGCCCCGTCGTTTCACCAATCCCGCTGTTGCCACCTGTAATGACCGCAACCTTGCCTTCGAGTCGTCCCGCCATGCCTTAATCTCCATTGTTAGGAATCTGGAAGGCCGCATCGTAGCACCGGCGCTTTTAGCCGCATGCAGTGCATCAAACCGGGGCCACGCCTCCTGCTAATATCCAGCGCCGCAGAGTTCACGACGGAGAAACCAGATGGCGAAGGCCACACCGCTTGGCGTTACGTTCGGCAGCCTGGGCGTCCTCGGCCCGAGGGCAATCCTCGACATCGCAGACGTCGCGGTCGAACACGACTACCGCTCCATCTGGACGGTCGAGGCGAACGGCACCGACGCGTTTTCGCTGCTGGGCGCCGTATCGGCCCGGCACCCGCAGCTCGAGCTGGCGACCGGCATCATTCCGGTTCAGCTGCGCGCGCCAACGCTGACCGCCATGACGGCGTCCACCCTTCAGGCGCTGTCGCCCGATGCCGACATCTGGCTTGGACTCGGCGTCTCAGCGCCCGGCATCCTGCGCCAGCACGGGGCACCCACGTCCGACCGCCCGATCGCGATGATGCGCGAGTACGTCGCGCTGCTGCGCGAGTGCCTGTCGGGTGAGTCGGTCACGTTCGAGGGCGACTTCTGGCAGGTCAAGCGTTTCAGGCTGGGCATGCGCCTCGGCGAGCGAAAACCGAAGATCGTGCTCGCCGCCCTCGGCCCGCAGATGCTGAAGCTTGCCGGCGAGATTGCCGACGGTGTACTGCTCAACTACCTGCCCGCGAGTCACGTGGGCCCTTCCGTCGAGCGGATCCGCAGGGGCGGTGACGCGAAGGTCTTCGCCTACGTGCACGGATGCGTCGGAGACTTCGAACAGTCAGCACGATCCGCGCGCCGTGACCTCTTCAACTACGCGATGGCGGACGGCTACGCGAACATGTTCCGCACCGCGGGATTTGGCGATGAGGTTGACGAACTGCGCGAGCGTCAGTCGGCCAAAGACCGGGACGGCGCGGTTGCTGCCGTCTCGGAACGCATGATCCAGGCTATCGACTTCATCGGCAGCGAGCCAGAGGTAGCGGATTTTGTCCGCTCCTACGTGACGGCCGGCGTGGAGTACCCGGTCCTCATGCCGATGCCCTGGGGAGAAGATCGCCGGGCCGTGACCGTCGCGACAATGCAGGCAGCCGCGGCCGGCGTCGACTGAGCGCAGGCCGGAACCCGGTCGCGCACGATCCGCCACGAACGCGATCCCGCCGGAGCCAGGCGCCGCAAGGATGACATGCAGGTTCTCCTGCATGCGTTGAATGTCACCCCCGCGCATGCAACGATCCGGCTCCCAGTTTCGCCGAGGATCCACCATGCTCGATGCCGCAGGACGTTCTGAGCAGTACATCGAAACGAACGGAGTCACGCTCCGGACCATCGTCGAGGGCGAAGGCCCGCTGGTCATTCTTCTGCACGGGTTTCCCCGCTGCTGGTACCTCTGGCGCCACCAGATCGATCCACTGAAAGAAGCCGGGTTCCGCGTCGCCGTTCCCGACCAGCGCGGCTACGGGACCAGTTCCCGCCCGGAGCGCATCGAGGACTACAACATCCTCGAACTCGCGGCGGACGTCATCGGTCTTGCAGACGCGCTCGGCGAAGAAAAATTCTATCTCGTCGGTCACGACTGGGGCTGCATCGTGGCCTGGTACACGGCGTGGCTCTATCCGCACCGTCTGCACTGCGTGACCGGCCTCTCTGTGCCGTGCCTGCCGATCGGCCCGGCCGCGGTGAACCCGCCAGGGCTCGACGAGACGTTCTGGTACATCCGCTACTTCCAGAACCCGGGCGTCGCCGAGAAAGAGTTCGAGGCCGACATCGACCGCACCTTCCGCTCCTTCAACGGCGCCCGCGACGAAGGCGCCCCCGCCGGCCCCAGGCCGCGCGACGCGACGTTCCTCGGTGACGGCCCGGCCGCCACAAAGTTGCTGCCTGCGATTACCGAGGAAGATCACGCGTACTACGTCGCATCGTTCACGGAATCGGGCTTCCGCGGTCCCATCAACTGGTACCGGAACATGGGCCGCATCCCGACCCTCGCACCGTGGCTCGACCGTGCACAGATTCAGGTCCCCGCGTACTTCATCGCGGGCTCTGACGACCCGGTCCTGCGGTTCACCAACAATTCGTACGATCTGCAGGACCGCAGCTTTGCCGACCTGCGCGGCAAAGAACTCATCGACGGCGCCGGCCACTGGGTGCAGGAGGAGAAGGCGGACGAGGTCAACGCCGCCCTCACGTCTTTCCTCAACTCGATCCGGAGCGAGATTTCGGCATGAGCGGTCCAGGCGGCGCGTTTGAGCCCATCCCCAATCCGACGGCAGACGTCAACCCGAGCAAGGCGAGCCTCGACGCGCTCGCCGCGCGCCGTGACGACGATCCGATCATCATGATCAACCTGCTGAAGTTTGCGCAGCCGGATGGTGAAGAGGCCTACAAACGTTACGGACGGGTCTCCAGCAAGGAGGTCGCAAGCCGCGGCGGCGGTGTTGTGTATGCGGGCGACGCGGTCGTGCGGGGAGACTGGGATCGAATTGCTCTCGTCTACTATCCACGCCGCGCTGCGTTCCTCGACATGCAGAAAAGCCCCGCCTATCAGGGCGCGATCCCCGATCGCACTGCGGGGTTGGCTGCGCGGCTCCTCTTTGCGTTTCGAGGGACACCCGCGACGCAACTCGCCGAAACACTGACCCCCGCGCCCGATGCGGACGAGGACTCGGTGTACGTCGTCAACCTGCTTCAGTACCGTGGCGAGGGCGGCAAGGCGAGCTACCAGAAGTACGGCAATGTCGCGTCGAACCTGATCCGCGAACTGGGCGGCGAAGTTGTGTATTGCCTGACCGCGGATCAGGCGATGGTCTCGGACAACGCGTGGGAACAGTTTGCGCTGGTCCGCTACCCGTCGCTCGAAGCGCTCCGGGGCATGGTGTCCGGAGACACGTGGCAGCAGGCCAATCGTGAACACCGCGAGTCAGGACTCGAGGCCACCATCGCCTTTCCGACGCGGCGCATCGGGCGGCGCCCCCGCGGCTGAGTCACCCTTGGCGCTGCTTGGCCCGGACTTCGAGGTACCGCCTGCCGCGTTCGATGTAGGTTTCGGCAGTGCCGCGAATCCGTGAAGCTTGCTCATCCGAGACGGTCCGAATCACCTTGCCCGGCACGCCGACGACCAGCGAGTGCGGAGGAATCTCCGCGCCTTCGGTGACGAGCGCACCGGCGCCAATGATCGAGCCCGTCCCGACCCGCGCGCCCGTCAGCACGGTGGCACCGATCGCCACCATGACGTCGTCCTCGATGACGGCGCCGTGCACGATGGCGCCGTGTCCGATCGTGACGTAGTCGCCCAGGACGGTGGGGTTGCCCGGATCGATATGCACGATGCAACCGTCCTGTACGTTCGTACCTTTGCCAATTGTGATCGGTTCGTCGTCCGCGCGAATCACCGTCTGGTACCAGACACTCGCCAACTCACCGATGGTGATACCGCCAATCAGGTCGACGCTGTCTGCGATAAACGCGCTCTCGTGAATCTGCGGCGCGTCTTCCACATAACGATTGCGGACGTATTGGTCGGGGACATTTCTTGCCACGGCGCGTACCTCGTGCAGGGGGCAACTGGGTGCTTGAAAGGGGCCGCAGTCTAGAGACGGCGTGCGGGGGTCGCAACCTCCGTTTGCCCGATCGCGCCTGCAACGCTAACGTGCTCCGCAAAAACCGGAATGAGTGTTTCTGATGGAACCCCAACGCAAGAGCGGTCGCACCCTCACCACGGAACAGAAGCGAACGCTGTACCGGGACGGCTACGTCATCATCAAGAACGCAGTGTCGAAAGAGTTGGTCGACGCCGCCCTCGCCCGGATCAAGTCCGCCCTGAAGGGCGAGAACCTGGGCCCGGACCCAGCCATGACGAACCTCGTCAACAAGTCCGACGTCACGCCGGTCCTGCATGAGGCGATGGGCTATTTCGATCCGCCCGTGACCTGCCAGGTCGGCGTTCGCAAGGTGACACCGCCCGGCGAGCACTTCAATCAACTCGGGTACCACGAGAAAGACCAACCCTATTTCGCAGCTGAGCCACACGTCGACGGCAGCATGACGATCGCCATCCCCCAGACCGTGCAGGAAGGCGAACCGGACGACATCTACGCGCGCTACATCGCTTCAGGCCCCAAGGGCAACCTTGGCCGCAGCCCCGAGGTCATGGGTCACAACATGGTGCCGATGTTCGAAGACCCGGAGATGACGCTGGGCCTCGGCAGCTTCACCGCCTTCGTCTTCGTGTGCCTGAACGACCAGACCCAGCCGGGTTGCGGCCAGACAACCCTCCTCAAGGGCGCACATCACTCGGTGGAGAAGTTTTTCCAGTGGCAGTACGCCCAGAACGGGCACGTGGGTGTCGAAGGACCGGGCTGGCCGCGCCTCGACCACGACGTCCCGAACCGCTGCGGACTCATCTATCTGCCCCAGGCCGTGCAGGACGAGTTCATCGACGAGCACTCGGAGACGACACCCGACGGGCGCAAATGGCCAAAGCCCACCCAGATCCTGATGGAGCCGGGTGACGCCTGCATCACGGTCTATCAGATCCCGCATTCCGGGACGCGCAACGAGTTTGGCACGGAATCGCGCAAGACGATCATCTTCAGGATTCGCAACAAGAAGCGTCAGCCGGACAAGATGGTCAACGGCGTCTCGGACCACCCCGACCGCGGTCAGATGGGCGAGTGGCTGGAGTTCGAACCCGGCAACGATCCGTGGGAGCGCTCGAAATATGCGATGTGCCACATGTGGGACGAGTGGGAGGGCATGCACGACACGGTCGAGGCCATGCGCGCTGAACGTTAGACGCGGACGCTGCCTAACGCTTCGCCAACAGTTGCTCGATCCGGGCACGCAGCAACTCACGTGCCGCATCGGGATCATTGTCGAAGGCCTGTTCGACCTCACCCAACTGCTGCGCAAGATCGGTACTGACGTCATCTTCCATGCGCCGGAGCTTCGCCAGTTCGGCCGTCCGCTGCGCCTCGAACACCGCCTGCTGGTCACCTTTGAAAAGTGACTCGATCGTGTCGACGATGCGCTGCAGTACCTTGTAGACCATGTTGGCCGAGAAACCGCCCAGCAACGCGAGCGTGGGTTTGCCCATGTTCACGACCGTGCTCGCCGCCACGGACTTGGCGGACTCGGATTCGTCCAGCAGGAACAGCACCTCATACAGCAGCTCGGAAATGAAGACGCCCGCGATGACGCCGAGAATCAGCGCGCTCCAGTACGTCGAGTCGAAGCGCGGGTCGTAGGTCGCGCGCGACACGTAGTGGTTCAGGCGATACAGCGACGCGAAGCAGGCGCCCAGACCCGCGCAGGAAATCAGGTACATCAGCACGTAAACGGCCTCGAGTCCGTGCAGATGCAGCAAGCCCGCCTGCAGGTTCTCGTGATTGACGGCGTCCAACTGTCCCACCACAACGAAGGAGATCAGAAAGACCAGCGTCGCCAGCATCATGTCGCGCAGGATGGGGACCGCGCCGAGCACGCGCATGAGCGTGCTGCGCTGTTTTTCGAGACGGATGTAGACGAGAGCCTGGAGCGTCGACGGCGCGACGATGCGGTGCAGTCGCTGGTGGGTATCCGCCAGTTCTTCGACCTAGGCTTCATTCAGCCCTTCGTCGACACCCTGCAGCAATGAATGCAGACGCGACACCAGTCGCGGCGGCACGTCGAAGCCGTTGGTCAGCGCGTAGTCGCACATCACGCTCGACTCGACGACAAGCTGCGACTGATCGCCAACGCTGGCGATCACAGCATCCATGCTCGGGATCATCGGGTGACCTCTCCCTGTTGCCTGGCTCCGATATTCCCGCCTAACTGCCGAGACTGCAATGCGGATGCAGGCGACCGACTTTCATCAGACCTCATCGACCTTCACTGAACATTGGCGTCATTCACCACAGCGCGCATACTCGGAACCATCCGATCGACTCAAAAGGACGCAACCGCATGTGTGATGACGACACATTGGATGACAACGAAGCCTACCTCGCTGCCAGTCCTTCTCTTTCCCGCAGACAACTCGGCACGCTGGCGGCTGGTGCCGTCGTCACAGCGATGTTGCCGCCGGTGGCGAACGCGGTGACCGTGACCGAGTCGGATGTCAGCGTCACGACACCCGACGGCACGGCGGACTGCTACTTCGTGCATCCGGCAAGCGGCAAACACCCGGCCGTGCTGATCTGGCCCGACATCGTCGGCCTGCGTCCCGCGTTCCGTCAGATGGGCAAACGCCTCGCCGAGTCCGGCTATTCGGTGCTCGTGGTCAACCCCTACTATCGCAGTGCACCCGCCCCCGTCGTTCCGCCCGGTTCCTCTTTCCGCGACCCCGAGACCCGCGAGGTCCTGATGCCGCTGGCGCGCTCCCTGTCCGCAACGACGAACACGACGGACGCGGCAGCCTTCATTGGCTGGCTCGATCAGCAGACCGCGGTCGACACCACGCGCAAAGTCGGAACAACCGGCTACTGCATGGGTGGTCCGATCGTCATGCGTACGGCGGCCGCTGTGCCCGATCGTGTCGGCGCCGGCGCCTCGTTCCACGGCGGCCGGCTCGTGACCGACCGTCCCGACAGCCCCCATCTGCTTGTCCCGAAAATGAAGGCGCACTTCCTTTTTGCGGTTGCCGAGAACGACGACGAGCTTGACCCGAAGTCGAAGGAAGTCCTCCGCGAGGTTTACGCCAGGGCCGGACTCCCGGCGGAGATCGAGGTCTACACGGGCGCGATGCATGGCTGGTGTCCGCCGGACTCGTCGGTCTACAACGAGAAGCAGGCCGAACGAGCCTGGAGCCGCATGCTGGCTCTGTTCGAAACGGCGCTCTGACGCATGGCCGGCCCCCTGACGGCGGATGCGGGCGGCGCGCGTGAAACGCTTGGGAACCTCTGGGCGTTGGCGGGTCTGCCGGGGTCCGTGGTCGAGAGGCTCGCGCTCACCGGCGAGGGACCGCTGTTGCCAACCTCGTTCCATGTGGGCGTTGCCGCACAAAGCACCATCGGTGCCGCGGCGCTCGCGGCATCGTTTGTCAGCTCCACCCGCGGCGGTCCGGCAAGCGCCGTCCATCTGGACATGCACGACGCCGAGCGGGAATGTACCGGCTACTTCGAACTGAACGGCGCGGTGCCCTCAGCCTGGGCGCCGTTGTCGGGGCTCTACCCCTGCCGCGACGGCTTTGTGCGGATTCACGCCAACTTCGATCATCACCGCGACGGCGCGCTCGCGCTGCTCGGGCTCGGCGGCGACGCGAGCCGGTACGACAAGGACGACGTCGTGCGGGCACTCGGTGACTGGAACGCGGAAGACTTCGAGACCGCCGCGGCGGAACGCGGACTCGTCGTCTCGGCGGCACGCTCGTTCGACGAATGGGACGCGGGCCCGCACGCCCGTGCCGCGGCAACGCTGCCGCTCTTCAGCATTGAGCGGATCGGCGATGCACCACCAATGGACCTCCCTGCGGGCGAGGCCGGGGCGCCGCTCGACGGCATTCGGGTTCTGGACCTGACCCGGATTCTTGCAGGACCAACCTGCGGCCGCGTCCTCGCCGCCTACGGCGCGGACGTGCTGCTGATCAACGGCCCACATCTGCCCAACATCGACGCGATTGCGGACACCAGCCGCGGCAAACGCTCGGCCCAACTCGATCTTCGGGAAGCGGCCGAGCGCGCCCAACTCGAGTCGTTGGCGCGTGGCGCGCATGTCTTCGTTGAGGGTTACCGTTCGGGGGGCATCGCAGAGCTCGGATTCAGCCCGCAGGCGCTTGCCACGATGCGGCCGGGCATCGTCACGCTGTCTCTGTCGGCCTACGGCCCCATTGGCCCCTGGTCAGCGCGACGCGGCTTCGACTCCCTCGTGCAGACCGCGACAGGGTTCAACCATGCCGAAGGTCGGGCCGCCGGCAAGGATCGGCCCCGGGCGCTTCCCGTGCAGATGCTGGACTACGGCGCGGGGTTCCTGATGGCATTCGGCGCGCAGGCAGCCCTTGTGCGTCAGCAGCACGAGGGTGGTTCCTGGCATGTCCGTGTATCGCTGCTGCAGGTCGCAAACTGGCTGCGTTCGCTCGGTCGCGTGGACGACAATTTCTCCGGGGAACGCCCCGAACTGAAGACCCGCTGCGAGAACTACCCGTCGAACTTCGGGGAATTGCGCGCAGTGCCCCATGCAGCGCGCATCGAAGACCTCGTACCTTCGAACGGAGGCTCATGGCGACCCGGCACCCACGACCCGGTGTGGGCCTGACCGTGACTCTGATGGTCAATCTTCGGGGTCCGGTCGCCTGTACCGACCGACGGGATCCGCCAATGGCTGAACAGACACTGACCGACCATCTGCGCAGACGCACATCCGGGCGCTCATGACTGTCTGACCGGACTTCGCTGCAACCGCGCGTTGCTGCAGCTGATATGGTGACGCCAATTCTTGTAGCGATGAGTGTGACGATGGAAGTACACGGGTTTTGCGATGAAAAGTTCGCGCAGGTACGGGACCTGTTCGAGAAGAACTTCGAGGAACTGGGCGACATCGGCGCCAGCTTCGCCGCGACCGTCGACGGCGAGTTTGTGGTCGATCTCTGGGGCGGGCACGCCGACCTCGCAAAAACCCGGCCATGGGAAGAAGACACGATCGTCAACGTGTACTCCACCACCAAGACCATGTCCTTCATCTGCGCACTGCTGCTCGCCGACCGCGGCGAACTCGACTTCAACGCCAAGGTTGGTGACTACTGGCCGGAGTACGCAACAAACGGCAAAGAGACGACCGAAGTCCGCCATTTCCTGAGCCATTCAGCGGGTGTACCGGGCTTCGACCCGAAGTTCACGGAAGTGGGCCCTCTCTATGACTGGAATGCGTGCGTCGAAAACCTCGCGGCGCAGGCGCCTTGGTGGGAACCCGGCGCGCAGAGCGGGTATCACGCGATCACGCAGGGATACCTCATTGGCGAGATTGTCCGACGGATTTCCGGAAAGACAATTGGCAGCTTCTTCCGCGACGAGATCGCGGGGCCACTGGGTGCCGACTTCCACATCGGCATGCCGGATGACGTGTTTCCCCGCGTCGCCGAGATGATCCCCGACACCCCCGACCCCGATGCGCCGAGTCCCTTCGGCGAACTGGACCCTAACGCCATCCCGGCGCGCGTGTTCGCAAGTGCACCGGCCGACACGGACGCCGTCAACACACCTGACTGGCGGCGTGCCGAAATCCCCGCGGCGGGTGGGCACGGCAACGCGAGAGCGGTCGTCCGCGCGCAAACGCCGCTCGCAAACGGCGGCAGCGCGTTTGGTGTCGAACTGATGTCGCCCACGGGCTGTGCACGCATGCAGGAGGAGCAGACCAACGGCCCCGACGCCGTGTTGTTCCTGCCGATCCGGTTCGGCCTCGGTTACGCGTTCCCGAACGATGCGATGCCGATGTCACCAAACGACAACGCCATGTTCTGGGGTGGAGCCGGCGGCTCGACGATCGTGGTCGATCAGCCAGCGCACGTGTGCCTATCGTACGTCATGAACCAGATGCGGTCCGGGATTGTCGGCGATACGCGCGGCGGGCGACTCGGCAAGGCGTTCTACGAGGCGCTCTGAGTTCCAGTGGCAACGACGCCCGGTCACCCCCGATAGCGAACCCGAACGTGTCTTACGACTGCATTGTGCTCGGTACGGGTGGCGTCGGCAGTGCCGCTCTGCACCACCTGGCAAAGCGCGGTGTCAACGTACTGGGGATCGACCGTTTCCCTCCCGCACACGACCGCGGGAGTTCGCACAGTGAGACGCGCGCAATTCGCCTCGCCTACTTTGAGCACCCCGACTACATACCCATCCTCCGCCGCGCCTACGATCTTTGGGAAGATCTGCAGGCTGCCCGCGGCGAATCGCTCTACGTCGAGTGCGGGATTCTGGAACTCGGGCCAGCGGACGGTGACGTTGTCCCCGGCGTGCTCGAAGCGGCGCAACGTCACCAATTGGAGATCGAGACGCTCTCGGCTTCGGAGGCGGTAGCCCGCTTCCCCGGTCTGCTCGTACCCGACGACGTCGTTGGCGTGTTCGAGAAGCGCGCGGGGTTTCTGCGCGTCGAGGCCTGTGTGCGGGCCCACATCGACGCCGCTGTGGAATCAGGCGCGGCGCTGCAGACCGACGAGACGGTGCTCAACTGGGCAGCAGAAGGGTCGGGCGTCGTCGTCGAGACAGACCGCGGACAATATCACGCAGGGCGTCTGGTTTTGACCGCGGGCGCATGGGCCCCGGACTTCCTCGCGGCGCTCAACGTGCCCCTGCGCGTGCTGCGTAAAACGCTCGTCTGGTATCCAACCCGAACCAGGGACTACTTGCTGGAGCGCGGGTTTC
>PBVL01000171.1 GCA_002728675.1 Gammaproteobacteria bacterium
CGTCAGGTGGGCATCCATCGGGCCGGGCTGACCGAGCCCGCGATGCTGACGCGTTCACCGCGGCGCACCGCCGGGGCGTAGTCCCACACCGCGTGATGCTGCACTGCAAAGTTGTCCCACATGACGACGGTGCCGGGCGCCCAGGTCACGCGGCACTGCAGCGATGGCGTGCGTGCGATGTGGTCGTAGAGGAGCCCGAGCAACCGTTCGCTCTCGAAGCCCGACATGCCGATCAGCGACTCGGTAAACGCCTCGTTGACAAACAACACCGGTAACCCCGAATCCGGATGGCGCACGACCACGGGGTGTGTTGCCGCGGGGTAAGACTGCCCCGGCTTCGGCGTGACTCCGTACCAGCGCAGGTCACGCAAGCCGTCGTGCCTCGCGTCGAGGCCATTGAGCATGTGCCGCAGCGGCGCTGACAAACTGGTGAAGGCGCGGTGCGTGTCGGCAAACACCGTGTCTCCGCCCGTCTCGGGACCTTCGATGAGCCGAAGGATCGACGCGGCAGGCGGCATGGCCTCGCACGAGACGTCCATGTGCCAGCGCCCGCCGTTGACGGCGGTGGTATCGGGTGTGGCCTTGACCGTGAACAGCTCCGGGTCGCCGCCCGCGCCAAGCGAACGTTTGGACGGATGCACGTGGAGCTCGCCGAACAGTCTGCCAAATGCCTTGTGCTGTTCGGCATCAATGCGCTGATCGCGAAAGACCAGCACCTTGTACCGCGTAAACGCGGCACGAATCGCCGCCGCGACGTCCTGGTCCTACAGCGCGTCGCTGATCCCGACGCCGCGAACCAACGCTCCCGTATCGGGGGTCAGCAGCTCGACGTCGAGCCGCGCGTGGGACGCCCTGCCCTGCATGTGATGTCCTGCATGGAATGACTGACCTTACGGGAGAGCCCGCCCTACCGTTCCCAGTAGGCCTTGAGCTGTGCGAGTCCTTCTTCAGCATCCGCGACATCGATACCCGAGTATGCAAAGCGTACGTACACCCGGGGTTCTCCCGCCGTGCCGCGCCCGAAGTGTGAGCGTGAACAGAAGGACACGCCGGTTTCGTGCATGGTGCTGACGCGGAACTTCTGCACATCGTCCTCGCTGTCGGGGTCGAGTCCCATACGCTTGTAGACATCCGTCACGTCGACGAACAGGTAGAAGGTCGCCGCCGACTCCGGGACCGACACGCCGTCGATGCCGTTCAGCCGATCGACAATCAACTCCCGGCGCCCCCTCAGGGTCTCGAGGATGTTCGCCGAGCCCGACTGGTCGCCCTGCAACGCCTCGACGCCCGCGTACTGAACGAAATGGTTCGTGCAGGACTCATCGTTCGTATTGATCTTCGTGATGACGTCGACGACCGACTCGGGGCCAATCGCCGCGCCAAGCCGCCACCCTGTCATCGCGTACTTTTTCGAAAAGGTGTAGAGGATGACCGTGCGCTCGGCCATCCCGTCGTGTTCGAGAATCGTGTGGCTCGTGCCGTCGTAGCGGATGTCGATGTACGGATCGTCGGAGAGCACCCAGAGGTCCCGCTCGACCGCCAGACCTGCCAGCCATTCCATGTCCGACGGGTCCGCGTCAGCCCCTGTGGGGTTGTGCTGTGCGTTCACGATGAGCACCCGGGTGGTGTCATCAAGGGCAGCCACCACCGACTCGCGGTCGAACCGGAAACGCCCGTCTTCGACAACGTACGTATAAGGCTGGGTGCGCCCGCCCAGATACTCCACCTGCGATTCGTAGATAGGATAACCCGGGTTCGGGTAGAGCACGCCGTCACCCTGTTCCATGACAGTGTTCAGGAACTTGCCGATGACAGGCTTGCCGCCCGACTGCACGGAGACGTTCGCCGCGGAGTAATTCTGACCACGATCCCGGGACACCGCCTCGGCGAGGGCATCGCGCAGCGCGGGGATGCCCGCCGCGGGGTTGTAGCCCGTATGGCCGTCAACCGCGGCGCGGTTCGCGGCCTCGATGATGTTCAGCGGCGTCCGGATGTTCATGTCTCCCAGGTGAAACGGGAATACCCGGTTACCCTTTGCCATCCACGCGGCCGCATCGCCGGATACCGCAAACGCGGTCTCGGTACCGAGGTTGTCAATTCTGCTGGCAATGCGTCGTGCGCTCATGGGGTTTCCTTGTGTCCGCCGGTGCGGGGAAGCTGATCGTTCGAGGGCGGCGAGCGTAAGTCGTTCACGCGTGGGGATCAAGACCGGCGCCGGGGCAGGAGCCCGAACCACAGGCAGTTGCCTTCACGGGCGCATCAGGCTGATTGCCCGCGCGCGCCCCACCTGTCAGCATCCGGGCATGAACCAGACTCCCAACAGGCCTCCACGGGACGCGATCACCCTGATCGGCATGGCGGGCGCGGGGAAATCGACAGTAGGCGTCCTGCTCGCGAAACGCCTCGTGAAACGCTTCATCGACACTGATCTCGTCATTCAGGCGACGATCGGACGCTCGCTGCAGGACGTCCTCGACGCGGACGGCTATCTCGAATTGCGCGCCATCGAAGCGTCAGTGCTGAAAGAGATCGACCCGCGGGGCGCAGTTGTCTCGACGGGTGGCAGTGCCGTCTACTCAGACGAGGCGATGGCGCATCTGCAGGAAGGCTCGCACGTCATCTACCTCGAGGTGCCGCTGTCGGAGGTGATTCGCAGAGTTGGAGACTACTCCGCACGCGGTATCGCCAAGCCGCCTGAGCACACGCTCGAAGACACCTTCCGCGAGCGTCGACAGTTGTACGAGGCCTGGTCGGAAACGACCATCGACGCAACGCAGCCGGTCGAACAGGTCGTGGATGGAATCTGCGCGCTCTACAACGGCAAGACCTGACAGTGAGCGGAGTTCAGACACCTGGGCGATAATGGGGCATCGATGCTGACGACCTTCACCCATGGCCGAACAATCACACGACGCGCTCGACGACATCCCCGCTGAGTTTCACCCGGCGAACGTGGAAGCAAACTCCGCGCCGAATCAGCGACTGCAGGATTCGAACTGGTTTGCCTCCGGCGAACCCTTCCGTTCGATGCACAAGAACAATCCCTGGCTGAAACCGCCGGTGGGGGGCAACGGTGTCCCCGCCATGCGGCCCGACGGTTCCCTGAGCGAACGCTTCACCTGTCCGCTCTATGACGCCGGGCGGAGCGCCGAGGGCGGCGGTCTCAACGGCACGCCGTATTACGACACCACGGTCGGCCGCAAGCACAACTACTGGAAGCAGTTCGACGACCTCCCCCGTGAAACCAAGGACATCCATCAGGCGCGCAGGGACCTCGACAAGTACGGCTACTGCCTGATCGAAGACGCGATGAGCGAGTACCAGCGCAGCTACATGCGCAATCGCCTCGAGGAGCAGGCCGAAGCGGAACGGGAGTGCGGGCTTGCTGACATGTCACCGCACTTCCACATCATGTGGACGCTCGTGAACAAAGGGGACTGCTTCGCCAAGTGCATCGAGTTCAGTCCGGAGTGGGTGCAGGGCGGCCCGCTGATCGAACAGTTGAACGAAGAACTGCTGGGGCCGCACCACTACGCATATTCCTTTGCATCGAACATCGCGCGTCCGGGCAGCTATCCCCAGAACCTCCATCAGGATTCCGGCGCGATTCATCCGATCCAGACGCCCGGCGCACCGATCCTCGTCAACACCGTCTACATCATGCAGGACGTCAGCGAGGTGAACGGCGGAACGCTGATCATCCCGACGAGTCACAGGATCGTCTCCCGGACCCCGCCGGGGGAAGAGGTCGGCGAACTGCCACCGGCGATCAACGTGGAGGCCAGGGGCGGCACCGTGATGCTCATGGACGGGCGACTCCTGCACGGCACCGGCGTCAACCACACCGACGACTGGCGCTACATCATGACCAACTCAAACGTGAAACCGTGGCTGCGCCAACAGGAGAACTGGCAGCTGTCGGTCGCTCCCGAGGTGCTGGAGGGCGCCTCTGACAAGCTGCTCCGCAGGATGGGATTTCATTCGTCCGGTTTGCTGGAAATCATCTCCTGGTCCGGCCCCAAGACGACGGTCAGTACCCGCCTCGCCATGGAACGCGGCGAATACCGGCGCATCCGCGAAATGCGCACACCGGTATCGCAGGCGGAGAAGGAAGCACTGACCATCTGGCAGATGAAGCAGAAGATTGTCGCGGCGCGCGCGGCCAGGGAAGACTCGGAAGACTGAGGGGCGGCACTGTCGGCCTGCCAGCGGCGTCCGAAGCGTGGGTTCGAATCCGTCGCAACGAGAGTGGGTACAGCGCCGCGGACCAGGCAATCAGCGACTCGACATCTCTCCGACCGGATTGGCGTTGTTCTGCGTGATCCCCATCATGTCTTTCAGCCGGTCCGACAGGACGGCATAGACGTCGTCCGGCACGTGCACGTTCGCGACCGACTGCTCGTGCAGCGCACGAATGAACTTCCGGTTGTAGTGGCAGCGCATGGCATAGCGCGTGCCCGACGCTGTCCGGCGCCCACCGCAGTGAAGCACCCGCGTGTCGGTGAGGATGCAGGTGCCTGGGGGTGCGCAGATCGACACGAGGCCCGGCTCTGCATCGAGCAACTGCAGCAAATCCACACCTTCGTGAAAGCTGGTCGAACCAGACGGCGTGCGGTGCGAGCCGGGCACGATGTACGTGCCACCAGCGTCGAGGTTGAAGTCGGTGTAACACCAGATGATCAGACTCCCGAAGGGATATGGCGGATACGGCATGGGCAGCCCGCCCTGATCGATGTGCAACTCCTGCAGCCCCCCGCCCTCGTGAACGATCGACCCGTGCGCGCAGCCAAGGCCAAAGCCCTCTCCCATGACCTTCGTGAGCAGCCTGTCGATGAGCGGACCCCGCTGCGCTGCGGTCTCCTTGAATTCGACGGCGTCCCGGAACACCTGACCCTTCAGGACAAGGTTGTTCACGAGTTGCCCCGCGTCCCGCGCATTCGTCATGATCGCGACGCCTTCGCTTCTCTCGGCGGCAGCCTGATCCAAGATGCGATCGACCTGCGCCTTGATCTGTTCCGGCGTCATCGCGTCCGCCACGAGGCAGTAGCCCCAGCGGATGAAGTCGGCTTCGAGCTGCGCCTCGTCCGCGCTCGGTTTCGGCAAGTAGTCGAACTCGTCGCTGTTGCGGATCTTCCCTGCCTTCATGCGCTCCTTCGACAGACCCGAAAGCTGGGTGAGGAGTCGACCGGCGGACTTGGCACTCGTGTGCGAGCGGTCGTCGGAATAGACGATCCCCGACGCCATCTCGCTCTCCCAGCCCACGTTTCCCGGGACTGGCGCGCGCGCCGACCTGAGTTCCGCAAGTTCTGCCCTGAGCTGCGCATTCTCGCGACGCAGGCGCTCGATCAGCTCCTCCGACCCCGGGATTGTGGGCAGCGCTTCAGACGCGGATGAACTCGGGTCGACCGTCGTATTGGCCATGGGTCTCTCTGCCAGTGCAAAGGCTCCGAGCCTACCGCAAAACGCATGCCGCTGACCCCCTCAGGTCTGCTCGTCGAAGTCGATGCGGCGCTCGCGCACAACCGACCGCCGGACCGTGGTCGACTCGATGCGCGCGTTCCGGCCCGGGGGACAGACCCTGGACAGCCTACCCCCACGCCCGCGGTGGTCACACGATGACGGCGCGGCCGTTGTTGATGGAAACGACATCCCGCTCCTTGATGCGCACTCGGAAGGAGACGACGACGTCGTCCTTCCACATTTCCACCACCTGGGTTTCACCGGGGAACACGGGTGACGAGAAGCGGACATCGAAGGTCTTCATGCGGGCCTGATCGTAGTCGCACATCGTCTTCAGGACGGCATGACAGGCAATTCCATAGGAACACAGCCCGTGGAGGATTGGCATGTCGAAGCCAGCTTTCTTGGCGAAATCCGGATCACGATGCAGCGGATTCCGGTCGCCACAAAGGGCATAGACCATGGCCTGATCGTCCCGGCCCTGCATCTCACACACGGTGTCCGGCGCGCGGTCCGGGATAGGGTGCGGCACCGGGGCGCCGTCAGCCTGGCCGCCAAACCCGCCGTCTCCGCGATAGAAGAGCGTCGATCCCAGAGTGAACAGGGGCTCCCCACTCGCCAGCTTGACGTCGGTTTCGCTGGTAACGAGCGCACCTTTGCCCTCGCCCTTGTCGAACACACCCGTTGTCCGGCTGCTGACGAGGGTCTCGGCTGCCCGTGGAATGGGCTGATGGAGCGTCAGGCGCTGCTCGCCGTGCAGCAGCAGGGCAAAGTTCATCTTGGCACCGAGACCGGTGCCGGCGCCCTCGACGCGTTTGGCGCGCGACAGCACCGTCGCCGCGCTTGGCAGGACGCGGTCACCCTGGGTCTCGCAGACATATTCGAGTTCCTTGCGATCCATCGGATCGCGCCCCATCCCAACCGCCACCGCATAGAGCAGCGAATCTCGATCTGTGTACCCGCCCGGGGCTTCGACAGGCTCGCGAGCCAGTTCTGCTTCAACGTCGGCAAGGGTGATGGGCATGGTGTTCTCCTGGTGCATCGAAGGTTCTGCCCGCAGCGAGGGCATCGCCGGGACCGGAGAGAGGACACTAAGCGATCTTGCCGCGAGACGCGAGCAGGTCAGAGCAGCGCGCGCACCGCGTCATACGAAGGCCCGCCGGGGAGGATCATCACGACCGCATCGTCGAACCCGGCAGCTTCGAACGTGCCAAGACGCACTTTGAGTTCACCCAGGTCTGCGCCGGGCATCACGCGGATCGTCGAGACGATCGCCCTGCCGCCACCTGCCGATCGATACCGCGCTATCGCTGCCGCACATTGCTCCGGTGTGCGGTGCATCCCGGATGCGATCCAGCCATCGAACTCCCGTGCAGCCCGCTCGACGTTCTTGCCCCAGGTACCGAAGAAGACGGGCGGTCCACCTTGCACGCCCACCCAGGGTGTCACGTTGCCGGCGCCAGCGCTGCCGTCTGTGAAGGTCCCACGCAAGGCGCTGAGAGCCGTCTCGAACCGGGCAAACCGGCCAGCAAACGGTTCACCGTGCACGAGGTAATCACTCTCCGTGGAACCGGCGCCAACCCCGAGCACCAATCTCCCGGCCGCCACCTGCTGCAGCGAGAACGCCTTCAGGGCAACGTCAGTCGGGTTGTACAGCGGCAGCTGGAGGATCGCCGTACCAACCTCCAGTTCCGTCACTGCAGCCGCAACGCTCAGCGCGACAAACGGGTCGGCCATCATGAATCCGCGTCCCATCGCGTGGGCAGACCAGATGCTGTCGAAACCGGCGCTTTCGAGTGTCCGCGCGCAGTTTGCGATGTGTCTGGCATCTGCGCCATCGGACGGTGTGAGGAGCGCACCTAGTCTCATGTCTGGTCCCTGCTGGCCATGTGCAGATCGGGCGGAGGCCTACGGACGATCTCTGCGACCGATCAATTGCCTCGCGATCAGCAGCCGCGCGGCCGTCCCATCCCACTCGGCACGAAAGGTGACCGGCCCGGCAACGATCCCGTCCGCATTCCATTTCCAGACGTGCGTCTGCCGGTCTGCGAAAAGATGGAGGCTGACGGTCACGTCCGGATCGCCCGCGATTTTGGCCAGCCACAGATATGGGGAGATATAAATCGCCGTCTCAGCGAGCTAAAGCATTCTGAGCCTATAGATTTTTTGAAGCTTTGTTAAATTTCGGCAACGTTTGCGCCAATGTTCTCTAATGTGCACTTAAGACCAAAACTATCAATGCACCCACGATCAAACTAGGCTTACAGCTTTATTTTTTTTAGCTAAGTAGCACAGCGCATGAATTTCAACGACATTAGGATGCCCAATAGAGATGGAGATGATTTGCCTTTGAGAGACTTTGGAACTACCTCCGGAGCCGTTGAAGTGGTTTTCAGGGACATAAAGCAAAACTTAATCGAAAAAATACGATCAGCTGATTGTGTTTTTGGTTGTGTTGCTTGGCTTACCGACAAAGACATCCTGAAGGCGTTAGCAACAGCGCAGAATGTCGCCCTAGTAGTTCAAAAAGAAGATTTTTTACGCCCAGATACAAACCAATTGCCGGGAGTAAAAAAAATTGTCCGTTCACACTACGATGCACTCACTTGCTCATTTGAGAGGGGACATTTTTATCCTGGCATTCTAAGCCGCGTTCAAACCAACGCTGATCCAGAAATGGATGCGGTTAGATGTTTAGGTAATGTCAATCGAAAAAAGTCGCCCGCGTAATGGGCGGAAAGCCTTGGGTTCAAGCTCCCATGGATCTAATCCATAGGTCTGGTGAGCTTGGGACAGTTCGCCAGACTTCAGCTTGAAGACATCCAAGTATCTGAGTGCATCCCTCGTCTGGCGCTCTTCGCTGATCTCTTTAGAGAAATTGGACCGAGTGAGCTTGACCATGGCCTCAAAGCTCTTATGAGCCTCGTTCCATGCTTCAACAATCTCAGAATCGCTAGCATCCACTTTGCACTGCAGCTGGCGGTACCACGTGGTTTTGCCGCATACCGAGATCAGGTCTTTGGGGATTCTTCTACGGTATAGAAGCTTGTCGCGGCGAACGTCTAAATGCTTGAGGTTGATGCCTTGTGTCACCAATTTGTGTTACCAAATCAGGTCTGAGACAAGAGATCACAAACAATAAATGCTTATAAATCATAGGCTAATAGCAATTAGCCTTGAGAATTTGGTGGAGCTAGGCGGGGTCGAACCGCCGACCTCGTGACTGCCAGTCACGCGCTCTCCCAACTGAGCTATAGCCCCACATGGAGAGGGTCGCGATTCTACTGGAAACCGGGACTGGGCGGCAATGGTCTGCGCCGACCCGCCGGCCCTACACGCTTCGCGCTGCGGGTTTGCGTTTCGCCATCGCGAAACGCACAGGTCGATCCGACGCCTCGTTACTGCCAGTCACGTGCTCTCCAAACTGAGCTGCCGCCCCACATGGAGAGGGTCGCGTTTCCAGCGGAATCGGGGACGGTGCGGCAATGGTCAGCGGCTTCACCGGACCTCCCGTAATTGGTCCGGATATGCGCGCAGCGGAGGCTTTTCATGGTAGAACCGCCCCTCACCGCATCAACCACCGGTCAACACGGAGCCCGCGCATGACCCCATCCGACTGGAAGCCCACCGCCTGCAATCTCTGCTACGCCAACTGCGGAATCCTCGCCCGCGTGGACGAGGAGACCGGACGAGTCATCGAGAAGGTCAAGGGCGACAAGTCGCACCCCGTGTCGAAAGGCTACACCTGTAACAAGGCGGCCCGCATCAACTACTACCAGAACGGGCGGGATCGGCTGAACGCTCCGCTCAGGCGGCGGGACGACGGCACGTTCGAGAAAATCTCGTGGGACACCGCCATCAGCGAGATTGCGGGCAAGCTAAGCGGTATCCGGGACGAACACGGCGGCGACAAGATTCTTTACTACGGTGGCGGCGGTCAGGGTAACCACCTCGGCGGCGCGCATGCCAGCGCCGTCAACGCGGCCCTTGGGATGCGCTATCACTCCAATGCCCTCGCCCAGGAGAAAACCGGGCTCATGTGGATGAACTCGCGCATGCTCGGCGGCAACTGGCACGGCGACTTCCATCATTGCGATGTCGGCATCATCATCGGCAAGAACCCGTGGCAATCGAACGGCATGCAGCGCGCCCGTATCAACATGCGGGACATCGGCAAAGACCCGGCGCGCACGTTGATCGTCATGGATCCGCGGGTGACCGAAACGGCTGAACTTGCCGACATCCACCTCGCGGTGAAGCCCGGCACCGATGTCTGGTGCATCATGGCAATCCTCGGCCTGCTCACCCAGAAGGACCAACTCGACCTCGAATGGATCGAAGCTCACACCGCCGGCTACGAGCGCGTGCTGGAGCAACTGCGGGCCGTTCCTGTCGAACGTTATGCGGAGTTTGCGGGCATCGAAATGGCGCTCATCGAGCGTGCCGCCGAAGCCATTGCTGCAACGAATCGCATTGCGGTGTACGAGGATCTCGGCATCGAGATGTCCCCTTACTCGACACTCTGCAGTTACCTGAACATCCTTCTGTTCACGCTGACGGGCGCATTCGACGTCGACGGCGGCATGCACCTTGTCAACGGCCTGACGCCGTTTCTCGGGAACGTCGACGACGTTCGTCCATCAGATGAGCGCGGCTACGAGACTGGCCGACCCGTCACGCCAGTGACCGGCGCGCGCATCGTTGGTGGTCTGGTGCCGTGCAACTCGATTCCGGAGGAGATCCTCACGGACCATCCCGCCCGGTTCCGGGCGATGATCGTCGAGAGCGCCAACCCGCTGCATTCGCTCGCGGACGCAAAGCGTTTCCGGGAAGCATTCGAGAAACTCGACTGTGTGGTGGTCATCGACGTCGCCATGACCGAGACCGCTGAGTACGCGAACTACGTGCTCCCCGCCTCCTCGCAATACGAGAAGTACGAGGCGACGTTTTTTCCAATGGAGTTCCCGGAGAACTTTTTCCATCTCCGCCGCCCGCTCATGGAACCCATGCCCGGAACTTTGCCAGAACCCGAGATGCACGCGCGTCTCGTCGAAGCGCTTGGCGTGTTCGAGGACGGTGAACTCGATCCACTCAAGGACGCCGCGGCGCAGGGACTCGATGCATTCACCAACGCGTTCCTCGGCATGATCGGGGATCCGAAGATTCAACGCAACCTGCCCTACGTGCTGTATCGGACCCTTGGCCCGACGCTACCCAACGGGGCCGCAGCGGCAGCACCACTGTGGGGGCTCTGCCAGCGCGCGGTCATGATCAACGGCGAGGCCATCTCGGCCGCAGGCCACGAAGGTCAAGGCCCGGCGCTCGGCAACGCGCTGTTCAAGGCAATCCTCGAAAGCGAGTCGGGTGTGATCGTTTCCCGAAACAAGGTCGGGGACGCAACCCAATGGCGCCATGCGGATGGCAAGGTTCAGCTTGGCATCGGCGAGATGAACGATGAGATCGACACTCTGCCGGAGTTTCGGCTGCCGGAGCGCACAGACGAGTACCCTCTGCTGCTGTGCGCGGGCGAGCGGCGTTCCTATACCGCCAATACGGTCATCCGCGATCCCGCGTGGATGAAGAGCAACAATCCAACGTCGCTGACGATCAATCCGGTCGACGCGAAGGAATACGGACTGACCGAAGCCGGGACCGCGCGACTCATCACCAAGCGCGGCGAGGCGCTCGTACTGGTTGAGCTGGATGACCGCATGCAGGCGGGCACAATTTCGCTGCCCAACGGCCAGGGGCTCAACTATCCTGGGCATGACGGCGAGAACGAACGGACCGGGGTTTACCTGAACGAACTGACGGATCTCGATGATCGCGACCCATGGGTAGGCACTCCATGGCACAAACACGTCCGCGCACGTCTCGAGGCCGTATAAGCGGGACTCGACACGGGTCTTCGGGGGCCACATGACCGAGAAGAAAACCGGGATTTTCTACCGCAAGGACCCTGCCGGCGTGGTGGTCATGCTGGAGGGCGAGGCGGTCTTCGAATATAAAACCGTAGAGGACTTCATCCGCACACACGTCCGCGCCGTCAATGACATGACCATGCGCGAGAAGGAAGCTGAGGCGAAAGCGGAGCGGATCTTCGCGGCGCAGTACATGCCGCTTCAGCCGCCCGACCTCTATTCCTCGGAGTAGCTCGCGACGATTTCAGTCGCGTCCAAGCGCCGCATAGGCCTTGTCCAGCTTCTTCGCCTGCTTCTTGGAGACCCCTCCCAGCACGTCGAGGGCGGCACGAATGCGCGCCCGCGACAGGTCCGGCCCGAGCAGCGCCATCGAATCGAACAGGGGCGGTGACACCGCACTTCCCGAGACCGCGATGAAAAACGGTGCCAGCACGTCGCGGATTGGCAGGTCGAGCTGTTCGGCAAGCGTGCGAAACGTGGCTTGTATCGCCTCCGATTCCCACAAGCGCAGTGCTTCGAACCGCCAGAGCGCAAACTGCAGCAGGCGTTTGACGTCATCCGGTTCGAGCTTCTTGTGCGCAAGGTCGGCTTCGTTGAGTGCGGGCACGCCGGCGAAAAGGTAGGCGACCATCGGCGCCACCTCGGACATCACGTCGACGCGTTCCTTGATGAGCTGCACCACGGGCATCAGGTTCGCCTCGTTGAACGCCCACTCCCGCAGTCGCTCGGCAAACACGGCGTCGCTTACGTCTTCGCGAAGCCAGCGGCCGTTCAGCCATTTCAGCTTCTCGACGTCGAAAACCGGCTCTCCGAGAGAGATCCGGCTCGCGTCGAAGGCGTCGATCATCTCGGTCAGGCAAAACTTCTCTTCTCCGTCGGGCATGCTCCAGCCCAGCATTCCGAGGTAGTTGACGAGCGCTTCGGGCACAAAGCCCATCCGGCGGTAGAAGTTGATGCTCGTCGGATTCTTGCGCTTGGACAGCTTGCTCTTGTCGGGATTGCGCAGGAGCGGCATGTGGATGAGTTCCGGCATCGGCCAGCCGAAATACTCGAAGAGCAGCATGTGTTTGGGCGCGGAGTTGATCCACTCCTCACCCCGGATGATGTGCGTAATCTCCATCAGGTGGTCATCCACGACCACGGCAAGGTGGTAGGTCGGCAGCCCGTCCGCCTTGAGCAGAACCTGCATGTCGACCTGGCTCCAGGCGATCTCGATCGGACCCCGCAGCCCGTCCTGCACAACGCAGACCCCATCCTCGGGGACCTTCATGCGAACGACATGCGCATCGCCTGCATCAAGACGGCGCGTCACTTCCTCCGCACTCAGCCTCGCGCAGCGGCCGTCGTAGCGTGCGGTTTCACCACGCGCGCGCTGCTCGGACCGCATTGCGTCCAACTCGTCCTTCGTGCAGAAGCAGCGGAAGGCATGCCCGTCGTCGAGCAGGCGGTCCGCGTGCTCGCGATACACGACTGCCCGCTCACTTTGCCGGTACGGCGCGTGCGGCCCACCAACGTCAGGCCCTTCATCCCAGTCGAGACCCAACCAGCGCAACGATTCGATGATCGTCGCCTCGCTCTCGGGGGTGCTCCGCTCCTGGTCCGTGTCCTCGATGCGCAGCACAAACTGACCGCCGTGACGGCGCGCATGGCAAAGGCTGAACAGCGCCATGTACGCCGTTCCGACATGGGGATCGCCCGTCGGGGACGGTGCCACTCGCGTTCGAACCGTCATGTCGTGCGCCTCAATCGACTGGTTAGTTGCAGGTTGGTTGGAGCCCGGGCCGGTCAAATCGGCCGGCCCCGCGGGGCGCGAATGTTACACTAGATCCCGTTCCGAAACCCTAAAAAACGACGTAAAACCCGCGTGGACGCCCTCCCCCGTAAGCTGAATCTCGCCCCCATGATGGGCTGTACGGACAGACACTTCAGGGTTCTGGCGCGCATGCTGTCGCCCAACGCGCTGCTCTATTCAGAGATGATCACGACCGGTGCGCTGGAATACGGCGACGCCCCTCATCACCTGCGCCACGCGGGCGACACCCCGGCTGCCCTGCAGCTTGGCGGCAACGACCCTGCGGCACTCGCACGCTGCGCGCGCCTCGTTGAGGATGCCGGCTACCAGGAGGTGAATCTGAACGTCGGCTGCCCGAGCGATCGCGTCAAGGACGGGTTGTTCGGCGCCTGTCTGATGGCCCAGCCGCAACTGGTCGGCGAATGCGTCGCCGCGATGCAGAAGACCGTGCGCATCCCTGTCACCGTCAAGTGCAGGATCGGCATCGACGATAGCGACGGGTTGACTTTTTTCCTCGACTTCATCCGCCAAGTCCGCGCCGCCGGCTGTGCCGTGTTTGCCGTCCACGCTCGCAAAGCGATGCTCCAGGGACTCTCCCCGAAGGAGAACCGGGAGATTCCGCCGCTGCGGTACGACTACGTCAAGGCCGCGAAAGCCGAGTTCCCGAAGCTCACGCTGATCCTGAACGGTGGCCTGAAGGACGATCGCGCCCTCGATGACGGCTTTGATGGCGTCATGCTCGGCAGAGCCGCCTACAATGATCCATGGGTGCTTGCGAAAATGGAGGAGCGACGTTACGGAACGACGATTCCTTCCCGCAGCGAAGTGCTCGAAGCGTACTTCGAGCACATGTCACGCGAACATGCTGAAGGCACCGCGGTCAAACACATGGCCCGGCATCTGTTCGGGTTCTTCCTGGGGGTTCGCGGCGCGCGCCGCTTCCGCAGGGAATTGTCGGAAACGATGTTTGCGGACGACTCATGCCCCGCAACCATTCGCCGGGCCATTGAAGTATCGGGAGTTGAGGGATAGATGGACAGGATCAAACAGTTTTTCGACGACAAGCTCGTGCCGCGCCAGGTGCCGGTCGACGGGACGCACGAGATACACCTCGCCGCCGCCGCGCTGCTGATGGAGATTGCGCGCGCCGACTCACAGATTGACGCTCAGGAAGAAGCTGCGGTCATCATGAGCCTGAGACGCGCGTTCGATCTCAACGACGACGCGCTCGAGGAGACCGCGAAGCTCGCCATCACGGCAACAGACGAGGCGGAGGACTTCTACCAGTTCACGAGTCTGGTGAACGAGCACTACCGGGCCGGAGAGAAACAGGCCCTGGTTGAAGACCTCTGGCGTGTCGCGTGGGCGGACGGGGCGGTCGACAAGTACGAAGCACACTTCATTCGCAGGATTTCGGGACTCATCCACGTCCCGCATTCTCAGTTCATCCAGGCGAAACAGCGGGCACGCCCGCAGTAACGTTCAGCGGGCAGCAGCCTCAGCTTCGAGCGCACCGACCAGGTCCTGGAACGCCACTCGATTCGCTTCGTTCATCGACATCAGCGCACGGTGCGCGTCGAGCACCTGCTCGCGCATGTCTTCATCAGAAACGGCCCTGCACGGTACCTCGCTCGTGCCGCCAACTTCGGTCAGTCCCTCGCCCACGTCGGTGACGATGACAAACACCTGGTCAAACCCCATGGACAGCAAGACACGCGTGATGTCGTCGTTGGTGGAGACGATGGTCGGGACGGCGCCGAAAGACTCGTCCACCCGCATGGCAATCTTTGCAAGCAGGCCAAGACTCGTGCTGTCGATGCCGACGGTTTCGGACAGGTCGATGGTGATCGATCGGAAGAACTGACAGTTGCCGATCCTGTCAAGGAAGGAACTGATCGCGGGCCCGAGCGTCACGCGCACATCCCCCACGAACTTCAGAACGTGAACGCCGTCTTGCGCTGCAAAGAGAATCTTGCCGTCCACGTCAACCGGCCTTGGCTACGGTGAATAGTGCGATGTCGTCTGGTGCATCGACGACTTCGGCAAGCCCCAACTGTGCGATGAGGCCGTCGATGTCCCGACATCCACATCTTACAGTCTCGAGGAGCGCTTCTTCCTTCGCCCTGAGGGTCTGCTCGGACATTATTTCGAACACTCCGTCGGAAAAGAGCACCAACGAACAGACCTCGGGCAGCGTAACGACCTTCTCCTCATAGATTGCGCCCTTGTACAGACCCAACGGCAGCCCACCTATTTCGAGGTAGTCGGTCGCCTCAGCACTACTCAGAATAGTAGCAGGGAAATGCGCCGCGTTACTGTATTGAAGGGCGCTGGCGGACTCATCGAACATCGCGAGGAACATCGTCGAGTGCTGTTCGAGCTCACACGCAAGGAGTTCCTGATTGAACCAGCTCAACATGGACGCGGTGCCCGTGAACCCGAGCGAGTCGAACTCGCGCAACAAGCGCCGCGACAGGCTCTTCAGCAGCACGGTGACGAAAGCGCTCGATGCTCCATGCCCCGACACGTCAGCGATGAAGAACAGCAGCCTGCCGTCTTTCAGTTCGAAGTAGTCGATGAAGTCCCCGCTGAGAATCAGCGAAGGGCGCAGGTAGTGGCTGAATGTGACCCCGCCAACGGTGTACGGGGTCTGCGGCATCAGGGACTGCTGCATCCGGAAACCCGCCTGCTGATCCCGTTCGAGCACACGCAGATTGTCGTCCAGCGTCCGGTTGCGCTTCTCGAGGTCGGCCTCCTTCTCCCCCATCGCCCTCAGGTGGGAGCGCAGCATCACATTCCGCTCCACGAGATGCAGCAGCAGCGGTTCCGCGACGGGCAGGCTCATGAAGTCACTGGCGCCGGCCTGCAGCAGAGACCGAACGAGCACGTCGTCGTCGGGACCGTACAGCACCACGACAGGGAGATCGGGAGCCAGGTCCCGCACGCGGAGCGTGAGGCCCAGCGGGTCGAATTGCGTACCCGAGACGTTCAGCACGAACGCTTCAGGCGGAACTTCCGAGATCAGTTGCAGACAGGCGTCGGCGCCCTCGGCCTCACTGACACGATAGCCTGCGGAGGCGAGCGTCGCCTCGATCAGGCGCCGCGTCTCCGTCGTTGGGTCACAAACAAGTACGTCCCCGCGGCCGTCGTCCTGCCCACGCGCGCCCAATGCCGGTCTCTCGCCCCCAGTATCGACAGAGTTGGGCTAAAGTACTCCAAAACCCTAATTGTTACAAGCATTTAGCACCGTTACCTAAGAGCAGTTTCAAAAACCCGCGCTAAAAGTCATCGTCGAAGGTATCCGTCACTTCGCCGTCGTTGATCAGAAAATTCCGACGCTGCAGGTAGGCATCCCGGTAGAACAGATATTTCTCTCCGAAAATGACGCTCTCCGCCTGCAGAATGTCTGCCCGCGTCACCACGAGGTCAGCGGCGAGCAGCACGTTCCGGGTCGGAACGTGGTCCACGTGACGAACCGGATTCAGCGCGGTGTCGATGGACCTCGCAATCGCATCCCGCAACGTGGACGGGCCAAGGAATGGCAGCACGATGTAAGGCCCCTGGCCAACCCGCCAGGTGGCAAGCGTTTGCCCGAAGTCTTCCTGATGTTCCGGGAGTCCGAGTGACGACGCGACGTCGAAGACGCCACCCACCCCGACATTCGAGTTGATGAACAGGCGCCCGAAATCGTTGAACGCATCTCCCGGCTTGGCCTGCAGCACGTTGTTCACGACGTTGCTGACTTCGCCCAGATTGCTGAAAAAGTTGCCGATACCGGCTCTCACGAACCCAGGCCGCACACGCCGATACGTCTTCGCGGCAGGCTTCAGCACGATCCGGTCAACACCCTCGTTCAGGGCGTGAATGGGGCGGTTGATCGGTTCGAGCGGATCACCGTCCGCGAACGTCTGCGGGGCAGCCAGTAAGCCCAGACAAAGGACCATCACGCGCGCCGCGCTCATGCCGAAATCCCGTTGCCCATTCGTACCTTGTCCCACTGTCTGTCGAGACGTTTGCCCGAGACGGGAACGCTCGTACCCAGCTGTTGGGCGAAGAGCGACACGCGCAGTTCCTCGAGCATCCAGCGGTATTGCAGAACCTCCGGCTCGACTTCCGGGTTCGACCGGACCGGTCCGGACAGGCCTTCGAGGCGCTCTGTCAGCTTCTGCACGAGCGCCATGTGATCGCCGTCGCGGCTGGCGGTCTCTGGCAGCTTCTCGAGGCGATGCGCGGCCGCCTTCAAATAGCGCGGCAGTTGCGCGAGCCAGCGTTCGGGCGTGTGACGCATGAAGCCCGGTCCAAGCAGCGTCATCAGCTGTTCCTGCAGGTCGGCGCGGGCGTCCGGGAACCTGGCCGCCGCCTGAGACTCCAGCTGTTTGCGAATGGCATGCGCCTGCTCGAGCGCGTCTCCGATGAGACGGCCAACCCTGTTCAGCGTCTCGAACAGCGCGCCGCGCGCGGCGACACGCGCCTCGAACTCCTGCCTGGTCCGCACAAAGGGGCGCTCGTCGCAGAATGTGTAGCGAAAGGCCGCGCCGACGATATCGTCGAGCAGCTCATCAGCGCTGCCGATCGTCGCGTAGAACAGCGCAAGGCGTTTGAACCCGGGCACGCTCTTCGCCGCGTACCGCGCCTGCTCGGACAGCCGCAGCCGCAGCAGGCGGACCAGACCCGCCGTCATGTGCGACCGCGCGGCAGCAGGCGAATCGTGCAACGCGATCGATACCGAATCACCCTTGTCGACGAGGGCCGGATACGCGCGCACAGACAGCCCGCCACGCCTGACCTCGACGTGCTCGGGAAGCTCATCAAAGTCCCAGTCGACCAGGTTGCTGCGTTCCAGCGGATGTTTGTGGCCGGCGTCCAGACCCCGTTTCGCGTCCTCGGCGAACGTCCTGCGAAGCGCCGCAATGTCGCGCCCGGCGCCCAGCACTTTGCCGTCAGCGCCAACGACCCTGATGTTCATGCGCAGGTGATTGGCGAGCGTCTCCTCCTTGAAATCTGCGGGGTCGACCCGAACGCCCGTCAGCCGGAACAGGCGCCGGGCGAACGTCTCCGCAAGCGGGCGCCCCTCGTACTCGAGGCCCTTCACGGCGCGTTCAACGTAGTCCTGGGCCGGCACGAAGTTCTTGCGC
>PBVL01000172.1 GCA_002728675.1 Gammaproteobacteria bacterium
CCGCTGAACTCGTGGGCGTAACGGTCGGCCATTGCGGGTGACAGGCCGACCATGTCGAGCAGGTCCGCGACGCGCTCGGCGTACGCGGCCCTGCTGTCCACGAGCCCGTGAACCAACAATGCCTCGCCGATCATGTTGCCGACCTTCATCCTTGGATTCAGCGAGCTGAACGGATCCTGGAAGATCATCTGCATGTCGCGCCGGAGTGCGCGTTCGGCCTCACCCCTGATGCCGACGATGTCCTGCCCTTCGAAGGTCACACCCCCTTCGGCGACCGGCACGATCTGCAGGATCGCCTGGCCCGTCGTGGTCTTGCCGCTCCCGGATTCGCCGACGAGGCCGAGCGTCTCGCCGCGTCTGATCCCGAACGTGACACCGTTCACCGCGTTGATGTCGCCAACCTTCTTGCGGAGGACGGTGCCGCGATAGACAGGAAAGCGGACGTGCAGGTTGCTGACCTCGACGAGGTTGGTCGAAGTGTCTGATGGCGCCCCGTCAGTCACGGACAAGTCAGTCACGGACATCCACCCAGCAGGCAGCTTCGTGATCGGGGCCGACCGACTCGAGCGTTGGGGTCTCCTGCCGGCAACGATCGATCGCGTAGGGGCATCGCGGATGAAACGCGCACCCGGTTGGCAGGTTGGTGAGGTCGGGCGGCTGGCCCTCGATCGGAATGAGCTTCTGTTTGAGGTCCTGATCCAGTTGTGGGACCGATGCCATCAAGCCGATGGTGTAGGGATGCCGCGGCGTGTCGTAGATCGCGTCCGCGGGGCCTTTTTCCACGATGCGCCCCGCATACATGACGTTGACCCGGTTCGCGTAACGCGCAACGACACCGAGGTTGTGTGTGATCAGGATCAGGGACATGCCGGTTTCGCGTGTCACTTCCTGCAGGAGGTCCAGCAACTGGGTCTGCACCGTGACATCGAGCGCCGTTGTCGGCTCGTCAGCAATCATGAGCAGTGGGTCGCAGCCCATGCCCATGGCGATCATGGCCCGCTGGCGCATGCCGCCACTGAACTGGTGCGGGTATGCCTGGGCACGGAGTTCCGGTTCAGCGATGTTGACCTGCGCAAGCAGTTCGACCGCTTTCTTCATTGCCTCTGACTGGCCCATGCCCTGGTGCACTTCGAGCGGCTCTGCCACCTGTCGACCCACAGTCAGCACGGGATTCAGGGATGTCATCGGTTCCTGGAAGATCATCGCCATTTCGTTGCCGCGCAGGTCGCGCATCGCGTCTTCGTCGAGATTCAGCAGGTCGCGGTTGTTGAAACTGACCTCGCCCGCCACGATCCGACCGGGCGGTGAGGGGATCAGCCGGAGCAGCGACAGCGCCGTCACGCTCTTGACGGAGCCGCTCTCGCCCACGAGTCCGAGGACTTCGCCCTTGCGCACGTCGAAGGTCACGCCGTCGACGGAACGCACGATGCCGTCTTCGGTGAAGAAGTGCGTGGTGAGCCCCCTGACGTCCAGCAGGACGTCGTCGTCGATTGAACTGCCCTCGTTACTGATAGCTGCCACCTCCACCGCGCATGCGCGGGTCGAGCAGGTCACGCAGCGAGTCCCCGAACATGTTGGTTCCCCAGACCACGATCGTCAGGGCGAGTCCGGGCCACAACGCGAGATGCGGCGCAATCTCCATGAACTTTCGGCCTTCGCCGCTCAGCATGCCGCCCCAACTCGGGACGTCGGGGGGCAGGCCGAAGCCGAGAAAGCTGAGCGTCGCCTCGGAGAGGATGTTGCCGCCAACGCTTGCGCTGAAGAGGATGATCATCGGGGCCATGATGTTGGGCATCACGTGATGCGACAGGATGCGCCGAAGCGGTACGCCCACCGTCCGTGCGGCCGTCAGGTACAGGCTCTCCTTGATCGCGATGACGGCGCTGCGTGCGAGGCGCGAGCCGCCGATGCCGCCGGCGATCCCGAGGACCAGGATGATGTTCAGCATGCCGCGGCCGAGAAACGACATCACGACAAGCAGGATGAGCAGACCCGGAATTGCCATCCACCCGTCGACGAAGCGCTGAATGATCATGTCCACCCGACCCCCGAAGTAGCCGCTGATCGCGCCGATGATGATCGCGACCACCACATTCAGGAACGCGGACGCAAAGCCGACGATGAGCGACACGCGAGCCCCGTAAATCACCCTGCTCAACACGTCGCGCCCAAGCTGATCCGCGCCGAGCGGATGTTCGAGCGACGGGCTGTCGAGGCGGCTGGGCAGATCGGGGATCGAATAGTCGTACGGCGCGAGCACGTCCGCGAAAGCGGCGGTGAACGCGAATACCAGAACGATGATCGCGGCCACCGTCCCGAGCGGCTGTTCCTTGATGAGGCGCGAGCAGAACCGCATGAACTCGTTGCGCTGTGGCGGCAGGTTGCGGGTGGAGGCGGCGAGACCGGACATGGCCTATTCCTGCCGTGCGCGTGGATCAAGCCACGCATAGGTAAGGTCCACGATCAGGTTCACCAGCACCACAAACGCCGCCACGATCAGCGCGACCCCGGTGACGACCGGATAGTCCCGCTCCGACAGCGCATCGACCAGCAAGCGCCCCATGCCGGGAAGACCGAAGATCGTTTCCGTAACCACCGCGCCGCCGACCAGCATCGGAATCTGGAAGCCGACCCAGGTAACGACCGGGATCAGCGCATTCCGCGTTGCGTGGCGAAGAATGACCACTTTCTCGCGCAGACCTTTCGACCAGGCGGTGCGGATGAAGTCCTGCCGGAGGACTTCGAGCATCATGGTCCGGGTCATGCGCATCGTGCTGCCCGCGAGCGCCATGCCGAGCACGATCGACGGGATGAGGAACATGCCGAGATTGCCGATGGGGTCGTCCGAGAACGCGACCACTTCCATCGGCGGTGACCAGCGAAACCACACGGCAGGGTAGATCATGATCATCGTGCCCACCCAGAAATTGGGCACCGACATGAATGCAATCGCAGTGGTGCGTCCGACGTAATCGCCGATCGAGTTCTGACGCACCGCCGAGTAGATACCAATCGGGATGGCGATGATGAGCCCGACGATGATCGACAGCAGCCCCAACTCGAACGTCACCGGCAGTCTGCTGGCGATCTTGTCCGCGACCGTGCCGTAACCCCGGAACGACTCGCCCAGGTCACCCTGGACGACCCCCGCGAGCCACCGTCCGTACTGCTGCCAGACCGGCACGTCGAGGCCGAGCCGTTTTTCGATCGCTTCGCGGTCGACCGTGCCGCTGGCGCCGGGCTGCGCGGCCATCTCGGCGACCATCTGATCGATGATGTCGCCCGGCACCATGCGGACGAGCGAGAAGATGATCACCGACACGACCAGCAGTGTCGGGATCATGTACAGCAGGCGACGTGTCAGGTAGCTACCCATGCGTCCCCCCGGAAGTGATACGGCGCATCATGGCTTCATCGACTCGTCGACCCAGAAGCGTGACCACAGCGTGAGGATCATGCCGCCGCCGCCCACGGCGTACTGGCCCCAGTAGCCGCCCTTGATCCAGGGCTGGACAGCGCTGATGTTGTCCGGGTAGGTGTTGGCCAACGTGATGTGCTGGCTTGCGTAGTACGTGCTCGCCTCGGCGACCGCACGTTTGAATGGTTCCATTTCCGTTTGCGAGAAGGCGATGCGCGCCAGTCGATCGTACTCGGGGTCCTGCCACTGGGCGTAGTTCTCGATCTCGCCGCTCATGAAGCTGCGCAACCGGCCGAGCGGGGTGTAGTTGTTGCCGCGCAGGCCGAGCACGGTCATGTCGAAGTCACCTTTGTAGGCCCGATTCGATGCAGCCGCGACGCTGCTCAGGACGTTGATGTCGGCCTGGACGCCGATCAGCGACCAGTAATACTTGTAGAGCTGCACGAGATCCAGATCACCGTCGGGACTCGCGTCGTAGGTGAAGCGGAAGCCGTCGGGATAGCCCGCTTCAGCGAGCAGGCGCCGGGCACCTTCGGGGTCGTAGCGATAACCGTCGCGCACGGCCTCGGGCCAGTCGTCCGGCCCCGCGTCCCAGCCCATCTTCACGACGGTCGGGCCGCCGAGTCCAAACGGGTCGTCCGTCGCCTGCCCGAAGTAGTAGTGCTGCGCGATGGCCTGGAGGTCGAGCGCCTTCTGCATGGCTTTGCGCACCCTCAGGTCGTTGAAGGGCGGGCGGCTAACCTGCATCGTGCTGTCGCGGTTACGTCCGCCGGCCGCGCTGTAGTGGATTTTGATTTCGGGATTGCTGCGCGCGATGGCACGGGCCTCTTCGATCGTGAGGTTCGTCAGCACGTCGATCTTGCCGGAACGCAGCGCGGCGATCTGGGTCGCACGGTCCGGTATGACAAGTACTCGCAGCGTGTCCGCGAACGGCAGCGCCATGCCGGGGTGTCGCTCGTCTTTGTACCAGTAGTTCGGATTGCGCTGGTAGGTCCACGAAACGCCGTCCACGTGCTCTTCGAGCATGAAGGGCCCGGTGCCGACGAGGTTACGCCAGTTGCGGTGGTCCCCGTGTTGTTCGATGACCTCCCGCGGGGAAATCCATGCGCCTTCCCACGACTGCCAGTAGAGCGCTGAAAGCGACAGCAGGGACGGTTGGGCAACCTTCACGACGACTGTCCACTGGTCCGTCGCCTCTGCCGAGATGACGCCTGCTGACTTCACCATGTGCGCGTAAGGGCTGTGCCCCATCGACTCGAACCGGCCCTGGCCGATCACGCGCTGAATCGACATCTCGACGTCCCAGGCGTCCAGTTCGCGGCCGTTCACCGGAGGTTTGTCGTGCCAGTGAATTCCTCGGCGGATGCGAAACACAACCGTGGTTGGGTCGCGCATCTCCCAGCTTTCGGCAAGGTGCGGTTTGATGACGTCAACCGGGACGAACGATGACGTGAACGCGTACTCGTCCCGGGGGATCGCCCAGTTGCCGATTCCGAGCTTCTCCAGGACGGGTGATCCGGACAGCGTCCCGTTCCAGTTGTACCAGGGGTCCGTGTGTTCCCAGTCCACCTGGGTCGCGATGGTGATCGTGCCGCCGTAGCGTGGCGTTTCGACCGTCTCGCCCCAGACGTTCTCCATCGTTGCACCCGCCGCGGATTCGGCGGCACAGGGCAGGCTGCCGAGCAGGAGCGTCAGCGTCGCGATGAGACGAAATGCGTACACGGTCACGATTACCGTTCGGTCAGCCTGTCAGGACTCGATGGCCCAACTCGGGTCGCGCTTCTCGGCGAACGCGGTCATGCCTTCCCGAGCCTCCGGGCTCGCGAACATCCGCGCGGACAGTTCGCCCATCTGCCTGAAGCCCTCGTCGGTCGGGAGAGTGGGCACGAGGCGCGCCATCTTCTTCGTTTCAGCGAGGGCGTTGGGGCTGCACTGTTTGAGTGAGTCGACGATGGCGCCCACACCGTCGTCCAGTTGGTCCGCGGGGACTGCGCGATTGATGAAGCCCCATGCGGCCGCCTGCGCCGCGGTGAAGGTGTCACCGGTCAACATCAGTTCGGCACCTTTCAGCGTGCTGAAGCGGGGGAGACAGACGACTGAAATGACAGCGGGCACGACCCCGATGCGGACTTCGCTGAAGGCCATCGTTGCCTCCTCGACCATCACCACGAAGTCGCACGCAGACATGAGGCCGAGGCCCCCGGCGCGCACAGCACCGTTCACCCTGGCGATCACGGGTTTCGGTGACTCCCAGATCATGTTGATCATGTCGGGCAGGCCCTTGCCCGCACGCCGCGGCGCCTGCTCGCGGCCTTCGGCCTTCGCAATGTTGGCTTCCCGGGACTCCTTGAGGTCCGCGCCAGCGCAGAAGACCGTGCCCGTATGTGTCAGCACCACCGCACGCGCGGCCGGATCGCCGAGGGCCGTTTCGAGGTGGTCCGCAAGTTCGCTCGTCAGTTGGCGCGACAACGCATTCCTGTTCCGCGGCGAGTCCAGCGTGATGGTGGCGATGCCGCCACTGATGTCGAGATGGACGACTTCGTCTTCGGCCATGGGGGCGCTCCTGTTCCGGTTTTGGGCCAACCTATCAGAAAGGGCCGCGGTGCGCGGAACCGGGACTGACAAAAATGGCATGACGGCCCTTGGAAGACTGTCGGTCGTGGCGTACTGCGACGCGGCATTGAACGGGTGAAGGTCTGTAACTATTTGATATAAAGATGAAATTCAGGGGTTGGCACAACTTTGGCCCTACCTCCCGCATCGGTTGGCGCGTCGTCAGCCACACCGTTCAGGAGAACGCACGATGGTCAAAGTCAGAAATATGATCGCAATACTCGTTGGCACCGCGCTGTTGGGGGCGGTCTGCTCGGTGTACGTGCTCGTCATCCTGTGAACGATTGCGGGCCCCCGAAAGGGAGCACGCCCTGACTGGTGCTCCCCGGGGTCCAGGCGGGACGGCTGGCCCCGCCGTGCGCCGCGACGGCCCGGGAGGGCGTGCTAAGGTGGGTAGCTCTTCACGCGAGCGAGTTGTTCCATGGTGTCTCTGAAGGCCGGGGTGCTGAAACCTCAGCCGGTGTCCGTCACCCGGAAGATGGCGGCGTCACTTCCCGGGTTGCGGCAACTGGCTGCTGACAAGGGCCTGCGGATCCACCACCTGGGCGCCGGCTATCCGCATCCGGAGGTCACCGACCCGCGGGCATTCCTGGCCCACAAGGAAGCCTACTTTGCGCACCTTGCGGCACGCTCCGGAGCGAATGACACGGGAGCCGTCCCGGAGTACCTGCGCGAGTCCTACTCCTACACCGACACGCTTGGCCCGGTGAGCGTGCGTGAGAGTTTCGCGAGCGTGTATGGCGCGGACTGGGGCCTCGACATGCGCCCCGACTGCCTGTTGCCCACGGTGGGAGCAAGTGGCGGGATCAATCTGCTGTGTTCACTGTTCGAACGCCCAGGTGTGCCGATCGCCTACATCACCGATGCGCCAACCTACGCTGGATTCGTCGCGAGGGCGGCCCTTGCGGAACAGGCGGAGATCTACAGCGTCGAGATGGACTCCGAGGGTCCGATCGTCGAACGGTTCAGGGCGCAGATTCATGCGGCCCGTGGCGACGGTCGGTTGGTGCCGTTCTATTACACGGTCCCCGACGGACACAATCCGGCCGGCTTCTCGTTCAGCCAGGCGCGGCGGGAGGCCATTCTCGAGGTCGCCCGTGAGGAGGGACTGCTGATCGTCGAGGACGCACCGTACGTCTACATCAGCTATGCGGACGCCGATGCGCGCCCGTCTCCGTTCATGGCGCTCGACCCGGAACTGACGGTACACCTCTTCACGGGGTCGAAGATCGGATTTCCGGGACCGCGCGTAGGTTTCGTGTACACGGAAGCGACCATCGCAATCGCGGACGGCGAGTCAGCAGCACTCAAGGACCTGCTGCTGACCGAGGCGGCGGGCGACATCCTCTTTCACAATCCCGAGGCACTCTACGGCTTCGAGGCGCTGCTGCACGACGATGCGTTTGCACTGCGCGAGTCGTTGTGGCCTGTCGCGGAGGGTAAGCTCGAGGTATATCGCGAAAACCGCGAGATCATGCTGAGCGGCCTCGAGGCCGGTCTCGGCGCGCATCCGGAGCATTTCTCCTGGACCCAGCCC
>PBVL01000173.1 GCA_002728675.1 Gammaproteobacteria bacterium
AGCGTGCCACCGACCCTCGACGGAAGTATGAAGTTCGACAACGGGCTCGGCACGTTCGGCATCCGCTATCGCGTCGATGACTCTGCAATCCTGTATTTCCGCGGTGCCCAGGGCCACCGCAACGGTGGCTTCGATGCCAACGCGCGTCTCACCGCGGCCTATGTACCCTTCGCCAACGAAGCCTCCAACAACTACGAGATCGGGCTCAGGAGCGACTGGTGGGACAACACGCTCCGGGTCAACCTCGTGACCTACCGGACCTGGCTCAAGGATCAGACCGGACTCGTTCGCGAAAACGTGGGCGACGAGATCCACGTACTACGCAGGAACCTCATTGAAGTGGAATCGAGGGGTGTGGAACTCGAGGCGACGTACGCCCCCCATCCACAACTGCGGATCGACCTGATACTTGCGCACGGCAAGGCCCACCACACCCAGAATCAGGCACCCGATCTCGAGAATCCAGGGACATTTGTCGATCAGAGCGACCGGCGTGGGCACCGGCGGACAGCGCGACCTTGACCGCGCGCTACAGCTGGCCCTATGCGAGCGGGAACGTCACCGCGCTGGCGCGCTACAGATACCACTCGGACTACCAGAACAAACCGGCTCTCGCGCTCAGCAAGGTGTTCAACACGACAACGCTCGACGTCGCTGTCGCCTATCGCTGGAAAAACTGGACGTTCACGCTCTTCAGCAACAACGTCCTGGACAAGCGCTACCCCGTCAACGTGAACCGGGTGTTCGACTCGCAGTTCGTCAGCGAGCCGATGCCCGCACTTCCACTGGCGCCTGCCACGTCACTGCCCGCGCCAACGGGTCTGCTGACGAACATGCATTACAACCAGGCGAAACACACGGGGCTCACCATTACCTGGTAGCCTCTCTCACGGTAGGGCTACCTGCCGACACACCTGAACCGACTTTCGGGAGATCCTTCAAGATGCAGACAGCAATTGGCATTGGCGGCGCAGCCTCCGGACGCAAGCGCGACTGGCAGGACAACGTCGACTTCGTGGCGGAGAGCGAAAAACTCGGTGCTGACTTCGTCTGGTCGGCCGAAGCGTGGGGGCAGGACGCAGTGGTCCCCCTCGCCTACCTCGCCGCGAAAACGTCCCGCATCAAACTGGGCACCGGCATCATGCAGATCAGTGCGCGGACCCCTTCCATGACCGCGATGACGGCCCTGACCCTCGCCGCTGTCTCGGACGACCGGTTTGTCCTGGGCCTCGGCGCAAGCGGTCCACAGGTTGTCGAGGGCCTGCAGGGTGTGCCCTTCAAGGCGCCGATCACCCGGATGCGGGAGACGATGGAGATCGTCCGCATGGCGTTCGCGGGCGACAAGATTCAGTACGACGGAAAGTACCATCAGTTGCCCCTGCCCGGCGGCGAAGGCAAGGCGTTGCGGCTCTCGCAGCCAGGCAACGACTCGATCGGCATCTACCTGGCAAGCCTCTCACCAAAGAGTCTCGAACTGACCGGCGCCATGGCGGACGGCTGGGTTGGAACGAGCTTCAGCCCGGACACGGGAGCACCCGTCATCCAGGCGATCGCCGATGCAGCAACGGCGGCGGGTCGTTCGATCGCCGACGTGGACCTTCAGGTGGGCGGCGGCGTCGCCTTTACGGACGATGTCGAAGCACTGATCGCTCCCCAGAAGGCCGGTATGGCATTCCAGCTTGGCGCCATGGGCTCAGCCGAGCACAATTTCTACAATGACGCGTTCAAGCGCCAGGGGTTCGAAGAGGATGCCACCGAGGTCCAGCGGTTGTGGATCGCGGGCAAACGCGAAGCCGCGATCGACCGCGTACCCGACGACATGATCCTCAAGACCAACCTGTTCGGCACGGAGGACATGGTGCGCGATAGAATCCGTGCCTATCGTGACGTCGGGATCAATACACTGCGTCTGTCGCCAATGGGCGCGACGCTCGATGAGCGACTCGAAACACTCGGGCGCACCATCGAACTCGTCAGGGAAGCAAGCTGACTTCCGCTGACACACCTGACCCACGCCCCCCTTTCTGACTGGAGTATAACGCCATGCGTATGGGACTCATGATAGGAGCCTCTGACGGACCTGACGGCAGCCTGGCCGGGATCATCAGGACAGCGCAGGATGCGGAAGCACGCGGCTTCGATGACCTGTGGATGGCGAACATCTTCGGGCTCGACGCCATCTCGACGCTCTCGCTCGTCGGTTCGCACACAAGCACGATTGGCCTTGGTACCGCGGTGACACCCACCTATCCACGACACCCGACCGCACTGGCCCAGCAGGCAATGACGGCCGGGGCTGCGGCACAGGGCCGGTTCCGGCTGGGGATTGGCCTGTCCCACAAGATCGTGATCGAGAACATGCTGGGCTTCTCCTACGACAAGCCCGCGCGGCACATGCGTGAATACCTCGAGGTGCTCGGGCCACTCATGCGCGGAGAGACCGTGTCCCATGCGGGCGAACAGTACAATGTGAACCTCACGTTGACTGTCCCCGATGCTGGCCATGTCCCCATCCTGGTCGCAGCGCTTGGCCCGCAGATGCTGAAGCTCACCGGCGAGCTCGCGGACGGTACCGTGACGTGGATGACCGGTCCCCGCACCCTCGAGGACCATATCGTCCCATCGCTGAACACTGCCGCGGATTCCGCCGGGAAACCTGTGCCCACGGTCGCGGCCGGGTTTCCGATCGTCGTGACGAACGACCCCAACGCCGCGCGGGAGCGCATCGGCAAGACACTCGCGGGCTACGGCCAATTGCCCTCCTACCGCGCCATGCTCGATCGCGAGGGGCTGGCCGGTCCGGGCGATATCGCGCTTGCGGGAGACGAGAACACCCTGCGCTCATCCCTGCAGCGTCTGAAGGACCTCGGTGTCACCCACTTCTGCGCGGCAATCGTGCCGACCGATGACGGCGCCTACGACCGCACGCTGGAATTCCTGTCAGGAGATTGGTAGGAGCGCACGATGCTGTGTCCGAAATGTGTCCACGAGATGGAAACCGTCTCCGTCGAAGGCATCGAAATCGACCGATGCGCCCACTGTTTCGGCATCTGGTTCGACCGACTGGAGAAGGAAGACCTGCTAAAACTCAAGGGCGCCGAGTCGGTTGACGTCGGAGACGAGTTTGTTGGTGCCAGGTACGACCAGATTCAGCAGATCGACTGTCCCAAGTGCGGAACACCGGCGCTGCACGTCAACGTGCAGTAGCCAACCATCCGTTTTGAGAAGTGTCCGACCTGCGGCGGCTCGTTCTTCGACGCGGGCGAGTTCCGGGACTACCTCGAGGAAGAGATTATCGAGCAGTTCCAGGCGTTGCTGACCGACTAGGCCAGCCCGCGACGATGCGGGCTCAGCGCCCCTCGAACGCGGGCAACACGTGATCGATGAAGAGGCGGGTCTGTTCGGTCATCTCCGACGCATTGCGCGCGATGGGCATGCACACGAATTTACTGCAACCGCCGGCAATGTACTCTTCAGCACGCGCGATCACCGCGTCCGCGTCCCCTGTCACCATGAATCGCGAGGGGTCCTTGCCGGTGCGGGCCTTCAGGCCGTCGGCGGTCTGTTTCGACGCGGAATCCTCACCGCTACCGATGCGGAACGAGAACGTCGCGCCGTAGTGGTCTTCGTCAATTGAACGCCCGGTGTCTACCAGAGCGGCCTTGATACCGCGCACCATGACCGCCGCTTGTTCCGGCGTGTCGATGCCGCCCAGCCAGCCGGTGCCGTATCTGGCGGTCCGCTTAATCGCCACTTCGGAGGAGCCTCCGATCCAGAGGGGAATGTCCGGGTTCACGGGTCTGGGGGCAATGCTTGCCTCATCGTATTTGAAGAAGGTGCCGTCGAACGACACCGACTCTTCACTCCAGAGCCGCGAGACCAGTTCCAGCGCCTCGTTCGCCTTCCTGCCGCGTGCCTTGGTCGGTGTACCTGTCGCCGTATAGTCGCGGGAAACGGCACTGCCGATGCCAAACGCGGGCAGCAAACGGCCTTCCGAGAGTACGTCGATCGTCGCAAGCTGCTTTGCAGTCAGCAGCGGATCCCGCAGCGCAATCGACGCGACATTCATGCCGAAGCGCATGCGGTCGGTGGCTCCCGCGAGCGCGGCCATCGTGGCGATGCATTCCAGCATCGGCTCCGTGGAGACGAGCCGGTCCGTCTGCCAGATCGAGTCGACGTGACCCTTCTCACACTGCTCGACCCACGCCCAATACTCACGCGCGGCGTCAAACGGATATCGGGAAGTCCCGAGGCCCAGACCAATCGTCATGTTGTCACCACGTAAGCGAGGAATCGCCCAGTCTAGTCGGGTGCTTTGCGGGTGTCACCGCCGTCGAGCAGCATCAGGAGCGGCGGCAACAGGAAGAAGTCCAGGACCACCGCGACGAGAATCGTGATTGCGGAAAGCGTCCCGAGTTGCTGGTTCGGCGAGAAGGATGAGCTTGCGAGTACAGCAAAGCCGGCCGCCAGGATGATTGTCGTCGATGAGAGCGCAGTCCCAACGTGTTCGAAGGTGTGCCGGATCGAATCTTCCGCCGACAGCGCCAGTTCGCGTCGGGCGCGACGATAAGTCGAAAGGAAATGCACCGTATCGTCGACGATCAGGCCCATCGTGATCGACGTGATGACCGAGGCAATCATGCCAATCTCGCCAACGAGCATTGCCCAGATGCCGAGCGTAACCGCAGCGGGGAACAGGTTCGGCACGAGACTGAGAACACCGAGCTTCAGATTCCGCAGGGCCACCATCAGTACCAACGCGATCAGGCCAAACGCGAGCAGGGTACCCAGCAGCATGTTGCGGATCATGCGCTGCGACAGATAGGCGAACATGATCGAACTGCTGGCACCCTGGGTCCACATCGCCTCCGGCGCATGCTCGCGCAGCCATGCTTCAGCCTTGACCTTGATCCCTCGAATATCGCGTGAATGGATGTCATGCAGGGTCATTACGACCTTGGTCGCGGATTTGTCGGCGTCGATCTGGCTGTTCAGATCCAGCCCGTAAGGCAACGACATCTCGAACAGCAGCAGAAACTGCGCGGCGAGCGGGCGCGTGTCGGGGATGCGATACCAGTCGGGATCGTCACCGTGCATCGCGCGATTGAGGCGCTTCTGTACGTCGGAGAAGATGTAGACGTGCGCAACCTCCGACTGCTCGAGGCTCCAGGCGCGGAACGCGTCCAGTGTCGCCAGGTAGGCGGGCTCGGAAATGGAGCCCTCACCACCTCCTGACAGGGAGAATTCGAGCGTATAGGGGCCAGTCAGATGCTCGGTGGTGAAGTCGGTGTCGGCTCTCAGCGGCAAATCGTCGGGAAAATACTCGAGGAACGACTCACCGAGATCGTTGGTCGGCACGAGCGCGATCAGCATGATGGCCACGCCGCCGATGCCGACCAGAAACACCCGCGATCGGCCAATGACAACCTCGGCAAGCTGACACAGCAGGCGGCGTGCAACACCGCGTCGTCGCCCTTCGGCAAACGGGAGAATGAACCAGAGTGCCGGCAGCAGCGTCAGCGACAGCAGCCATGCCGCAAAAATACCGAATCCCGCCATGTTGCCCATGTCGGCCATCGGCGGAGAGCCGGAGGTGTTGAGTGACGTGAAGCCAATGATCGTCGTCAGACTGGTGACCGCGACCGGCTCGAACTTCTCCTTCAGCCCCTGCCGGATCGCCTGATCCTTGTCGAGGCCGTCCTCCATGTGCTGAAGGGCGGCGACAAAGATGTGCACCGAGTTGGCGAGCGCGAGCGTCAGCACCATCAGCGGTGCCATCGACGACGGTGACGTGAAGACGATGCCAATCGCGGAACCGAGCCCGGCTGACGACATTGCCGCAAGGGACAGCAGCAGCACCGTCACCATCGTGGCGGGCACCGAGCGGAGCAGCACCGCCGTGAGCAGCACGATGAGCCCCAGCATCACCGGCATCAGCAGGGCCATGTCCTCCTCCATCGTGACGAGCATGGCGTGGTCGAACAGAACAAGCCCCGTGCGGGCAACGACGAGATCCGGGTACTTCGCCCCGAGTTCATCTTCGAGTGCCTGACTGAATTCAACGACTTCGGGTACAAACTCGTGTTTCGGGCCGGGCGGGAAGTGAATCGTCACCATGACGGCCGCGGTCTTGCCATCCGGGGAAATGAGGCGGTGGACGAGCGAGGGCTCCGCAATCGCAACCGCCAGACGGGCTTCGCGTTCGGCGGGGGACAGATCGGCAAACTCGACCAGGTCCGCGACGATCAGGTCGTCCTCTTGCGCAATCGTATGCTGGAAGTTGGTGACCGAGTCGACCCTCAGCGCGTGCGGCGTCAGCCAGGCCTGTTCGGTCGCGTCCAGCAACGCCCGCAGGGCATACCCTTCGAACATGGTGCCGGACGGACTGCGCAGGGCCAGCAGGTAGTAGTCGGCATTCGTATAGGTCGTCTCGAGCGCGTCGAGCGCAATCAGTTCCGGGTTGTCGTCATCGAAGAAGATCCGGTAGTCGGTCGTGATGACCATCCGATCGAGCGTGGACGCAAGATACAGCGGACCGGCAAGCGCCAGCAGGACGACCGCGAAGCGCCAACGCTGTACGACATCGAGATACCGGTCGAGGATCGAGGCCTCCGGTCAGATGTTGGTCGCGCCACCGTCGAGCGGCAGCACCACCCCGGAAAGATAGGAGCCGGCGCGCGATGACAGGAAGATGGTCAGCCCGGCCGCGTCCTCCACCGCCCCCCATCGCTTCATCGGAAAGCCGGCACGTACCTGCTCTTCCAGTTCCGGCGTCGCATAGAGCGGCGCGGTCATTTTCGACTGGAACGGCCCAGGCGCGATGCAGTTGACGTTGATCTGCTCGTCCATCAGATCCCGCGCAAGTTGCGCTGTCAGTTGATTGAGGCCAGCTTTGGCCGCCACGTAGGAGTAGTTCCGGAGGCCTGACGGCTTCAGACCGTTCACGGACGAGACGTTGACGATCGAAGCGCGCTGCTCGGGTCTCGCCGCGGCACGGAGCAGTGGTAGCACTTTCTGGATGAGGAAGAACGGACCTTTGATATCGAGGTCCATGACCTTGTCCCAGGCCTTCTCCGAGAACTTGTCGATGTCCTCGCTCCAGGTGAGACCGGCGTTGTTAACGAGAATGTCGAGGCGCGACTCCCGGCCGGCAATCTCATCCGCGAGCTCCTGGCAGCCCGCAATCGTCGAGACGTCGCTCGGAATCGCGACACATTCACCAAACTCCGAGAGTGTCGATTCCGCCTCCTGGCAAGCTTCCGGTTTGCGCGACGCGACGTAAACCCGGGCGCCGCAGCGCACCAGTCCTTCGGCGATCATGAGGCCGATCCCGCGCGTACCGCCCGTTACGAGGGCAACCTTCCCCCGAACCCCAAACAGATGTTCGTAGTAATCCGTTGCCAAAGTCATTTCCTGCCAACCGAAACAGCGCGCGCAAGCCTACCCCGTTTGCCCATGCCCTGCAGGCAGGCGCCTCAGATGTCGGGCAGAAGTTGGCGCAACGTCAGAGCGTCCAGCGCTGCTCTCCGCGCGGCCACGTCACGCGCCGCGCCGTGCACCGCGTCACAGGCGACTTCGGTTGCGAACTGCGCCGCGAGACCGGCGCGATGCAGGTGTCCCGCGGATCGCGCGACGTCGACCAACAACGCCCGGGCGGCGTGCCGGCGCGCCTCGCGCAAACCCTCGGCAAACCGCCCGGCAAGACCAACAGCGACGGCCGCCGCAAGCACCCGGGCCCGCAAGCGTTCATCGGTCGTCGGTCCTGCATCGGTGTGTGCCTCCGGCACTGAGAGTTGTCCGGTGACGGGGCGCACCTCGGCCCAGCCGACCGCCGCAAGCGCGCGGCCACCCTCGGGAACTGCCGACAGGTGCCCGGTGGGCAGGACCGCAACCCGCGTCTCTCCAGTCGACGCGCCTGCCTCGGCAACCGCGAAGGGAAGGACGGCGACATCCGCCTCCTGCGCGCCCGATGCGCCGGACCAGTTACCCGTGATCCGATACAGGCCTCCAACCCGTTCCCCCGACGCCTCGGGAATCAGGGCGCTGCACTGCGCCATGTACGGATGAGGAAACAGATCGAGCGCGGCACGTTCCGCAGGGCCAGCCCCGCGCCGCTTCCGGCAACGACAGCGCACGCAATGGCGGCATCCAGGGCGGCGAGGCGCTCGACGACATCCGCTTGTACCGCGAGCGACAGATCCAGCCCGTCCCAGTCGGCCGGCATCGTCATCCGGAAGAGACCAGCATCGGTCAAGAGCCCCAACGTATCCGCGTCCAGCCGCCGCGCGCGTTCGGCGCGCAGGCTCGCCTCCTCAATATGAGCCTCCAGCCCCTCAACGTTTCGCAGCAGCGCATCGAGGTCTGCCGGAGACTCCAGCCGAGGCTGTGCTCGTTCCATATGCTCGCTCAAACCAAGTCAACTCGTCGTGGCAGAGTCGGCAACACTGCCAGAACCACCATCGCGACTTGCGCCCGCGAACGCTGAAACGACGAACGGCAGGAACCCCGTCGGCGGCCGCGCCTGTTTGCTCTGAGTACGGATTTCCTGGATATTCGCGGCGCAGCCCGCCGGTTCTCGCGCGCACCAAGGTAGGAGTCAGTCATGCCAATCACCCCATTTCACATTGCCGTACCGGACAGTGATCTCACCGATCTGAAGACACGACTGTCCCTGACTCGGTTCCCCGATGCCGAAACGCCTGACGACTGGAGCCAGGGGATTCCGCTCGGCTACATGCAGGAGATTCGCGACTACTGGCTGAACGACTACGACTGGCGCTCACGGGAAGCGTTGCTGAACCAGTTCGACCAGTTCACCACCGCCATCGAGGGCCTCGACTTTCACTTCATTCACGTCCGTTCGAGCGTCGAGGACGCTGCGCCGTTGCTGCTGACGCACGGTTGGCCGGGCTCCGTCGTGGAATTCCAGAAGGTCCTGCCGCTGCTCACCGAACCGCAGGCACACGGCGGCGACTCTGCAGATGCCTTCCACGTGGTCTGCCCCACGCTGCCCGGATTCGGCTTCTCGGGGAAACCCACCACGCCCGGCTGGAACATCGACCGGATCGCCGCCGCGTGGAACGCGCTGATGCTCGAAATTGGCTACGAGCAGTACTTCGCCCAGGGCGGCGACTGGGGCTCGGTCGTCACCGCCGCAATTGGCGCACAGAAGCTGGGCAACTGTCAGGGCATTCACATGAACATGCCGGTGGTCGCGCCCGATCCCGATACGATGCAGGACCTGACGGAGCTCGAACAGGCCGCGCTTGCCGCCGCCAAGTTCTACCAGGATCACGACTCCGGCTACTCGAAGCAGCAAAGCACGAGGCCCCAGACGCTCGGGTACGGCCTGGCGGACTCTCCGATTGGCCAGGCAGCATGGATTCTGGAGAAGTTCTACCAGTGGACCGACTGCAACGGGCACCCTGAGAACGTCCTGTCGCGGGACGAATTGCTGGACAACGTCATGCTCTACTGGCTCTGCGACGCGGGCGCATCGTCAGCGAGAATCTATTGGGAGAGTTTCAACGCCCCACGCGGCTCTGACGCGATCACCCTGCCCTCAGGATGCAGTATTTTCCCGAAAGAGATCTTCAAGACGTCGCGCCGATGGGCGGAGAAGCGCTTCACCGACCTGCGCTATTTCAACGAACTCGACAAAGGTGGGCACTTCGCCGCGTTTGAACGTCCGGAAACGTTTACGGAGGAGGTTCGCGCCTGCTTCCGCACCATGCGGTGAATCGGAGCAAGCCCCCGCCGTCGCCAACACCTCATCGCAGAACGCGACCACCCTGTCCACGTCGCTGACGCCAGTCAAGACGAGATTGATGATGCCAATCGACCCTCCGCGTTCACTGCGCCATCAGAAACCTGATGCCCTGCTCGTAGGCGTCCTGCGCCCGTTCCCTGATCTCGTCGAGTGAACGGGAGCCGATCGGGTGTTCAACCGAGGCGAACTGATAGTCGGGCACCCCCAGCACCTTGGCGATGTTCTTCGCCGTCGGTTCGAACGGGGTGGTGCAGATGACCAGCGCGGGTTTACCGAGCTGCTCGAACATTACGCCGTCGTGCAAACTGCACGTTGAACAGCTTCCTCAGTCCCCGACGGTCGTGATGAGGAACTCGCAGACCTCGGAGAGCTTCTGCAGATGCTCCGCCGGTGCGGGTCTGCCCGCATTGCGCTTGTCGATCAATTCGACAACCTCACAGCCGTGCCGCTCGGCAAAAATGGCCGCAGTCTCCTGCGCCAACGTGTCGGCGTTCGCTTTGCCGTTGATCAGGATCCCGATCTTGCGACCTTCGAGGTAGGTCAACCGGGGCGCCTGGATTCTGGCGGAGCGGTTTGTGCCGCCCGCCGGGTTCACCAGTTCCATCGATGTCTCCCGTTGTCTGGATTCATGTTCGCACCTCTGCATGCTGCATGATCGAAGCCCGCGTCCGGCTCCACGAGGTGATGAAGGCCGAATGGCCACCGGCAAGTCCACCGGCAACGGTCAGCATGATGTCGTCCGGCGCGAGCCCGCGGTGCACGAACGACTCACCTTCCGGTCCGGTGTGGCCCGCGTTTAGCTGGGCTTCGTGTTCGCGCGGCACATACTTGCCGCACGCCTGCATGGCCGCAACGGGCTGACGCGCATGCATGAAGAGGTACTCGCGGGTATCGGCCTTGCTCCAGCCGGACCCGGCGACAATCTTTGCGTGTTCGGGTGAGAGCACCACCATCGACTGGCCAATCGTGATGCACCCGAGGTTTGCCATCGAGTCGGCAATACAATCGAGGATCGTTTCCGGGTTTGCGCCGCCGTGGTTCTCGACGTTGTTGAAGCTCGAACCCGCGTAGGTCACGACACAGCTCGCACCCTCTCCGTAACCGAGTTCAACCGGCAGAGGGTCCCAGGGGTTCACGTCAGCACGCTCGGCGAAACAGAAACTGTACTTGCCAGGGAAACCCTGGGTCGACTGATCCGACACGCCAGGAATCATTTCGAAGACGTTCATCAGGATCAGCCGGATGGCGCGACCGAGGGTTGCGTTGGCACGCGTGCCCGGCGCAAACGTCCCTGCACCGGAGTTCATGCCGATCGCCTCGACAACCGGTCCCGCGACCAGCAACACAGGAGTCGAGCCGCCGGTTGAAGCACTTGCCGCGTGGAAGTTGTAGTCGGGTTTGTCGAGAGCCTCCAGCGCAGCCACCAGGACCGGAAAGTACTCCGGCAGGCACCCGGCCATCACCGCATTGACCGCGGCGGCGAGCGCGGTACACGTATTGCCGGTCGTTGGGTGGGTATTCAGAACGTCCTCGGGCGCGTGCCCGGTGCCCGCCAACATCGCTTCGACCCTGGCACGTTCCGGAGGGACAACCGGCAGGCCGTCCGCCGCCCAGCCGATCTCATAACAGTGATCAATCGCCGCGAGGACGTCACCATCAAACGTGGTGACAGCGCTGTTCGGCACCGTACTCAAATGAATCTCCCTGCGTGTTCAATCGGGGCGCATCTCGCCAGCCCGTTCCAATTGAACCACATGCCGGCCGACGTGACCTCTGTCCTGACCGGGGGGTGTCCCGGTATGCGACCAGATCAGCGGTAGGCTTCGATCAGTTCGGCCCGGTCTTCCGCGGCCGGATGGGTTGCGAGATAACGCTGCAGCTTGCCCACGCTTCGTGATACACCCGAGTCTAGGCCGTCACCTTCGTCACCTTCACCGGTGTAGTGCCCTTCGAGACGCCGCATGATCCGTGCAAAGTGCTCCAGATCCTGACCTGCCGCCACCATGGACTCGAGCGCGTAGACGTCAGCCTCCCGTTCGAAGTCGCGCGAATAGGCCAGATCGACCAGCACCGCCGGCAGTCCGATCAATAGGTCGAACGAGCTCACGTCACCGGTGATGAGGAACACCACAACCGCCACTCCGGAACTCTGGATGACCCTGCGGAGCAGATGCCTGTGATGCAGGTGTCCAACTTCGTGGTAGGCAACCGCAAGCAACTCCCCGTCGTGCTCCGCAAGTTCCACAATACCGTCGGTAAAGACGATCGATGCGTCCGGCAGCGCAAATGCGTTGGGCGGTCCCTTGCGGAAGTGAAGTTCGGCACCCGGATGCAGCGCGAGCGCCGGCGCGACCAGATCGCGCACCCGCCGCTTCTCGAGCCCGGACAGTTCCGAGTCATCGAACATCACCGTATCGAGCACGTCCAGACTTCCGCCCGAGATGTCCTCCACGATCGCTCCCGGCAGCGACATCGCGATGCGCTCGGCCGCTCTCGGAATGCCGTCCAGCACGACCCAGACACTGAACCCGAGCGTGAACAGCGTTGCAACGACGATCAGGCCGAGGTGCCGTTCGAGCAGATCCAGCGCCAGCCCGGGTGATTCCGGGCCAAGCAGCTCGTCAACGCCGTCGTTGTCTTCGGTCGTGAAGAGGCTGCCGCTGGGGAAGGTGAACGTACGCGGCACCCGGCCCAGGCGCGACGACACCACCACATCATCAATCTCCGCGACGTCGACTTCTGCGTCGTCATAGTCGCAGACGACCAGATCGTCACCTTCCGCGGTCAGATAGGCGGCGAATGTCCGTGAGGTGCGCCCGTCATTGAACTCGCCCTCTACGATCACGCAAGCGATCCGATATCGAAGTCGAAGACTTCACCAAACTCCTCGCCCAGTGCGCTGACGGCCTCGCGCTCCGCCCGGACGAAGTCGTCGATGGAACCGACCGCGATGAACGTCATGTGGTCCGCGACATAGTGTGTCAGCCGGACCTTGGCTGCGGGCAGATAGAGCCCGAGCGTCACGATCGTCAGGAAGAACACGGTGGCGCAGGTCATGAAGTACCCGGGAAACTCCAGTTCGGCGTCGAGTTCATGCCGATCGAGACTGGAACTGTTGTAGTAGAGGTTGATCATCATCATCCGGATGAGAACGATGGTCACACCGTAGCCGATCACTGGAATGATCAGCAGGACAGGATTCGGCTCACCCTGATCGGCCCCCGCTCCAAGTACGGCCAGCAGTGCTCCCGTGAGACCAAATCCGAGGATTGCGAAGAGGAAAATCTTGCCGTAGTCGAGGTACCCCGCATCGAAGGCAAACGATGTCGTCCCGTAGCTGCTGTTGTCGACGATGTACTCATTCATCCTGAGCACCGCATAGGGATACAGCAGGCCGAACGACAACATGCCAAGCAACGGCCAGACGTACAGCACCATGAACGCATCGCCGTATCCACCGTGGAATCGGAACTGAACATTGCGCCAGGCGCTCATCCGCGCGTTGAAGGCCAGCGAGCGCATCACCAGAAACGGGATCGCGAAGAACAACAGGAAGGCAATGATCATCCCGACCGTGGGCGCGAAGTTGAGTGTCACCGAGTACAGGAGGAACACACCGACAGCGATCAGACGCCCAATGAGGATCTGCATTGGCTGCGCCAGATACTGGAACGGCGAGCCCGCAAAGTACAGGTTCGAGTAGAAATAGCGCTTGGTGCGCACCTTGGCCCAGGCCGAGTAGACTCCGAGCGTCAGGATCGTCAACAGCAGATTGACGATCCAGATCTTGAAGAACTCGAACCCGTCGCCGCGAAATTCGAACGGATAGTTCGTGATGTCAGATGGCGGCAGATGGTCACCGGGTTCAGGCGAGTCGGTCATGAGCAGGCTCCTCTGGCGATAGGTAGTGCCGCGGGCGGGCGAAACCCTCACCTGATCGACCGACTCTGAGCCACCGGAACGATTGCCCCGCGACCGCACGCGGGAATTGCAGGCGCATGTACGCGCGGCCCGCCGAGCCCGTCTGCACGGTGGACACGGGTTCCACCCTCGTTGCCCATTGAACCACAAAGCGGTAGCCGGGCCGGACCCCTCGCGGAATCCCCGCAAAAAAATGGCGAGCCGTAGCGGCAGTTTGGGGACTGCCTGGCTCGCCTAGTCTTGGCTGGAAGGTGGGCGCCCCGCCCTGGGGACAGGCGGAACGCCGAAACTGAACTGACCGACGGCTCTATGCCCCGGAACCGTCAGTCACCGAACGCCGGATCAGTTGCTGGCTGAGGCAACCGACCTCGTCTCGCCGAGGTCCGTGTTGCTCGCAACAACGCGCCGACCGTTCAAACTGGTGTCGCACTGCTTCGTCACCCGGGTCCGTTGCCCATCAATCCAGGCCGTCCCGGCAATCTCGAAGACCCGTCCAGCGCCGGACTCGCCGCGCTTGTAGGTGCGTTCAAGCACGAGACCGCTGCCGCGCATTTCCTCTTCGAGTGCGTTCGCGCAGGCTTCGAAGCCACGCTGTTCGGCAAAACTTGCCGCGGCGGAGGGCAGGGCGACGGTGCTGAGACCGGCAACGACGAGGGCGACTGGAAGAAATCGTTTCATTGGGCGCTCCGTGTGCATGACGGGGATCATGTTCCACGTCCCCGGGTCTGCCGTCCTTGCTGCGACGTGCGCTTTTTCTGGAGTCCTGGTGGTCAGGGGCACCGGACCTTCCCCGTGCCGGGGGGTTGTCCTGCCCCTTCCCTGCCCCAATGTCTGCCATATGGCTGCGTTCTGTCTGCCATTCGCCTGCCTGGTTGGTCCGTGTAGCGTTTGAACCAAAAACTGCGTCATAGAAGTGTCAGAACAACACCAGATCCTTATGTGTGTCATCGGAGAGTGGACGGTACGGCCTGAACTGGACCGACTCGAGAAGGGAGCAGAAACCCGGCACATCGTGCCGCGTGCGACCGACATGCTGGTCTACATGGCGGAGCGGCAGGGCCAGCTCGTCACCAACGAGGAACTCCTGGACGCGTTCTGGCGCGGTGCCATCTCCGGCGACAATGCGGTGCACAAGACCGTCGCAGGTCTGCGCCGGGCGCTTGGCGACGACCCGTCGCAACCCAGCTACATCCAAACCCATCCGAAGCGTGGCTATCGCCTGATCGCGCCGGCGCGGCCGGCCGCGGCGGCACCCCGCACCGCTCCGGTCGCGACATCGCACATCGTTGGCGTTCTGCCATTCGTGGCGCTCGAAGACGGCAACACGGAGCTGCATTCCTTCGCCCTGGGCCTCGCTGAAGAGCTGGTCAGCTGGCTCGGCGAGGCGGGCTTGTACAGGTGCTCGCAAGAACGGTCACCTTTGGCCTCGCAACACCGTACGGGAATCCCGCTGCACTGGGATCGAAAGTAGGCTGCACGCACCTGCTGGAAGGCTCCGTGCGCAGGCACGGGAATCAGCTCCGGCTGACCGCACGTCTGGTCGACTGTGCCGCAGGCCAGCCGAGCTGGAGCAGGACGATCGACCGTTCAGTCGACAACCCCGTCGAGAGCCCGATCGAGAGCCAGGAAGCCCTCGCGCAGTCGCTCAGTCTCTCCCTCGGAGAGCACCTTGGCGCGGTCGAGCCCCTCCCGTTCGCGCCCACCCCCAACCAAAGCTATCTGAAACACCTGTTTGACGAGTCGGAAGCGCCACTCTCCGATGAAGCGCCCGGCTGACAGCCGCGCAGCGGCAGACGCGGCGGCGAAGGGCGCGTTGATATAATCGCGCCACCATCCGACACGGGAACCTGCCGTGGACCTCAACGAAGCCATGCGCACCACGTTCGCCGCGCGCCACTACACCGATGAGGCGGTCTCTGACGAGACGCTGTACCGCATTCTCGAGCACGCGCGGTTCGCTCCAAGCGGCGGCAACCGGCAGGGCTGGCGCGTCATTGTGGTTCGCGATCAGGAGACGCGTACCGGGCTGAAGCAGCTCATGCGTCCGACCGTGCAGCAATACATCGCACAGGTCTCGGCCGGCGAGGTGCCATTCAACACGATCCACCCGAGCGCCGTGCCTGCGGAAACGATCGCCGCAACACCGTCCCGCTTTCCGCTCATCGACCACCTCGAGTCGGCGCCGGTCGTCCTCGTCGTCTGCGTGGACCTCAGCCAGGTTACATCGTTCGATGCCGGACTCGAGCGGGTCGGTGTCATCTCTGGCGCGTCCGTCTATCCGTTTGTCTGGAACATCCTGCTAGCCGCCCGCGGCGAAGGCCTTGGCGGCGTCCTCACCACCTTCCTGGCCAACGCGGAAGACGAGGCCCGCGCACTGCTGGACCTTCCGGAGGAGTTTGCGGTCGCCTCGATGGTCTGTCTGGGCAAGCCCGGAAAGCAGCTGACCCGCCTCTCGCGCAAACCGGTCGAGGACTTTGCACGGATCGACCGCTGGACGGGCGAACCGTTCGGACGGACGTCCTGAAATGATCACGATCGCCGCCTTTTACCGCTTCGTGCCCTTGAGCGACGTCCCCGATCTGCAGGGGACGCTCGCGGACCAACTAAATGACCATGGCCTGCGCGGAACGATTCTCGTCGCGCCCGAGGGAATCAACGGCACCATTGCGGGTGACCCCGCGGCGATCGAGCGGTTTTTCCGGGAACTCTGCACCGATCCGCGCTTCAGCGGAATGGAGATCAGGCGCTCGGTCGCGGACGCGGTACCCTTCCTGCGTGCCAAGGTGAAGAGCAAGCGGGAGATCGTGACGCTGGGCGAGGATGTCGACGCACAGCACGGCGGCGGTACCCGCGTCGCGCCGGAGGCCTGGAATGCGTTGATCGAGCAGCCGGACGTGCTGCTGATCGACACACGGAACGATTATGAAGTCGCGGTCGGAACGTTCGAAGGTGCAACCAACCCGGGCACCGGCTCCTTCAGGGACTTTCCGGACTGGGCGCAGTCCCATCTCGCCGGGCGCGAACAGACACCGATCGCAATGTTCTGCACGGGCGGTATCCGCTGCGAGAAATCGACCGCATATCTCAGAGCGCAGGGCTTCGAGAACGTCTATCAGTTGGACGGTGGCATCCTGAACTACCTCACGACCGTGGATCCGGACGAGTCGAGGTGGCAGGGCGAGTGTTTCGTCTTCGACACCCGCGTCAGCGTCGGGGCGGACCTGCGGCCCGGCAGCTACGATCAGTGCCACGCATGCCGACACCCGATCGCGGCCGAAGACAAGGCAGACCCGCGCTATGTCCCGGGCGTCAGCTGCCCGCACTGCGCCGAGTCCACGAGTCCCGTGCAGAAAGTACGTTTCGCAGAGCGCCAGCAGCAGATGGAACTGGCCGAACATCGCGGCGAAGCCCACATGGGCACGGATGCAACGGAGACTGCCTCGCGCAATCGTGCATCGAAGGATGCACGCCGGGACGTGCCGCGGGGCGGACGTTGAGCGGCACGATTCGCGGCCGTTTCATGCGCGGCGGGACAAGCAAAGGCCTGTTCCTCGACCCTGTTCTGCTTCCCCCCGCAGGACCTGCCCGGGATACGCTCCTTGCGGGCCTCATTGGCAGCCCCGACCCCTACGCCAGGCAGTTGGACGGTCTTGGGGGCGCGACTTCCAGTACGAGCAAGATCTGCCTGATTTCTGCCTCCCGGCGAGCGGACGCGGACGTCGATTTCACGTTCGGTCACGTCGACATCGCCACCGGCGCCATCGACTACTCCGGCAACTGCGGCAACCTGTCCTCGGCCGTCGGTGTCTATGCCGTCGAGGAAGCACTGGTGGCGCCGGTTGCGCCGATCACCACGGTCCGGGTCTGGCAAGCCAACCTCGGTCGGTTCATGGAGATCCATGTACCCGTCACCGAGAGGGGCACGGTCCGGACAAGCGGCACGCGAGCCATCGCCGGCGTCCCCGGCACGGGCGCCGAGATTGCCGTCGACTTTCTGCGTCCCGGACATGACGCGGCAGGCCACGTCCTCCCGCGCAACGAGCCCGTGACCCAACTCACGGACGGAGAAATCCTGATCGATGCATCACTCGTCGATGCCGGCAACGCGACCGTCTTCATCCGTGCTGCGGATGTCGGACTTCGCGGCGACGAACTGCCGGCAGAAATCGAGGCGGATGACTCGCTCAAGCAGCGCCTGGAACGCCTGCGCGGTGCCGGCGCCGTGGCCATGGGCCTCGCGGACGATGCCGACTGGGTCACCGGGCATAAGCCAGCTACGCCGAAGATCGCTTTGGTTGCCCCGCCGCGCAACTACGAGGCAAGCGACGGCTCGAAGATCAGCGCGACGCAGGTCGACATCGTTTCGAGGATCATGTCGATGGGTCTCGCGCACCACACTTATACAGGTACGGGGGCCATCGCTCTCGCGGTCGCCTCCCGGGTGCCGGGTACGCTGGTCCACGACTGCCTTGCGCACAAACCCGCGGAGTCAGGCGATGTTCTGCAGATTGGTCATCCGGCAGGGGTGCTGCCAGCGAGCGCAGAAGTCGTCACGGGCGAGGACGCGCAACCGGTCGCGCTGCGCGCGCGGCTGTTTCGCACGGCGCGCACGCTGATGGTCGGCGAGATCCCGACGCGACCTGACTGAGCCGTCAGGCGATCTCCCACTGCAGCAGAGTCCACTTGGCGTCGCCGTCGGTGTGATTCTCGAACACAGCCCTGACTTCGGCCCCGTACTCCACCTGCTGATGCGGGTCGCCGAGCAGATTGCCGACCATGCGTACGTTGTCCGCATGCGGAATCTCGACCAGCACCACGATGTACGGCCCCTGATCCTTGAGCGCCGGATGGACCGGGTGCCACACCCGTTCGTAGCTGTAAATGCGGCCACTCGGCTCGACCCGTTCGAACGCCACATCGTGACTGTGGCACTTGTGGCAGATCCATTCGGGCCCCCACTGCCAGGTCGAACAGTTGCCACAGTGCTGCAGCCGGATCTCCCCGGCCGCAAGCCCTTCCCAGAAAGGCGTGTCCAATCCGTCGACCATGGGGGCCGGGCGCGGCAATCCGTCCGCGAGATATCCGCTGCTCATTGCCTTGGCTCCGCTACAAACACGCTGCTCATTCCCTCGACTCCAAACGCGCTGGTCATACCGTCGACTCCGCACCAAAGATGCAGGATGAAACCGGCGTCACCATCGGCCCTGACGCCACCTCCGACACTTCAACCGCGCCGACCTGGTTGGTGGATTCGCCCCAGATCTGCCGGATGGCCTCGATGTTGAGGCCCAGGCCGTGCATGTAACACTCAGCGAGGTTGCCGCCGCTCGTATTGATCGGCAACTTGCCGCCGTCAGCACTGAAGTTTTCGAGCGTGAAGAAGTCGTTGACCTCGTGCGGTTCGCAGAAGCCGTGCTCGACGATGCTCATCATCACGCCGCCGGTGAAGTTCTCGTAACACTGCAGTACGTCAACGTCCGAAGGTTTGACCCCCGCCATCTCGTACAGTCGCGGCGCGACGGTCGTGAAAGTCGACGTCGCGTAGAGCGGCGCGTTGTGCGAGCCCGCCCCCGCGCGATAATGCGAGCCCGATACGGCCGACAGCAGATAACACGGAGGATGATCGAAGTCTTTGGCCCGCTCCGCCGAAACCAGAACGATCGCGGCGGCACCGTCATTCTCGAGGCAGCAGTCAAAGAGGTGAAACGGTTCGACGATCCAGCGTGACTCGTCGTATTTCTCCTCATCGAGTGGCCGCCCGTACATCACCGCACGCGGGTTGTTCTGCGCGTGCGCGTACGATGCGAGCGAGATTGCCCGCAGCGCCTCCTGGCGAACGCCGTTCTCGTACATGAAGCGGTTGACCTTCATGGCGAAGGACTGCGCGGGTGACATCAGCCCGTAAGGCGCCGTGTAGGCACCTTCTCCACGAATCTCGGGAATCCGGGCGCCCTGGCCAAACCGTCCGAACTGGCCCTGGGCCAGCGAACGAAACACCACGACACAGTCAGCCATGCCGGTCGCAATCGCGGCCGCCGCATTGCCCACCGCGCCGGAACCGCCGCCGCCACCGCCGCCCCACTGCATGTTGGCGAAACGCAGATCGTTGATGCCCAGCGCGGCCGCCAGCTTGGATGGATCGTTGCGGTCGTTGCTGTAGGAAGCGAACCCGTCCACTTCCTTGGGTGAGATACCGGCGTTCTCGCACGCCGCAAGTATCGCCTTGAGCGCGAGGTCGAACTCGGCATCGGGAGACTGGCCGCGCTTGTAGTACGCGGTCTCCCCGACGCCGGCGACCGCCACGCGGCCTCGCAAGGTTCTGTCTGTCATGACTGATCGACCCGAAACGGGCTCCGTTCTTTTTGTCGGTGTTTACTCTCAGGCGAGCGGCCTTGGACTGGCGGGGGCCGCCTACCAGGTGTCGTAGTGGATGATCGTGGACGGTGCCGGGCGCTTCGCGCGCTTGAAGTCCGTACCCTTGGTGTAGGCCACGGGAAGCAACGCAACCTGCATCACGTCGTCAGGAATACCGAGCAACTCGGCAACGTCCTTCTCATGCGCAAGATGCAGAGAGGTCAGACAGGAACCGAGCCCCCGGGCGCGCAGCGCAATCTGGAAGCTCCAAACGGCCGGAAAGATCGACGCCATCATGGCCGCCATTCCCATGACGGGTGTCCCCTCGGGTGGCCGGCCCTGCAGACAGGGTATGACATGGACCGGCACGTTCTGGAGGTTCTCCGCGAGGAACACCGCGGAGTCCAGGACCCGCACCGTCTGCGAGTCACCCGCATCCGCCGCCATCTTGCCCTGAGCTTCGAGATACGGACCCGCCATCTTGCGGTACGCGTCCGCAATGGCGTCACGTTTGGCCTGATCTTCGACCACGACCCAGCGCCAGGTCTGCGAGTTCGTGCCCGTCGGCGCCTGCTGCGACAGCGCCACGCAGTCCTCGATGATCTGCCGTGGAACCGGCTTGTCGAGGTCCAGTCGTTTACGCACCGAACGAGTCGTCGCGAGTAGCTCATCGGTCATCGCAAGATCGAATTCCATGCGTTCTCCTTTACGTTGGGCAGCCGTCCGGCGCGGACCGCGGCAGCATTGCATAAGCCACATAACCTTGCAAAGATACCCGCGAGAAGTCACATCGATGCCGGCCGGCGAGGGCCAACGAGGCGCATGAGCCAGTCAGAAGTCCGCGAGCGTTTTGCCACGCTAGCCGCCAGTTCCAACGAGCAGATCGATCTTGCGGAAGCGGCGCTTCTGATTGCTGCCGAGACCACCGACGTCGACGTCGGCGCATACCTCGGGCAACTCGACGGTCTCGCGAAGGCGTTCGAAGACAGCTACGACCCTGCCACGGCGCTCGGCGTTTCGGTATCGTCCCTTTCGGACTTTATCCATGTCCACGAGGGATTTGCCGGAAACGTCAAGAACTACTACGACCCGGAGAACAGCTACCTGAATCGCGTGATCGACACACGCAGGGGCATCCCGATATCGCTTGCACTGATCCACATCAGCCTTGGCCAGCGCCTCGACCTGCCCGTCGGCGGAATCAACTTCCCGGGCCATTTCCTGGTGCGCTATGGCGGGGCCGACAAACACCTGATCGTCGACCCGTTCTCGGGCCGCATGTTGTCCGAATCGGACTGCGCCAACCTGCTTCGCCAACTCTCGGGCAATCGCGTGAAACTCGAGCCGAGTCACTTCGAGTTTGCGCCCACAAAAGACATCCTGGCGCGCATGCTGGACAACCTGAAGCAGATCTTCTGGCGCGAGAAATCGTGGACCAACAGCCGCGCCTGCGTCGAGCGCCAGCTGCTGCTCCGCCCGCGCCAGAGCGAATATCTCATCCAGCTCGGCGCACTCTACGAGATGCAGGGCGAACCGCAGCAGGCCCAGAGCCTCTACACCGACGTTCTTCAGTCATGTCAGGATGAGCAACTGCGTTCGGTCGCAAGCAAGCGGCTTCTGTCCCTCACGCCACGCGCACCGACCGTCCACTGACGAGCCCTGGGCGCAGCGGATCAGGCGAGCAGTTCCATCGCAGCCTGGGCACGCGCGATGACTCCGGCTTTGCGCCGGTCGAGGTCCATGTCTGCGCTGTCGCCCATGGCCCCCTCCAGATACCGTTTGTAGACACCCTGACCGATCGCGGCAAGGCGCCAGTGCGAGAACGCGCGATAGTACGGAATGTGCGTCAGGTCCCGGCCCGTCTCGTTCGCGTAGATGTCGCAGAGCGTCTCGCGGGACGGATAGCCGCCGACGGCTGTGGGTGCAATGTCCCCTTCGCCCGGCTCGATGACTTCCTCCATGCTCATCCAGTTGTTCAACAGGTAACCGACGTCGGCAAGCGGGTCACCGAGGGTGCACAGCTCCCAATCGAGGACAGCGGCGACACGGCCGTTGCAGACGATGAAGTTCCCCAGCCGGTAGTCACCGTGCACAATTGCCGCACCAACCTGATCCGGCATCCGTTCGGCCAGAATCCGGCCGGCTTCTTCCATCTCCGGAATCGGAAACGTCCGCGATGCCTCCCATTGACGGGCCCAGCGTTTGAGCTGCCGCGCGAGATACGCTTCGCGTCGCCCGAGGTCGCCAAGCCCGACCGTGTCCGGGTCCACCTTGTGCAGTTCGCAAAGGATTCTGATGACGTCGAGGCCAATCGAATGGCGATCGGCCTCGGGCACGTCGCGACCGATGATCGAGTCGTGCGGCACCAGACCGTCGACGAAACTCATGACGTAGAAGCTCGCGCCGTTGACTGCTGGGTCCACGCACAGGCCCCAGCAGGCCGGCACGGGCACGCTGCTCCGCGACATCGCCGCCACGATCCTGTGCTCCCGCGCCATGTCGTGGGCCGATTCGAGCACGTGGCCGAGCGGCGGTCGGCGCAGCACGTAGGCGTTGCCGGCCGCATCCGTACACCGGAAGGTGAGGTTGGAGCGCCCGCCGGCGATCAGCGTGAATGTCACCGGAGCGACCAACTCCGGTACGTGATCCGACAGCCACGCCGTGACGCTGGCCTCATCAATGCCCTGGGGCACCATCGCTTTCTGTCCCATCAGTGTGTCCAACCGAGTCTGACAGCGCCCACTGACCAACACAACGAAGCCTCCCGGGACACATCAACCGGACGGGCCGAAGTGACCTACAATGCCCGCAATAGTGAAGGGGAGCACCATGCTCAACGACGCCCAGATCGCGCAATATCACGAGGACGGCTACGTCGTTCCCGACTTCCGCCTGGACGCATCAACGGTCGAAGCGATCGCGGACCTGCACGCCAGGCTGCTCGTGCAGCACCCGGAGTTCGCCGACTACTGCCCCGCGCTGCTCGCGTACGAACTGGGCTTTCTCAACTACGCGCGGGATGCGCAGATTCTCGAGATGGTTGGTCAGCTAATTGGCGACGATTTTGCGCTCTGGAACTGCTCGTTCTTCGCCAAGCCTGCAGGCATCGGCAAGCGGGTCCCGTGGCACCAGGACGGCGAGTACTGGCCCATTCGTCCCCTGGCAACCTGCTCCGTCTGGCTAGCGATCGACCCATCCACCAGGGAGAACGGCTGTCTCGAAGTGATCCCCGGGAGCCACAAACGCGCGGCGCTGCTCGACCACGAACACAACGCGAGCAAGGAACTCGCCTTGCCCCTCGAACTGAAGGAAGGCGAGTACGATCCTGCCTCCGCGGTTGCGATCGAACTCGAACCGGGCCAGATCTCGCTACACGACGTATTCCTGTGTCACGGCTCGGAGCCCAATCGCTCGTCGGGCCCCCGTCGCGGGATGACCATGCGGTTCATGCCGACAAGCTCGGTCTACGACCGCTCGCTGCCGCACCACCGGCAGGGTGAATCACGACTGCATATGAGCAATCGCACCTTGTACCTCATGCGCGGGAAGGACCTGAGCGGCAGAAACGACTTCGCTATGCACTACTGAGCCGCGTCCCTTAGGCAATCTGTCAGTCCATGAGCGGCAGCCAATCGCCGACGGCAACCGTCGCCACGCGCCCGCCAACCCGGATACGCATCGCCCCTCCTTCGGCGCCCGCCTCGAGCCAGAGCGTCGAGGGCCGGCCAATCTCATAACCCTGCCCGATGGCGGCGCGGACCGGGCCTTCGCCCAGGTAGCTGTGCCGCAGGATGTAGCCAGCGAATGCACCGTTGGCGCTGCCGGTAGCGGGATCCTCCGTCACGCCGAGTTCGGGCGCAAACATGCGCGCCGCAACCTGCTGGTGCGCCTCGTAGGGTTCCCTGCATACGACGAGCACGTTCTTCGCTTCAGCCGCGGCGGAGAGGAACTCTCGGATCGCGCTGTTGTCCGGTTCGATCCGGCGCAGCGCGGCCAGCGAGGTCAGCGGCACCACAACTGTCGCAAGTCCGGTCGAGACTTCCTGAACCGGCATCGACGCGTCAACGTCGCCGGGTTCGAGGCCGAGTGCGCGTGCGGCCGCGGATCGGTCGAGCTCATCTCCATAGCTGCAAGGGTTCTGCTCCATCCAGGCCACCACCCCCCCGGAGTCATCCGGGACGAAGCAAACAACAATTGGCCCGACGCCCAGGTTGAGTGTGATCGCAGATGCTTGCGGGTGCATGACCTCCCGCAGCAGGTGCGCGGTCCCAAGCGCCGGGTGGCCCGCAAACGGCAGTTCCTCGGCGGGAGTAAAGATCCGAACGTCAAACCCATCGGCAAGGCTGCCTCCTGTGACAAACGTCGACTCCGCGAAGTTGAAGGCGCGGGCGATCCGCTGCATCTCGGCGCCGTCGATCTCGGCTGCCGACAGAAACGTGGCGAGCTGGTTGCCCGTGTATGGCGCCTCCGCGAACACGTCCGTGACGTGGTAGCGCGCGCTCATGCCGGCCGCTCCGCGAGGGTCGCGAGTGCCCTGGCATAGAGCGGTGCCGCCACATTGCCGCCCGTGACGACCGCCGCCACCTGCCGCCCGGCGTTGTCCTCACGCTCCAGGGCAACGGCCGCAACGGCCGCGGCGCCAGCTCCCTCAGCGACGTTGTGCGTGTCCGAGTAGATCCAGCCCATAGCCCGCAGTACGTCGTCGTCCGACACCGCGACAATGTGGTGAACATTGTCCAGCACATGACCCAGCGCCGCCTCGTTGGGGATACGCACGGCGAGGCCGTCAGCGATGGTGCGCGCTTCGTTCGTCGTGCGTACGCCGCCCGCCTCGAAGGACTGCAGGTAGGCATTGGCGCCTTCGGCCACCACCCCGACGATCTCAACGTCGGGCGCAAGGGCGTTCCGCACCGCGGCGACGCCGCAGATCCCGGACCCTAGCCCGATCGGCACGTAGACCCTCTGAAGATCGGGGAGATGGCGAAACAGCTCCACCGCGTAGGTGCCGACGCCGCGGACGAGCGGCGCCGCGAAGGACGGCATGAGGTGCATCCCGCGCGCCTCCGCGAGCTCACGCGCAGCCTGAGCGGATTCATCGAAATCGGACCCTGCCACCACGAGCTCGACCCCGAGCGCGCGCATAGCCCGGTTCTTGTCCGGGCTGTTGCCTTTGGGAACGACAATCAGGGCCGGGGTGCCCGACGCTCTCGCCGCAAAACCGACACTTTGTCCGTAGTTGCCTCGCGTGGCCGCGACAACACCATTCGCGCACAGGTCTCGGCATTCATCGAGATAGACGAGACCCCCACGCACCTTGAAGGAGCCCGTCTCGCAGTGATTTTCGTGCTTCAGCCACAGCTCACAGTCAAGGCGTTCGGCGAGGAGTGGCCAGCAGATCTGCGGCGTCGCCGACAGGCGCCGGTAGACCAGATCTGCGGCCGCTTCAATTGCTTCGAGAGTGGGCAGCGACACGGTGTCTCCCAGCAGCACCAAAGCGCGACAATATCCAATCAGGGCACGGGAGATGCAAGGACAACAGGGATCCTCAGCGTAGCCAGCCCGTGAGCGCAACGTAGGGTTCATGCGGCGACACGAACAGGAACGAAGCATCTTCGGTCCCGATGACGTCTCGGTGGTGCAGAGTCGTCGCGCCAGAGAGCCCGTTGACGGTCATCCTGTCCCGGGAAATCACGACGCCGACCCGACGGCACCAGGCGCGTCGGCGCGTCCGGCGCGCCCACAACGGCGCCCGATGGAGAGATCCCGATCGCCGCTCCGGTCAGCGGCCAGACCCGCCCGGCATCGGCGCCGTCCCGGGCCACCAGGTACGGGGTCGTGTTGCCGTCCTTGTAGGAGGAGTAAATGTCCAGGAGCGCAAGCTCGACAGACGCAGCCCTGAATGGGTCCAGCATCCACGCTTCCCAGGCGCGCGGGGCCTTCTCACCAACACGTCTGACCCCCCGCGTCAAACCAAGCGCCCGCGCAAGCGCAACCGGGTCGGTCCTGTACGGACTGCCAAGGTCGCCGAAAAGTCCATGCCTGCAGATGTAGTGCAGTGCAACCGCGCCGACATGGCAGTACTCGGCGCTCTCACGGTTCACGATGAGCGCGGAGCCCGGCTCCGGCCCATCGAGCCGGCAGCCCCACGCGCACCGTTCGACATCCAGGGTGAACGGCGCGAGCACCACAGAAATGTCGTCGCGTGTGAAGTGTTCCGAGACGGGAGGCAGGTCTGCGAGCCACTTGTCGCCGCGCAGAAACTCGCCGAACCGGGCTTGCGCCCTTGCGGCGCCGACGCGCCGACCGAAACAGCGTGCCGAGTCGTTCCGATACCGCGTCCGAGCTCGTCCCGGCGGCGGCAAGACGCCGGGCGTCTTCGCGAACCACGTCGCCCGCCGCGACATCCCGTGTCAGATACCCGCCGCCTGCCAGACGGGCCGAAACCGGGTCCGGCTGATCACGGTCCGGGGCGGAGGCCGTACCGAGCGGATCTATCCCGAAAGGTCGCCTGATGAACGCCAATGATCTGGGAGCAAGACCGGCAGCAGCCACAAGACCGGCAGCAGCCACGACGATGATTGCGAGCATGAGTCCCGGCAACGGCGAAAGCGTCGTGAACGCAAGCAATGCAATCAGGGCAGCTCCGGCGAGCCCGCAGGCGAATACGAGGCGCCTGCCTGACCCGCGACTCCGATTATCGGCGCGCGCGCCGGGACTGGCGAGCCCGTTTGCCGGCCCCTTGCCGTTTTCCGCATTGATACAGCGGTTCATCACACCCCCCCACAGCCGCGGATCTGATGTCCGCTGGTATCAGTCCTCGACGCGCGTCGCTGGCGCCTCAATGGCAAGTCTTTGCCACAGGCAACGGGCGGGCCTGCAGGTGCGCAGGCCTGTAAACTCCACGCCATGGTTGCCCGCGCGAGTCACCCCCACGCTTCGTCTCACTGGTTCTTGTGCGCACACCGGGGGATACCTCTCACCCGGCGGATGTCGCGGTGCTGACGACGCTCGGATCATTTGCGGTCGCGATCGCGGGAGCCATTGCCCTGATGGCGATCGGTATCCGTAGCGGGCGCTGGCTCCCCCCACACCTGCGGATCGATGACAGCCCGCCCGTGGTCGAGACACCGCCGGAGGCGACCGACGAGTTGGATGCGTTCGTTGCCGGACTCGAGTCCCGTCAGGTGACGCTCATCCCCGAGGCCGCAGCGCGCATCACCTGGGCTGCGCCGGACCGCCCGGACCGAACGCCGATCGTATTTCTGTACCTGCACGGGTTCTCCGCGTCGCGCCTGGAATCGGCGCCGGTCTGTGCGCGGCTGGCCTCGCACTATGGCGCGAACCTCTTCGAAGCACGGATTGCCGGCCACGGCTGCGGTGCCGGCGCACTGGGGGCGGCAAGCGCACGCGACTGGTTGCGCAGTACCCAGCAGGCCTGGGCGATCGCATCTGCTTTGGGTGACCGCGTCATCATTGTCTCGATGTCGAACGGTGCATCGCTCGCGACCTGGTTGCTGCGCGAACCGGACAACCGCGCCCGCACGCTGGCCCTCCTGATGATGGCGCCCAACTTCCGGGTGAGATCCCGGGTTGCAGGGTTGCTGAGCCTGCCGCTCGCGCCTGTTTGGGTGCCGCGCCTGGTCGGCCGGCGGCGCGGCAGCACTCCCACCAACGAAGCGGCCAGCCGGATCTGGACACACAGCTATCCGGTCTCCGCACTCTTCCAGATGCAGACCATGGTCCACTGGCTGGCACGGCAGGATCTCTCGCGCATCGACGTGCCGCTCGCGCTCATGTACATGGAGAATGATCCGACCGTCGATCCGAATGCCGCCCGGTCAGGATTCAGACGGTGGGGTTCCAGCCACAAGGAACTCATGCCGGTCGAACCGGAGGGAGACGCCGTCGAGCACGTGTTCGTCGGCGATGCACTTGCGCCGCAACGCAACGATTGGGTTGTCACGACCTTCACCCGTTTCCTCGATCCGCTGGTACGTGCCTGACACCTGATCTGCGACAAGCGCGAAAATTCTGTCCAAACGGTATGATTGTTCGGCTGTATTACCGATTTCTCCCGCCCTTGGCCAAATTTCCACACTGCCGCAGGAGCCGTCTGACGCGCGACCTGGCCCACATTGTGGGCCTGGCATGTTGGGTCGCACTTGCCGTGCCCACGCAAACCGTCGCTGCCGCAACCCCGGCCGCCTCGATCGTGTATGGAAGTTTTTCGTCCTTCGAGGCCGCCGCTCGCGCCCGCGACACGTTTGAACGCGACCTGCTGGAACCCCTCGAGGTCCGCGACGTCTCCCACGACGGCCGGACGCTCTATCGGGTCACCGGCGTACTGTCCGCCGATGTTGCCGGGTTGCGCACCCGCGTCGCCGAACTGAAGAACACGGGCCGACCCGGCTTGTGGCTCATGCATCAGGAGATGACGGACAGTGTCGCCCCTGCCCGCCCCGATGCACCCGGTTCACGCGGAGCGATCCGGGCAGCGGCACAGCGCACGCTGGCCTCGCTGGATCAGGCGACGGCGAGCAGCACTGCGCAGAGGGCAACGACCAGCAGCGCCGGACCGCGACCCCGGGCCGCCTCACGCGCCGCAGCGGCGCGAGCCACATCGCGTGACGCCGCAACAGACGCGCAGCCGCGCGACGATCGAATGCAGACGTTCGGTGTCCTCCCAGGTCACACGACCCTGGCCCGGACCCGCGCCGACTCGCCACGATCCGCGTCGGCGGCCGGCTCCCCGCCCGATACGCTGACGCTGCAGCCCACCCACACGGGCGTCGACGCGACAGAGGCGCCCATCGTGTTGCCGCGCTTCGATGACGTTGACATCAACATCGATGGCAAGTTGGACGAGTCGGTCTGGAGTCGTGTCCCGAGCTACAACAACATGTCCGTGATCGATCCCGACACCTTGCAGAAGCCGGTCCACGATACGCATATCCACTTCCTTTACACCGACCGCGGACTCTACGTCGCCGTCCGGGCGGAGCAGCCCGCAGACAAGCTCGTGGCGCGCCTTTCGTCCCGCGACGACTCGATCAACCGGGACGGCGTTTCCCTCACCCTCGACAGTTCCGGTGAAGGACTCTACGGGCAATGGTTCGGCATCAACGTCGGTGGCTCCGTGATCGACGGGAAGGTGCTGCCGGAAGCGGAATTCAGCAGGCAGTGGGACGGTCCCTGGACGGGCAACGCGGTACCAACCGAATACGGCTACAGCGCAGAAATGTTTCTCCCCTGGTCGATGATGTCAATGCCCGACGCGGGCGAAGCGCGTCGCATGGGCTTCTACATTTCACGCAAGGTTGCCTATCTGAACGAGCGCTGGGGCTGGCCTGCCCTGCCGCTCACCGCGTCGAGGTTCATGTCCGCGCTGCAGCCCGTCGAGTTGCGCGGCGTCAACCCGCGGCAGCAGATCACGCTGTATCCGTTCACCTCGGCTACGTACGACGTGCTTGCGGACGATCCCGACTACCGCACCGGAGTGGACGTCTTCTGGCGGCCGTCTTCCAACCTGCAGTTCGCGGCGACACTCCTCCCCGATTTCGGGACCGTCGAGTCCGACGACGTGGTTGTGAACCTGACGTCCTTCGAGACCTTCTTTCCGGAGAAACGCCTGTTCTTCCTAGAAGGCAGCGAGATTTTCGAAACGTCCCCCCGCAGCAACGTACTGGCAAGGCTCAGCAGCAGTTCGAGCAGCTCCGGCGGACGACAGACGGCAAGCGATTTCAATCCCACGCCGACGACATTGCTCAACACACGGCGCATTGGTGGGCCGGCCGTCGATCCGGATCTGCCGGGCTCGATCGCGATCAACGATGTCGATCTGGGCAAGCCCACCGATCTGCACGGCGCGGTCAAGCTGACCGGGCAGATGGGACCCGTGCGCTTCGGCGTCCTGGGCGCGTTCGAAGACGACCCGGAGTTTGTCGGTACGGACGTCTTGGGGAATGTCTATCAGATCGTGCAGGAAGGCCGTGAGTTCGGCGCCGTGCGATTCCTTTACGAATCGGTCACCGGCAGCCGCCAATCGCTCGGCTGGATGAGTACCGCCGTGGTAGACGGCGCGGGAGACGCGTTTGTGCACGGTCTCGACGGCCACTACCTGTCGGAGTCGGGCGAGTGGAAGGTCGACGGCCAACTCATCGCGAGCGACGCACACGGCGTCGAGGGCTACGGTGGATTTGGCGACATCGTCTATGTACCCAGGCGCGGCCATCGCCATCAGCTGACGCTCGACTACCTCGACGAGAATCTCAACGTCAACGACTTCGGCTTCATCCGGCGCAACGACGACATCACCGCTCGTTACAGCTTCTCGCATACGACGAGCGCGTGGCCGATGTTCCGCAACGTGCGCTCGTCGATCAGCTACAACCACGGTATGAACCTGGACGGTCGCGGCACGCGGCTCGGACTGTTCCTGCGTTCGACGATGACGTTGCACAGCCTGAATTCAATCACAGCGGCGTTCATGTATTTCCCGAGAAAATGGGAAGATCGCAATACGCGTGGGAATGGCGACTACCGGGTCGAAGAGCGCTGGGGCACCGAAATCGCCTGGGGCACGAACACGGGCAAGCCCTTCAGCTACAGCATCGGTACCTCGGTGCAGCAGGAAGAACTTGGGGATCCCACGTACCAGCTCAACACGGGCTTCACGTACAAGCCGACCGATCGATTCAGCCTCGACTTCGATCTGAGCTACCGTCGCCGTCACAACTGGCTCGTGTATCAGGGCGGCAGGCGCGTGACCGCGTTCCACGCGGACGAGTGGAAGCCGAAGGTGGCACTGGACGTGTTCCTCTCCTCCAAACAGCAGCTCCGTTTCACGCTGCAGTGGGCCGGAATCAAGGCTGACGAGTCAGAGCTCTACCAGGTTCCAATCGGCGACGGCTACCTGATTCCCTATCTCCGCGATCCCGCGGATATGAGCATCGACGACTTCACGCTCTCCCGGCTCACGACGCAGCTGCGCTACCGGTGGGAAATCGCGCCGCTCTCGGACCTTTTCGTCGTCTTCACGCGGGGCAGCAACGTCCCGGATCGGGTGGACGACTCGTTCGATCGACTCCTGCGCGATGCGCTGACAGATCCGGTGATCGACCTGTTCGTCGTCAAGTTGCGCTACCGCTTCGGCAACTGACCGCCATATTGCCGACATGAGGCTCAGCAGTACGGCACGATGTACCAGAGTGGCGGATTGGCGTCGCCCGCAAAGCCCCGTTCCTGCACGCAGGTGATGCTGCCCCACGCGTCGATCTTGCGCGGCGTCGTGTAGCCGCGCTTGTCCTTGTACCGGATCACCCCGGGCACCCGCGCGTACTGGCAGATCGCCCGAGGTCGACGCCATCGCGAGCCGTCGTCATCCCCTTCACTTGCCCCGAGCGCCAGATCGGCCGTTGAGAAACTGCGCGCGAATGCCGGTGCCTCAGGCAATTCTTTGGTCTGCAGCCACTCGCGGGCATTCTCGATCATGACCCGGGCGTGAGGACGCGGCGCCGGCGTTTTCGCGGGTGCCACTAAGGCCTCCTCGGGAACCTCGGCGGCGGTGGCTTCCTCGGCCGTCTCGGGAACGGGTTCCGGCAACCGGTAGGGTTCCGGCGCGGGTTCGGGAGCAGGCCGTGGCTCGAGCGCCTTCGTCTCGAGCCGCTCGAGGGTCACCAGCAGTGGTGGACTCCGGACGCTTTCCGGCCATCGCTGCCACGCGAGCCAAACGAGTTGCACGACCGCGACCGCCGTAAGCACCTGCCACAGTCGCCCATGCCGTACGCGTGGGGCCGGTACAGCGGGCTCCTCCGCGAGTGCCAGCACCACAGCCCGGAGCTGCGCTGATGGCGGCACCTGTTCCGGATCGACATCGAACCGTGCGTGAGCATCGGTCAAAGCGTTTTCCTGGGGAATCGACATGCGTCTTGGAAGATTGAAGATCGGTGTTCAGGCGTCAGCGCCGCAGTGACAGCACCTGTTCCGGTCATTCTCCTGAGCGGCCCAGTGGGCGTCGGCAAGACGTCCACTGGCGATGAACAGAGTGAAGTGCTCATCGAACGTGACATCCCGCACACGTATCTGGTTTTAGACCAACTGACTTACACCCATCCCCGCCCGAAGGACGATCCCTGGGGCGATCGCCTCGCCCTTCGCCACCTCGAAGCGATCTGGCGTAACGCGCGGGCAGCGGGCACGCGCAATCTCGTCATCGCACAGGTTGTGGAGACGGGGGATTTCGTGGACGCGCTCTGTGCGGTGATCCCGGGCGCGGAGGCACAGGTGTTCCAGTTCCACGCGCCGCTGCCGACGCTTCACGAGCGGGTGCGAAAACGCGAAATCGGTTCCGGGCTCGACTGGAACCTGAACCGGGCCGGGGAACTGCTTGCGATTCTGACGCGACCCGAGGCGCCGTGCGCAGCCCGGATCGACACGGACGGACCTACGGTGCGGGAGATCGCCCTTGAGCTAGCGGACCGGGTCCACTGGCGCTGAAGATGCCCGCGGCCCGTCAGCGCGCCGCACGCTGAACGGAATTGAGCGAGAATGCGCCCCTGAACGCTGCACCGCAGCGAAAATCGAAATTTGAGCCTTTTGGAAACTACAGGGAGCCCCCGATGGCCTACGCCCAGATCAAAGTCGAACACCATGACAAGGTGGGCATCATCACCCTCAACGCACCCGAGGTCCTGAACGCGCTGTCTTCGGACATGGTCGCGGAGTTGTCGCAGGCGCTGGACGAGGTGCTTGCGAGCGACGCCAGGTGCCTGCTGTTGACAGGCGAGGGGCGCGGATTCTGTGCGGGCGCCAATCTTCAGACCCGCGGCAAGGAAGGCGGACCGACGCCCGTTGGCTCTGTGCTCGAGACGCACTACCACCCGATCCTGAACCGTATCCGGCAGATGGACATCCCAATGGTGGCCGCGGTGAACGGGCCCGCGGTGGGCGTCGGCATGAGCTTTGCGGTCATCGCCGACATCGTGGTTGCGGCGAAGAGCGCCTACTTCCTGCAGGCCTTTGCGCGCATTGGCCTCGTGCCTGACGGGGGCGCCACGTACTATCTGCCCCGCATGATCGGCTGGAGCCGGGCGCTGGAACTGTCGCTGCTCGCCGAGAAGCTGCCCGCGGAGAAGGCTGAGGACTGGGGCCTCGTGAACCGGGTTGTGGACGACGCTGACCTCATGCCGGAAGCGCTTGCCATCGCAACCAAGCTTGCAAATGGACCCTACTCACTTGGCCTCATCCGCAAAGCCTACTGGGAGTCCCAGCGCAATTCCTATGAAGGCCAACTGCAGCTCGAGGCGGACCTGCAACGTCAGGCGGGCTCATCGAAAGACAACCAGGAAGGTGTACTCGCCTTCCTCGAGAAGCGCGACGCGAAGTTCACCGGGGAGTGAGACCCCGGCATGGTTGAGCACGAACCGACAGGGATCTAAACGACCCGATTCTGAGCGAAGACACCCTCGGTGATCTGATGCAAAAGGAACTCATCGAGCGTTTGGCAGCGCGTTGGTCGGCGAGATCACCGTTCACCATTGCCAATGCTGCCTCAGCGCCGTTCTTCGGTACGGCTGGTAAGTGGGATCTGCCGCGCGGAGTCGAACCAAAACGCGAACTGCTGTATCTCGCTGTCGGGATTCCCGACGCGCACTCGCTCCCCCAAGCAGCGGTCATGGCGGCCGCGAACAAGGTCCCGTCGCCAACCAGGCGATGTCGCGCTGCGTTACGGGTTTGGTCAGGGACCAACGGGGCTCCGCGACTGGCTCGCGGTACGCCGCACGGAAACAGAGAGCTTCGAGGTCACGGGCGACTGGTTCCAGATGACCAATGGTTCCTCCGGCGCCATCGACCTCATCGTGCGCTCACTTGTGAATCCGGGAGACGTGATCATCGCGGAGAGCCCGACCTACATGGGCACACTGCACAACTTTCGCGGCGTAACAGGCGGACGTCCGTTTCGCGCCGATGGACCACGAGGGGCTCGATACGAATGCGCTCGGGCGTTTGCTGAACGATCTCGCACGGGAGAGAAAGCGGGTCCGGCTGATCTACACGATCTCAGCGTTCCACAACCCAACGGGACTCACGCTGTCCGCTGCCCGGAGGGAAGCCCTGCTGGAGCTGGCGTACGAACACGACGCGATCGTGCTGGATGATGAGGCCTACCGGGACCTCCATTTCGAGGCGCCGCCGCCACGCGCGCTCTCCGCCATGGCGGAAGGCTGGGGGGTGATCACCACCGGGACGTTCTCCAAGACTGTCGCCACCGGCATCCGGGTCGACTGGATTCATGCGCGTCCGGAACTGCTCGGCCTGTTCGGGCGGATGCGCTTCGCGATGGGTCAAAACCAACTTGGCTTGCACATCGTCACCGAGTTCCTGCTGGATGGCGGCTTCGAGCCACACCTCGAGAAGGTGCGCGGCATCTACCAAAAGAAACGCGACTTACTGCACGCCGCCCTGAAGCAGGAAGTCAGCGACTTCATGGACTGGACGGAGTCTGAAGGCGGGGTCAACCATATTTTAGCCCCTCTACAGCCCTTTATTTCCGTTGGTTTCAAGGCATCTGAATGACCACATTGGCCATTTGTGTGACCAGTTTGTGTTACCAACAAATAGATTGGGCCTAAAGAACACAGCTAGCGTGACTGACACTCCATGAAGGTTCCTGAAACGCCTAGTCTCTTAAAGCGTAACGCGCCTCATAACCGGCATAGGCAATAAGAGCTCACGCCACTAACTGCCCAAGCCTTTAGATTATTGGTTGGAATTGGCTCATGTCATTTGCTATGCGGGTAAATTCG
>PBVL01000174.1 GCA_002728675.1 Gammaproteobacteria bacterium
AATGTTCATCTGGGTCTCTCCGTAGCCAATGGACTTTGAACACTCATTAGCTTCGGGCTTGAGGCCCGGATGAACAACCTACTGACAGATCACACCTAGGCCGCGCCCGAGTCCTGCGGCTCTGTTCCGGGGAAAGGAAACCACCCGCGGCGCTTCGGGTTAGCATCGCAGGCACTTCATCACAGGTGACCCGCAATGGACCTACTGGCCGGCTTTCGTGTCGTCGAGATAGCGCACCCTTTCACTGAATTTGCCGGGCAGATCTTCGCCGGGCTTGGTGCGGAGGTGTGGCTGGTCGAGACTGCGGACGGGTCACCCACGCGAAGCAGGACTCCGCGGGTGCCGGGCGCGGAGAGCTCGTCGCGCGCGAGCCTGGCGTTCCTGGCACGCAACACGAACAAGCGCAGTATCGTCATCGAGGACGCAAGGGCGCTCACGGAGTTGTGCAACGGCGCGGACGTTGTGCTCGACTGCGGGTCGTCCGTCTGGCACGCAGCGCTCACGAACGTCGAAACACCCGTCGTGGTCACCATCACGGACAGGCTCGGGTTGGGCAACTCTTCGATTGTCGGGTTTGCGGCGAGTGGGGGTATGGCGTCGAGCGGTTGGGCGGACCGGGCACCGTGCAACGCGCCGTCCTGGCTTGCACACGACGGGGCTTCGATCTATGCCGCGGTGATGGCCATGGTGGCAACGCTGAACGGTGGCGGTCGCGTTGAGGTGCCGTACGAAGAGGCCGCGGTTGCCTCCATCACACCCTGGACCAGAACGCTCATGTCGTACGGCAAGCAGGCGGCTGGTCAGGGCATCAATACCGTGCGCATGGGCGACGCGGGATTCCCGATCTATGCGACCGCCGATGGCTATGTGCGCATTCTGCTGGCGACCACCAAGAGCTGGGGTGCGTTCGTGGGGATGCTCGGTAACCCGCCGGATCTGACCGAGGGCCCCTTTGCGGACGCGGAGTTCCGGCGGGAGAACGCTGACGCGCTGAAGCTGTTGTCGGCGGAGCTGATCAGCAGGCAGACGACCAACGAGCTGTTCAGGCGCGGCCAGGCGCTCGGCCTGACCATCTCTCCCGTCTATTCGCTGGAAGAGTTTCGCAGCGACCCGCACGTCCGGGAGCGCGAAGTCATCGCTGAAGTAAACGACCCGGAGTTTGGGGCGATGGATCTGGTGCGGCCACCGTTCCGGCTCACCGGCGCTGATGTCACGCAGCTGCGCCCCGCGCCCGCGCTGGGGGACGGCGGGACCGCGCCCCGGCACCGCTCCCATGGGCTTGCGTCCCGGTCGCTTGCGGACCTGACGGTTCTCCAGTTGGGCGTGGGCGCGGTCGTTCCCGAGGCCGCCTCGATGTTGGCGCTGCTGGGCGCGAACGTCATCAAAGTCGAGTCGCGGGTCCATCTGGACTTCCTGCGCAACGTTGGCCTGAACGGGCCGCTCGATTACGACAACTGTCCTAACTTCAATCAGCTCAATCTGGGTACGCGCAGTCTCGCCGTTGACCTGCGTACCGAAGAAGGTGTCGATGTGGTGAGGCAACTCGCGGCACGTGCAGACGTGATCATGGAGAACATGCGCGGCGGAGTCGTCGAGCGCTGGGGCCTCGACTATGCGTCCGTCCGGGCAGTGAATCCCGACGTCGTGTACCTCAGCAGTCAGGGTTTCGGACGGGGTGTCTACGATGGGTTTCAGTCGTTCGGCCCCAATCTGCAGACCTTCTCGGGGACAACGCACCTATGGGCCCACGCAGATGACCCTTTCCCGGTGGGCACAACCCTGAACCACCCCGATCACGTGGCGGGGAAACAGGCTCTCGTGCCCGTGCTCGCCGCGCTCGCCCTGCGCAAGGGCCTCTTCGTCGAAGCTGCTCAGTTCGAGGCGGCGGCAAGCCTGATCTCGGACCGACTGCTCGAACAGTTCTACACAGACGGGCCGATCGCTGGCCGTGGCAACGGTGATGCCGATTTCCTGCTGCACGGCTGTTTCCCGTGTGAGGGTGAGGATGCGTGGATTGCGGTCGCAGTCGAGAGTGAGGATCAGCAGTCGCGCCTTACCGAAGCTGTTGGGGCGGACATCGCGGCCTGGACTTCGACAAGGTCCGCGCCCGACGCGGAGACTGAGTTGCGGTCGTTCGGGATTCCGTGCTCCCGGGTCGTCACCGGCGACGACATGGCGGCAAATCGCTCGTCACTCTTCGCGACGTTGCCTCATCCCACGTCCGGCACACGTGACTACACGGGGCTGCCGGTGCTGATTGAGGGCGAACGGCCGGGAGCCGTGCGGCCGCCACTGCTGGGCGAACACACCGAGGAAATCCTGCACGGAGTTCTCGGTATGGATGAAACGGTTGTAGCGGACTACGTTGCGCGGAAGGTGGTCGGGTACTGACCGGAGTGTGCGGGCGGCAGCGTCGATGCGGCAGACGGCGCCTGTCGCTGGTACGGACATGCGGGCTGTCGGCGACCCGCCCGAAACCGGTGACGCCTTCAGGCTGCCAGCAGCGCGGTCGATACCGCCTGCTGTCGATGGTGGCGTGGAACGACGGAGGGTCAGAAGGGCCCGCGTGACCGCTTGCGGGTCGGACCCGGCTTGCCCTGGCGGGTGAGGCGCTCCTGGCGCACGGCATCAACGGCTACGAGTTCGTTCACCTTTGTGCGCGCGGCGGCGCGTTCCTCATCGCTGAGGGAGGCGTCATCGAGTCTTGCCTTTGCTGCCACGAGGTCCTGCTTCACCTGTACTTCGGGCGGAACCACCCGCGCGTTCTTCAGGATCGAGTAACCCATCCGCAGATGGGCGGGGGTTTCCCGCCAGGCCCGGAGGTCGAGCGGTTTGCCGCGCGTTGAGAGGTTGTCGAAGTCGCCCCGCGCGATGGCGTCCTGAATCTGCTCTTCCACTCCCCGATAGATCTTGCCCACGCGAGACTCCTGCACCGCTGCTGTGGGTCTATTCTGGCACCTGGATCAGGCTCGCAACAGTCGCTCCGGCGGTCGATCTCCGGGCCGTCGGGCAGAGGGTGGCGACTCGGATGACGACCCTCCGGCCGGTCGACGCGGCGCGATTCGCTGTTGGTTCACGCTCAGAATCCGACCCCGAACAGGCGACCGACAATGGCCGTGACCACCATCGCCAATGCGCCCCAGAACGTGACGCGGCCGATGCCGATCAGCACCGGCGCGCCGCCCGCGCGCGCCGCGAGGCTGCCCAGCGCTGCCAGCGAGACGAGCGACGCGATGGCGATGGCGACGATCTGCAGTGCGCCGGTAACGAGCCAGGCGGTCAGCAAAGGGAGTACGGCGCCGGCCGAGAACGCGGCCGCGGATGACCAGGCCGCCTGCAGCGGATTGGCGGACTGCGTGACGCTGATGCCGATCTCGTCTCGCGCATGGGCGTCGAGCGCATCGTGTGCCATCAGCGCGGCTGCAACCTGATGGGCCAGTTCTGCTTCGAGCCCACGGTCCATGTACAGCTCGGCAAGCTCATCCCGCTCCTCGTCCTCGTCGCTCTCCAATGACCGCTGTTCCATCTCGAGGTCGGCCTTCTCGGTGTCTGCCTGCGCGCTGACGGAGACGTATTCTCCCGCCGCCATCGACATGGCGCCTGCCACCAGGCTTGCGAGCCCCGCCACCAGAATCTGCGGCTGGCTGGCGTCTGCTGAAGCAACCCCGATGATCAGGCTGGCGGTGGAGACGATGCCGTCATTTGCGCCAAGTACCGAGGCGCGAAGCCACCCGCTGCGTTGCGATCGATGGAGTTCGCTGTGAGCCATAACGCGCCTGCGTGAAAGTCTGACAGGGCCCAGATGAGCCTGACCCTGAGCCGTGGGGAAAGCCAGCATAGTAGCTGCCACTGGACGGTCGAGTCACAGGGGATTCGGGCAAATATCGGCAAATGTGGCGGTTCGAGCAACCGATGTCAGCACGGACGACAGGGCATTGCCAAAGGCCGATGGCGCCGATTGGAGGGAAATGGCCCGGGTCGAGTCGCTGGCAATCCAATCCGCCAGAATCTCCAGCACACTGGAGTCGGCGCGCAAGGGCCTGAGCACGGTCCGGTGTGTCGCTCCCGTCGGTGCTTGCGGCGGGTGTGAGAGACAGGCAGACTTCGGCGCCCTATGAGTCCGGCGCGGTGTTGCGCCGAACCAAAACACGACAGGAGCAGAGATGACGATTCAAGTGGGTGACAGCATTCCGGAAGTCACGCTGAAAACGATGGGCGAGAAAGGTCCTCAGGACGTAACGACGGGTGATCTGTTCGGCGGCAAAAAGGTTGTGATGTTTGCGGTCCCGGGCGCGTTCACCCCGACCTGTTCCGCTGCGCACCTGCCCAGCTTCGTTGCCAATGCCGACAAGATGAAGGCCAAAGGGGTCGATGCGATTGTTTGCGTCTCCGTCAACGACGCGTTTGTCATGGATGCCTGGGGCAAGGCCGGCAATGCCGAAGACCTCACGATGGTGGCAGACGGCAATGGCGAACTCGCCAAAGCGCTCGGCGTCGAAATGGACGGTTCCGGCTTCGGCCTTGGCACGCGCTCGATGCGTTACTCGCTCATCGCCGAGGACGGCAAGGTCACGACCCTGAACCTCGAAAAGGGTGGCGCCTACGAAGTCAGCTCCGGCGAGGCAATCCTCGAGGCGCTGTAAGACCTGATCAGCCGTGCCCGCCCGTGTCCACGGGCGGGCGGCTGACACCGTTCCCTCCATGGTTGATTCCTGGGTTGTATGGACGCTGCTTGCGGCGACCATGCAGTCCGTGCGGACCGCCGCACAGAAACAGCTTGCCGATGACATGTCGGCCGTGGCGGCGACGCTCGTCCGTTATCTATTCGGGATTCCGTTCGTTCTCGCGTACTTTGCGATCCTCTGCGCGAACGCGGAGACCCTCCCGGCGCCGAATGCAACGTTCCTGATTTGCGCCACGCTTGCTGGCGTGCTGCAGATACTTGCGACGGTGCTGCTTGTCCATCTCTTCACGCTGCGCAATTTCGCCGTTGGCAGCACCTACGCGCGCACCGAGATCATGCTCACCGCAGTGCTTGGAACGCTGTTTTTCGGTGAGACCATTGCGGCACTCGGCTGGGTCGCGATTGTCGTTTGTGTCCTGGGGCTCGTCGCGGTGAACATCGGCAAGACGGGCCGCCTGACTGACGCGTGGAACAGATCTGCGCTGGTCGGTCTGGCCTCGGGGTTGGCGTTCTCGCTGACGTCGCTGCTCATCCGCCGTGCAAGTCTCTCCTTCGGGCTGGATGACGCGGTACTGACGGCCGGTGTGACGCTGACCTACATGGTGCTCATCCAGACCGTCATGGTGCTCGGATATGTGCTCGTGACGAATGCGCGAGAACTCCGGATCGTCGCCGCGCGCTGGAAGACCGGCACGTTTGTCGGCGCGACCAGCGTCACCGGTTCAGCCGGCTGGTTCACCGCGTTCACGCTCGAACACGCGTCCTACGTCAAAACGCTGGGCCAGATCGAGTTCCTGATCACGCTCGCCATCGCGATGACCTGGTTCAGGGAACGCCCGGGCCGGCTCGAAATGGCCGGGATGCTTGCCATCCTCGCCGGCGTGATTCTCCTGCTGCTGTCGCCCTGACTAGCGTATCCGCGCGACGGTTTCGGCAAGACTGTCCAGCGCCGCCAGTACCTTGTCGGCCGGCGCCTGGGGCAGACCGAATACGAGTTCCGAAAAGCCCTGTTCGATCCGGCCCGCCAGTTGGTCCGGATCGCGCGGGGCGGCGAACAGCGCGAGCTCGATCTCGTCGGGGTTCCGACCGGCCTTCTCGACCGCGGCGCGCATGTTGGCGATCCCACCCGAGCCGGGCCCGCCGATTGGCAACCAGCCGTCACAGTACTCGGCAACCCGGTCGTAACACCACCTGGAGTTTGCACCCAACCAGATGGGCGGCCCTCCGGCCTGCACGGGCTTTGGCCAGCTCCAGATCGGATCGAAGTTCACGTGCTCGCCGTGGAACTCCGCCTCGTCCTCGTTCCAGATCGCCTTTATCGCGAGAATTTTCTCGCGCGTGATGGCCCAGCGATGCCGATAGCTCGCACCGTGGTTCTCCATCTCCTCGGCGTTCCAGCCCGCACCGATTCCCAGGATGAAGCGGCCGCCAGAGATGACGTCCAGCGATGCACATTCCTTGGCGAGCGTGATCGGGTCGCGTTCCACGACAAGGCAGATGCCCGTCCCGAGGCGGATGCGGTCGGTGACGGCCGCCGCGGCGGACAGGGCGCAGAAGGGATCGTGCGCACGCCAATAGTGATCCGGCAGGTCACCGCCACCCGGGAAGGGTGTCGCCCGGGACGTCGGAATATGCGTGTGTTCGGGTACGAAGAGCGAGTCGAAGCCGCGTTCTTCCACGGCCTTGGCGAGCGTGACCGGGTCGATGGTCTGGTCGGTTGGGAAAATGCTGACGCCGAAATTGGCCATGTTGGAACCTCCTGTCCGTGAACGCTGACGTTACTACAGCCAGTCGCCGCGATGGGATGCTTCCGTTCCGCAAGCGCTGTCTATGCTCAGATGGATCAGGTCGGGTGTCCGGCCGACGGGCATTTGGGTGAGGAGTTGCCATGCAGGAAGCCGCAGTCCTGGAATCGTCCCTGCGTCTGCTCTGCGTAACGGGGGACGAGCAGGGCGTGCGGCGCGTGGTGGACGAGCTTCCGGCGCCCACGTTCTCCGTGGAATACGTCAGCCGCTACCGGGACGCGATTGCCGCGATCAGCACGGGTCTCTACGACGGCTGCATCACGGACTTCATGATGCGGCGCGGCACTGCCCTCGAACTGCTGCATGTGCTGCATCAAGCCGAGTACTCCGGCCCCGTGATCGTCATCACCGAGGAGTCCGACCATCGG
>PBVL01000004.1 GCA_002728675.1 Gammaproteobacteria bacterium
ACCCGCTCGGTCTGCCCCGAAAACCCCACCGGCAAAAAGGGCCAGGGCGGTATGGCGGTGCCATCGGACGACCTGCCGTTCAGCGACGCCGCCAGCGATCTGAGCCAGGGCTGGAAGGTCAATCCCTTCCACAAGGTGGCCGCCGGAGAGACGCTGACCATCATGGACGTCGGGGGGCCCGGCCTGATCCAGCATATCTGGCTCGTCGCCGACCCGGCCAAAGGGCGCTCGCACATCATTCGCTTCTATTGGGATGATGAAGAAACGCCCTCCATCGAAACGCCGGTCGCCGATTTCTTCGCCGTCGGCCACAATCTCTTCGCGCCGGTCAATTCGCTCGCCGTCGTCGTCAACCCCAAATCGGCCTTCAACTGCTACTGGCCGATGCCCTTCCGCAAGCGCTGCCGCATCACCTTCACCAACGAGGATGCAGAAGAGCTCGGGCTACTGACCTACCAGATCACCTACGCTGAGACCGAAATCCCCGCCAATGCCGGCTACTTCCACGCGCAGTGGCGCCGCGCGGTCACCGACCGGCAAAACCCCGACTACACCATCGTCGACGGCATCGAGGGCCAGGGCAAATACGCCGGTACTTTCCTGGCCTGGACGCAGTTGTCGGATGGCTGGTTCGGCGAGGGAGAGATAAAGTTTTACATCGATGGCGACGCGGAGTTTCCGACCATATGCGGCACCGGGACCGAGGACTATCTCTGCGGCAGCTACGGCTTTCCCGAAATCTACAGCACGCCCTATGTCGGCAACGTACTCGACCACAAGGGCGACGACGGCCCGCCCAAGTGGAGTCTCTACCGCTGGCACATCATGGACCCGGTCTTTTTCGAAGAGGAGCTGCGCATCACCATTCAGGCGCTCGGCTGGTGGCCCAACCGCAAGTACCAGCCGCTGGCCGACGACATCGCCTCGGTCGCCTATTGGTACCAGACCGAACCCCACGCCGCCTTCCCGCCACTGCCCTCCCTTGCCGCACGATGGCCACGCTAAAGCCGCTGCAGCGCTTTGACTACCGCCCGCCCATCCCTCCACGCCCCCGCCCTACGGCATCGTCTTCAACTGGGATGGGACCCCGCACGGCTATTCGGAACACCCGCAATCGCTGCAACAACTGCTCGACATCGTCTACGCCCCCATCGAGGATACCCAGGTCGGGGCGCTGTTCTGGTGCCTCGGCGCCGAAGAAGCCAAGTGGCCGTCGGCCAGCCTGCCGATTATCGGCGACGCGGAAAACCGCCACTACAGCTCGGCCAAGCACCTGCGCCGCGCCGAGGGCGTGCGGGCGTTTTTCGATCGCGGCGACGACCTCTATCCGGCGCTGGTGGCGCGCGGACGCGAGCTCGGAATCCAGGTCTACTGCTCAATCCGCATCAACGACAACCACTTCTGGTCCGACGACGCCCGGCGCGAGCCCCCGCTGCGCCCCGAGGAGATCGCCTCGGTCACACGGCCCCATCTGACCTCAGTGCGCAAAGAACACCCCGAGTGGTGTCTCGGCATCGACCGTGCGCCGCGTTGGGCGGCGACCTCATGGAATATGGCCATCCCGGAGGTACGCGAATACCGCCTGCGCTATATCGCCGAGGCCTGTCGGCTGGCCGACTGGGATGGGGTCGAACTCGACTGGCAGCGCCACGCCTTTCACCTGCCGGAGGACGACGCTACCGCCTGCGCTACACCCTCACCGATTTGCAGCGGGCGGTGCGCGGCCTGGCCGACGAGATCGCCGCTGCACGCGGCCGGCCATTTTACGTGGCAGTGCGCGTCGGTGCCGCGCTGGAGACCTGTCGGCGGGTCGGTTACGACATCGAGACCTGGATGCGCGACGGGCTGTGCGACCTCGTCGCCACCAACGCCAACTCCGGCACCGATCCCGGTGTCGAGATCGAAACCTATCTCGAATTGGCCAACGAACGGGAGATACCGTTGTACCCGGGTCTCGATAGCCACGGCGAATCCGGACAGGGGCGCCTGATCGGTGCACGCACTTGGCGGGAGGCGTGGTATCGCGGCCTGGTCCAGGACTTTCTGGCGCGCGGCGCCAGTGGGGTGTACATCTTCAACTGGCACGCCACCCGCGACAGCCATCACTCGCTGTTGACCACCCTCGGCGCGCCGCAGACACTGCGGCGCGCCGACAAGGTCTACACCGCGGTCAAACGCCACATTCGCGACCGCTCCGAATTGCGCTACGGCGCCGAGGGCGACGATCGCCTCTACGGCGAAGTGCCCGTCGCCCTCTACGCCACCCCAACCGGTGCCGGCCCCCTCTTCCACGTCGCCGTCCACGACGATGCGGCCGAAGTGCAATCTGCGTCTCTGCAAATCGAACTGGCCCACTTTACCCCTGCCGATCAAATCGCGGTCGCGCTCGACGGTCGGGACCTGGGCTCGCCAGAGACACGCAACACAGCCACTGTAAACCCCGACAATCCCTCCGATGTCGCCGAACACAGTTGGATGGTGTGGTCCCTCGCGCCAGCACAGGTTGACCGGGGCATGCACGAGATCCGGGTTTACCTGGTGGCGCGCAACCCGCACCTCCAGCCGCCACTGGTGGTGGAAAACGTCGAAATCCACATTAACTACTGAGGAAAACCGCATGCGTGTGGTCCGCACCCCCCGCGAAGAAATGGAGCCCGGCATTAGCCACCAGGGTGCCGCGCCGCGGCTGTTTAAAAGCTGCTTCGCCGCCGCAGACTTCAAAACCCCCTGGCACTTCATCCACTGCTGCGTCTTCCCGCCCGGCAGCGGCATCGGCCACCACCGGCACCTCCACGCCGAGGAGCTTTTCGTCACCGTCGACAACGCCGCGCAATTCACCCACAACGGCCGCACGACCGAAGTCACCGGCGCAGCCGCCGTGCCGTTGCGCTCGGGCGAATCCCACGCCATTTACAACCACACGCAAAGCGACACCCGCTTTTACAACTTCAAAGTCGTCGATCTCCATCAGGAGCCGGTCACCACCAACTTCGACGACAGCCGCGCCGACGCACCGCTCGAATCCGCCGACCGCCTACCCATCGGCTGCCTCGACCGCACCCTGTTGAAGCCCGCGCAATCGCACGGCGGCAAGGGCGAGATCCTGGTCCGTATGGTCTGGACGGTGGCCGACTTCACCACCAATTTCGGCTTCCTCGCCCACGCCATCATGCCGCCCGGCACCTCGGTCGGCTACCACCGCCACGACACCATCGAGGAAGTCTACGTGATAATGAACGGCTGCGGGCGCATGACCATGGACGACGCTACCGAAGAGGTCCACCCCGGTGATGTCATCCTCAACCGGCTCGGCGGCTCGCACGGCATCTACAACCACACCGACGAAGAACTCGAATTCTTCGCCGTCGCCGTCTGCATGAAAAAGGGCCAGACCGACGCCACCAACCACGGCGACGACCTGACCGACCGCTAGCTATGAACCAGCAATACTGGGACCGGCTCGCCAAAAACTTCGCCGACCGCGTCTTCGAAATCGCCGGCGGCGAAACCAACGGCGCGCTGGCCGCGACCGTCAAGAAACTCAGTCGGCGCTATAAGACGGCTGGCGACTTCGGCTGCGGCGCCGGTGGCACCACGCCGCTTTTGGCCACCTACTTCGACGAGGTCATCGCCATCGACTACGCCAAAAAGCTCCTGCGCCGAGCGCAAAAGCGGGTGCAGACCGACAACGTCCGCTTCCTCACCGCCGACCTCAGCGCCAAAAAGCCGCCGGCCGTCACAGTCGATGCGGCCTTCTGCATCAACGCGCTGCTCCACCCCAATGCCAAAAAGCGCCGCCGCATCACCGAGACGGTCTATGCCTGCACCAGGCGTGGCGGCGCAGCCCTGGTCGTCGCCCCCGCGCTCGAATCTTATTTGCGCACCTACCAGGTGCTGGTCGCATGCCGCGTCGCCCAGGGCCAGGGGCGCAAAAAGGCGGTCCGCTCCGTCGCGCCTCTGGCGCAAAAAGAAGTACATTCCCTGGTCGAGGGCATCGTCGATGTCGGCGGCACCCCTACCAAGCACTATATGCACGACGAATTGGTGCAGCAGCTGGCAGACGCCGGCTTCGCGGTCGCAACAGTCGCCCGGGTCGAATTCCCCTGGTCCGAGGTGCTCGACGACCTGCCGCAAGATCTGCAGAAATTCCGCCCCTGGGACTGGCTGGCCGTCGCCAGCAAATAGGAGTACCGACCATGGTGGATACCCCAATGGCGCTATCGGATACCGGCCCCCGCGACGCCCGGGGCCAGTGGCAGCCCGCAGGTCCCAGACCCGAGCCGCCGCTCTTCGCCTGGCCACCGCGCCCGCTGGCCGTCTTTAAGTGGCTCTTCGGCTTTCCCGGCTATCTGTGGCCGTGGACCAGCCTCTACGTCCTCATCGCCCTGGGCACCTGGCTCTACCTCCAGCCCGAGATCGCCCGCTGCGCCACCTTTGCATTCGACTGGATCGCGCAGCTGTACGGCCGCAACCTAGCGCTGCTGATCCTCATCGTCAGCGCCTGGCACCTGCACCTGTACGTGCGCAAGGCGCAAGGGCTGCAGTACAAGTACAGCGTCGAGTGGCTCAGTACCTCCAACCGCAAATTCCTCTGGGGCAACCAGCTCTGGGACAATGTATTCTGGAATTGCGCCAGCGGCGTCAGCGTCTGGACCGCCTACGAGACGTTGATGATGTGGGCCTACGCCAATGAAATGCTCCCCTATGTCGACTGGCGCGAAGATCCCGTGTATTTCGTCGCGCTGCTGGCCGTCATCCCGCTGTGGCGACTCTTCCACTTCTACTGGACCCACCGCCTGACCCACTGGAAACCCCTCTACAAAGCCGCGCACTATCTCCACCACAAAAACATCAATGTCGGCCCCTGGTCCGGCCTGGCGATGCACCCCATCGAACACCTCATTTACTTCAGTTGCATCCTGATCCACTGGGTCGTACCCTCGCACCCGCTGCACGTGCTCTTCAACGCCCAGCACGCGGCCTTGACCCCCGCCCAGGGCCACGCCGGCTTCGACCAACTCGTCGTCAAGGACGACGCCAAACTCCCCGCTGCCTCCTACTTCCACCAGCTCCACCACCGCTACTTCGAGTGCAACTACGGCGAGACCGACATCCCCTTTGACCTGTGGTTCGGGACCTATCACGACGGCTCGCCCGCCTCGCACGCCGCCATGCGCGACAAACGCCGCGCCATCCACCAGATACAGGAAGATTAAAATGCGACTCGCCTTCTACACCTACAGCTACACCGATCGCCTCGATATGCCCATTGAGCCGGCGCTCGAAAAAATCGCCGCCACCGGCTACGACGGCATCGACATCTCCGGTACCCACGGACCCTCCGCCGATCCACAATCAGTAACCCCCGAGCTACGCACCCTCACCCGCGCCACCGCCGACCGCCTCGGCCTCACCGTCGAAGCGATCATCACCCACGCCAGCCTCGCCAACTCGCTCTACACCGACGAGCCCCTGGACCTCAAGGGCTCGGTCGATCTCGCCATCGATACCGGCGCGCCCTTAGTCGTCTTCCACATGGGCGGACCCGGTGAGGATGGCCCCCCGCGCGAGGATATGTGGCGGCGCGTCGTCGACTACCTCAAAGCCGCCCTCGACCACGCCGCTCCCCGCAACATAAAACTCGCCGTCGACGGCGTCTGGCACGGCTGGCTCACCGACACCCCCGCAGCCTTCCTGCAGCTGCACGACGAGGTCGGCAGCGACTACTTCGGCGTCAACTTCGACCCCTGCTACCTCGCCCTCCGCAACTACGACCCCGTCGCCGTCGCCCAACAATGGCAACACCGCATCTTCCACGCCCACCTCAAAGACCACGTCGGCACCTATCCCGAATGGGACCACAAAATCCCCGGCCAGGGCGACCTCGACTACCCCCGCATAGTCCGGGGACTGCAGGACATCGGATTTTCCGAAGCTATTTCAATAGAAACCTTCGTCACCATGGACTTCGACGAAGCCTGCGCAGTGGGTTATACAGCGCTGGCTCCGTCGATGGGCAAAACGACCTAATCCTTCTCTTTTTTCTTTTCTCTTTTTTATTTTTCAGAATCAGCGGAGGATAGATCAAGGGGACTCCCGTAGCGGAATCGTCGTCCTTTTTCACAGGACGTGAAAAAGGGCGTCGCACCCTCGGAGTGGCGCAGGATTGCGCCACGAGAATGAGCGAAGGGAGTCCCCTTGGTCTATCCGTCCCCACCCTATTCCCGCAACCCCGCAAGTATCGCCTCCCCCAATTCCATCGTCTTCACCGCCTCCCCCAAACTACAAGCCGGCGCTTCAATCACCCCCCCATCCTTCACCCGATCAATAAAATACCGATCCTCCTCCTCCGTCCCCGATGACCCCTGCGCCAACTCAAACCGCTCCCCGTCACAAAACACCACGCCCTTGTTTATACCCTCCAGATACACCGAAATCTCGCGTCCGTGTATCTCGTAGCGCTCCAATCGCGCGTCGCTGGTCCAGTTGAAGATCAAATGCCCCAGGCAGTCGTTCTCGAACAAC
>PBVL01000175.1 GCA_002728675.1 Gammaproteobacteria bacterium
CGCGCCGGGGAGTGCCTGAGCGGGCCCGGCATGCGAGCGCGGCGGGACGTAAGCTCCGCGCCCACGAGGGGTGTATACGTTCAATCTCAACGAAGAAGAGAGGATTCGCCATGGCATCTGCACAGTCGCCAATAGCGGGCATCAGCCTGAGGTCAATCGAGAGCAACGGTATCTCGATGCGCATCGCGGAGGCGGGGGATGACGGCCCGGTCGTGCTCTTTGCGCACGGCTGGCCGGAATCCTGGTACTCCTGGCGGCATCAGCTCATCGCGCTTGCCGAGGCCGGTTACCGGGCGGTCGCGCCCGACATGCGCGGCTATGGCGGTAGCGACGCGCCGCCGGATGTCGAGGATTACGACATGGACCACCTCACGCGGGACATGGTGGGCATCCTGGACAGCCTGGGCGTCGAGACGGCCACAATCGTCGGCCACGACTGGGGCGCTCCGGTGGCGCAATACGCGGCGCTGTTCTATCCGGAACGGTTCACCGCACTCGCCATGCTGAGCGTGCCGTACTCGGGACGTGCAGCCGGGAACCCATTGGACGCGATGCGGCAACAGGCCGGCGAAAATTTCTTCTACATCGTCTATCACAACGAACCGGATGGCGTGGCGGAAAGCGAGTACGACAGTGACCCGAGAGGCATCCTCAGCCGTCTGTATCTTTCCCCGTCATCGCCTCGCGAAGCCCCGGAGGTCACCGATTCCAGACGCATCGCGGGCGGCTGGATTCCGCGCCTTGGCGCGCCGAAAAGTCTGCCGGCGTGGCTGACCGAGGTGGATCTCGACTATTACGTTGCGGAGTTCGAGCGCGCGGGCTTCCGGGGTGGGGTGAACTACTACAGAACCTTCGTACGGAACTGGGAAGCGCCCGCCGGGCGGAGCGACTTCACGATCAAGGTGCCGTCGATGTTCCTCGCGGGCGAGAAGGACGGCGTCATTCGAGGTGCTGCCCGCGAGGCGCTGAGTGACATGATGGCGCCGCTCTTTGCGGATCTGCGGGCCGTTACGCTGGTCCCGGAGGTGGGCCACTGGGTGCAGCAAGAAGCGCCGGACGAGACGAATGCGGCACTGCTGGCCTTCCTTGAGGCCCTGTCTGACTGAGTGGTCAGCCGGGTGGGTTGGTCAGAGCGTTGTGGTCCGCTCGATCGGCACTTCGAAATGACACATCCGGTTGCCCTCCTCGTTGATGAATCGGCTCCGGAGTCTTGCCTCGAGCGATCGTGCTACGCGGAGTGAGGCTTCGTTTTCGGTCTCGATGACGAAGTGAGCGGTGCGGGCCGCCGTGTGCCCGGCCAGGAAGCGAATGACGAGATGCACCGCACGGCTGACGTAGCCACGCCCCCGATGTGCCGGATGTGACGCGTAGGAGATGTTGGCTTCACCGAAGGGGACGCCTTCACCCCGAAGACTGTCATTTGCGAGATCACAGTCCACACAGGCCACGTTGGTGGCGTCGGTGGCGTCCACGGAAAACGTCCATTTGGGTCCCTGACCGAAGGTGCGGTGGTTGTCTTCCAGCACCCTGAGGGCGTGTGCCCGTTGTTCGCGTGGGTCCATGGTCCGCCAGGCTTCACGGTCTTCGGGCATCCAGAGCCAACGCTGCTGCTCGGCGTCTTTTGCCGCGAGGTCTTCATCGAGGTCGGACGTCTCGCGGCGTCTGATGGTGACCGTGCCATCGGTGTAGCTGAGGGGAGGCACCGATCGCTTGAACCCGATGCTGTCATCCCGCGTGCCCGTTTCGTCGAAACCGAGCCGCCTTGCGAGCGCGAGGGAGTCGTCGTTGTCCCGACGGATCAACAGCACGGCCGCCCGATGCACGCCGTGCAGGGCGAGATGGTGCATGAGCAGCATCACCGCGCGGGACGCGTGACCACGGCCCCGATGCGCCGCGAAAACGTTGTAGCCGACGTTCACTTCGCCGGGTTCGAGCCAGTCGGGTTCCGGGTCGTAATCCACCCAGCCGATGATGCGGTTCCGCGCAAGGATGCAGGCGCTCGGCCGAGGGTCCGGACTCCCTTCGCCGAGGAAGCGTTTGAACGCCGGGTCCCTGCCCGCGATCAGGATCGCCGCGTCGCCGGGTTGGGGGGCGCGGATTGCCGTGTGTCCGTCCGTGATGGGCGTGACGGGTGTTGGGGGTGCCGGGGGTGGTGGGGATTGAGGTGTGTTCATCACGGTCCGTTGTCGTGGCTGACCCAGCCCAGCCATTGTCCACATGTGGCATGCGTTCGCGAGAGGAACCGGCGAGAAGGTGACACCTGTTGGGTGCGCCCCGTCCGCGCAGGAAGTGGTTACACTGCGGCCACCCGCGCATTCGGACCGATTGGTCGATGAACAACACCCTGGCGCTGCTGATGACGGGCAAGGATGGCAAGCCACTCTTTGCGACCCGGAGGATTGTCTACAACTTTGCCCTGCTGGTGATGTGCTCGCAGTTTGCGTTCGCCGTGCTGGCGATGAAGGGCGCGTTCCTGCCTCAACTGCTGGAGCTTTGGCAGATCTCGAAGACGCAGTTTGGCCTGCTCATGTCGATCTACGGCATCTGTCACAACATTCTGTATGTGGGGCTGTCCTGGGCGCAGGATCGCTTTGCGCCAAGGTTGCTGATCTCCGCTAACTTGGTCATGGGCGGGATCACTACCTTCTTCCTTGGTCAGACGAGTGACTTTGCGACGCTGTGTTTCCTCTTCGTCATGCTGGCGCTGTGGTGCGAGGGGGCGTTCTGGCCGGCCGTGATTGCGTCCGTGCGCAAATCAACGTCCGACAGCAATCAGGCCAAGATTTTCGGGTTGCTGGAAGGCGGGCGGGGCTGCGTTGAGCTTGCGCAGAACGCGCTGACGGTGGCGCTGTACGCGGCGCTCGGCTACAGCCTGCTTGGTCTGGAAGTCGCGTTCATGGTCAATGGTGTCATTCTGATGGTGCTGGGTGTGATGTCGTGGTTCATGTTGCCGAGCGACACCCTGCTGAAGTCCCGGAACGACAGCGCAAGCGCCAACAGGGAAGTCAAAGCGGGGATGTTGACCACGCTGACTCAGCCTGAGGTGTGGCTCGCGGGTCTGACCGGCTTCATGATCTACGTGGCCTACACGACGATGCCCTACTTTCTGACCTACCTCGATGATCTCTTCCTGCTGCCCGCGGTGGCGATCTCGATTTTTGGTATTGCCTCCACGTCGGGTGGCCGCATCACGATTGCTCTGCCCGCAGGCTTCATTGCCGACCGGTTCTTTGGCGGCCCGAGCGGGGCCATGCGTTTCGGTCTGGGCCTGACGGCAGCGCTGAGTCTCGGCATGGTGCTGTTGCCGACCGACACCGGCAACTATGTGCCGGCGATGGCGATGATGATCGGGCTCGCTTTCACGTTCTTCTTTATGCGCGCCCTGTATTTCGCACCGTTCGGCGAGATGGGCCTGCCGCCCCGGTTCTCCGGTTCGGTGATTGCGGTGGCGTCGTTCGTGATCTATCTGCCAGCCACCTTTGCCTATGGCGTGTTTGGTGCGCTGCTTGATGCCCGCCCCGGAGCGGAAGGCTACCAGCTGATGTTTGGTGGTCTGGTTGCGGTTGGTGTTGTCGGCATGCTTGTTGCGACACTGCTCAAGCGCCGGATCGATGGTGGCGCTGCGGAGCGCATATCGGCGCGGGTCAGCGCGATCGATGCGAAACTCGGGCTGATGGGAGATGAACGGACGCTGGCAGACGAGTCGCGCTGAGCCCCGGGGGTGGCGGCGCACAGCATCGCTGATGCGGCGGCCTCCGCGATCCCTGTGCTCCCTGTGCTGACAACATTCCCTTCGTCCGTCTGTATTCACGGTGTTGCTGCAGGAAATCGTGTGTCTCCCGTGAGCCGTCCTGCGCGCATTGCCACGAGGAGTGGACCCCCTTTGCCATTGATCGATTTGGCTGCTTGCACACAATCGATCCCATGGCAAACACACAGCACATACCCTACCGCCAAATCTTCTGGTGGACGCTCGTTGCGGCGCTCACATCGCTTTGGCTCAACCTCAATATGCCCCAGGTCCTCGCGTCGCGAGCAGAGGGGACGGTTGCTCACGCGATCGCGACCGAGTTCCGACCGGGTCCCTTCCAACTCCTGGTTGCCGCGACAGCAGACTGGATGGCCAGCGACGATGCCGCGGCCAGGACCTGGTATCGCAAGGCAGCCGAGTGGATTGACGAGATCCACGAGGTTCCTGTGGCCGCGTTGCCCGAGCCCCTGTGGGCACCCCAGGCCGTGCGCGAACGTGCCCCCGAGGAAATTGCGCTGCTTGCACATCGAGGGCTCGTGCTGCCGGCACCGGTGTTGGTTGGGTATGTCGGCACCTATCGTGGACCGGGTCAGATGCCGCTCGTGGTCGAGGCGCGGGACGGCAAACTCGTTGCGCGTATCCCTGGAGCGGGTGTTGTGCAACTTGCCGCGGTGAAAAGCGATCTCTTCGTCGATGTGCGTTACTCAGGCAGGGCGTTCACCTTCCCGCAAGAGAGCCGCTACGACCTGGAGATGCTCGACGGTGTTGAGATGCGCCACTACAACCGGGCCTGCACCCACACGGACCATCCCGCCTGACTGTGTGACGGGCGCGCGGTCGTTAGCTGCGCAGGCGTCGCCAGTGCTCCGCGAGCCGCGCCTCCGGGTGCACGACCAACCCGTCGTGCAACGTGTCGAGTGGGTCTCGGCCGTCGACGCCATTGCCGAAGCGATAGTAGCCGAGCAGGCGCTGCAGGCGCTCTGGCAGTGTGCGTGCGATCTCCTGAGGGACCGCGACGAGTTGCAGATCGGAGGGGCGCAGGTACCCGACGAGATGGCTGATGAAGAGGCCCATCCGTTCCTGATCGCGCGTCGTGTTGGCGCCGCCGCCGTGCCACAGCCCACCTTCCCAGAGGAGCGCACTGCCCGGTTTCATGGTCACCTGAATCGACTCCACCGACTGGTCAAGCGGCCGGGTCCATGTGTGACTGTACGGCACGACATGCGTGGCGCCGTTCTCGAGGGTGAATTCATCGAACGCGATCAGCACGTTGCACTGAAATGACGGATGTGGCCGCGGGATTGGCCAAACGCCGTCGTCATGATGCAGGAACTGGCGGGTCTCACCGGGCAGCGTATTGAACAGCGTCGAGACGTTGACCTGATGGTCCCTGCCGATGACGCCTTCGACGATTGCGCGCAAACGCGGATCCAGAAACACGAAGTCCGCAGCACGGGTTTTCGCCAGAAGGTTGTGTGAGCGCCACGTGTTCCCGGTGTCGCTCCCGATGGATCTCATCTCGGTAATCAGAACTTCGGTGTCGAAGGCGGTGCGAATGTGCTCGATCTGTTCCGCCGACAGGAAGTCCGGAACCACTGCATATCCACGGGACATGATTACTCGCACGGTCTCGCCGATGTCGAGTCCGTGGACGACGACGCCGGTCTGGTCGATCGGCTCGAACGGTGTCTGCTTCTGCTGCACGAAGGTTGGGTCGCCTGAAGAAGGAAGAAAGGAGAAGGTAGACGGTAGAAGGTAGACGGTAGACGGTAGACGGTAGACGGTAGACGGTAGACGGTAGAACGAAGATGTCACAGTACCGCGCGCAGCGCGTGGCGTCCCGCGCGGCGGGAGTGCCCATGGTCGGGAAGGTGACAGGGGATGCCAGGACTGTCGACACGGCGGGAAGTGCTCCCCGGTCAGCTACCCGACAGAAGGCGGCTGAGACCGAGGAATTCGATCGGAAGGGGCGACGCTCCGTCGAGGGCAAGATCGGCCACCGCTTC
>PBVL01000141.1 GCA_002728675.1 Gammaproteobacteria bacterium
GGCGGGCGACTTCCCTAGTTTGGCGGCAAGTGCACGAAATCCCTCTGCCCGGTTCCAGTCGCGCATCTCGGGCGAGCGATCGGCGACCTTGCGATCGATGAAGGACGTGAGCGAGCCCGCCGCGACTGCCCGAATGCCCATGACGCCAATGCCTCGCCGGGAGGCTTCCGCGATCACCGCACGCGGCTCAGCCGGTTGCCGGGTGATCGCCATGCCACCGGGGGAGTCGAGCAGGTTTGCGACACATTGAACAACCCCCGGTGCGCTCGGGTGTCTCAGCGCAGCAAGGTTTTGTGGCTGGGTGCTCGCGGCCGTAATGCCCCATGCACCGATACGGCCGGAGGCTTTCAGGCGCTCGAACGCGGGGACGACCGTGTCGAAATAGCGCGTTTCCGGTACACCGATTTGGGCAAGCCGCGCGCCGCGCGAGGAGTCCCGCAAGTCGTCCGCAACGATGTAGCCGTGCAGAATGAAGACGTCTGCATACTCACATCGCATGCGACGGCAACTCTCGTCGAGGGACGCTCTGAGCCTGCGTTCGACGTCCGCCGCTGGTGTGTCACCCAGCATGCATTTGGTGGTAACGCGCAGGCCGTCCGGGAAGCGCCCATCGAAGGCGTGACCCATCACGGACTCAGCCTCGCCATCGCCGTAGAGCGGTGCCATGTCGAACAGCGTGATCCCGGATTCCCAGGCCAGGCGCACCGTCGCGGTCGCTTCGTCGCGGTCGGTCGGGCCCCACACCTGGCCGATGCCGCCGCTGCCCAATGTCAGTCGACTGACGCCTCCAAGGGAACCGCGTTGGACGATTTTCATTACAGATCCCTGGACGCAGCGGATGGGACGGGGGAGGGGGCACGTTGTTACTGTTGGACGAGTCTCAGCATGATGTTGCCCTCCTCGCGCGTGTCCATGTACAGAGTGCGGCCATCTTCGGAGCGCCGCAGGACCCGGGCGCCCTGTGCCTCCAGCCGGGTTTCTTCCGCGGCAAGGTCGGCCACGGCGAAGCCCAGGTCGCTCACACCGTCGCCGCGCAGCGCGAGCGAATCCGCGCAAATGCTGCCGTCCGCCAGTGCTTCAGCAAACTCGAAGGAGAGGGGGCCGACCCGGACGGCTCTGCGTCTGATCCCGAGGGCCGTATCTTCGGCGGCGTCACCGTCAGCCTGAAAGCCGAGCCCTTCGTAGTACGCAACGCTTGCGTCGACGTCCGCGACGGCGATGCCTAGACCAAGGAATGACCAGTCACGGACCAGCGGATGCGCCTCGTTGTTGGCTTTCCAGGCTTTCTCCCAAGGGGTTGCGGGAGGCCGCAGTGAGATCATCACGTCGCCGTGGTTGCGCGTATCGAGATAGTTCTCGACGGTTCGGCCGTTCACCCTAGCATCGAACGTGAGCGGGCAGTCTTTCGCAAGGAGCATTTCGGTCTCGGCTTCGAGATCCGCAGTGTTGAAGCAGATGTGATTGATGCCCGGCCCCTTGGCGTCGAGGTACTCCGAGATGAAGATGCCGGGTCCCGGCCGCATGGGATACACCTCCAGCTGGCAGTTGCCGATCTGGCACTCGCCGTCCCTGAAGTTGTGCGCGCCGCCGGTGGGGTAGGTGTTCGTCACAGGGTCACCTTCGAGCGTCCTGTAGAACATCAGTGAACCTTCACCGTCCTCGTGAGGCAGAAGCGGTTGGGGGCCGACGCTTACGCCGACCCCGAGCTTCTGAAAGTGGCTCAGGACAGCGTCTCGGTTCGTGACCATCAGCCCTACGTGGTTCAGTTCCCAGTCAGCGCCCAGGGGCGCATCTTGGTGCTGCGTCGTCGTGTCTGTCATGCCATGTACCCTCCGTCCACGCACAGGATTGCGCCGGTGACGTAACTCGCGGCATCGGACGCGAGGAACACCGCGGCGTTTGCCATTTCATCAAAGGTGGCAACCCGGCCGAGTGGCAAATTCTCCGGTCCGGTCGACCAGGCGACGAACTTCTCATGCTCGCTCGGTTCGGGTCCGGGCGCCGGCTCGGCCGCACGTGCCGGGTTCGCCCGGCGAAAGTCTTCCGCCGGATGCTGTTCCCATTCCATCAGAGACGGCGCAATTGCATTGACGCGTACGTTGTATGGCCCGAGGTATCGGCAGTACTGCCGCGTCATCATCGCGATGCCGGCTTTGACGATCGCGTAGTTGCCCATCCCCTTGTCGGCATGGGCTTTCAGGCCGCCACGGGACGTGAGGTTGATGATGCTCCCGCTGCGCTGTTCCATCATGATGGGCGCGACCGCCTGGTGCGTCAGCCAGTAGCCCTTGAGGTTGACGTTCGTGAGGCGCTCCCACGCCTCTTCGTCGAGTTCCGTCAGCGATTTGTGGTGATACATCACGGCAACATTCACGAGGATGTCGATGCCGCCGAGCGTGTCGACAACGTTGGCGACCAGCGCGTCGACCTCCGCTTTGCTCGAGATGTCGGTCCGGATCGCAGCGGACTTGCGGCCCATCGCCGCAATCTCATCGGCCACGGCCTGGAGTCGGCCGTCTTCGATGTTGAGATCGGTCACGGCCACGTCGGCGCCCGCTTCGGCGAGCCCAAGCGCGAATCCTTTGCCGACATTGCGGCGCCCTCCGACTACCAGAGCGCGTTTTCCATCCAGAGAGAAATCAGCGAGGCTCATTGGCGGGACCTGATCGAAAAGGCCGCAGTCTAAAGGACCTCGTGGGCGTCTGCGCAAAAAGCGGCTGCATGGCGGTAGCATGTGGCTACGAATCGGTAAGGAGTTGCCATGAGTGGCCCATTGTCGGGTTTCCGCGTACTTGATTTGTCCCGCGTGCTGTCCGGACCTCTCGCGACGACGCTGCTTGCGGACCAGGGCGCCGAAGTCATCAAGGTCGAAGGATTCGGCGGTGACGTGACGCGGGCCATGGGCGGCGGAGGGCTCACCGCGGGATTCCTCGCATCGAACCGTGGCAAGAAGTCGATTGCCGTGGACCTCCACAGCACGGCGGGCATCGATATCATCAAGCGCCTGGCGTCGACGGCGGACGTCTTCGTGCAGAATTTCCGGCCGGGTGCCGCCGACGGCCTGGGCGTTGGCGCCGACGTGATTCAGGGGGTGAATCCTCGCATTGTCTACGTCTCGATCAGCGGCTTCGGTGAGAAGGGGCCCTATGTCGGCAAACGCGTCTACGATCCGGTGATTCAGTCACTCTCGGGCCTTGCGGACCTGCAGGCCGCAAACGCGGAGGACCGGCCGAGGATGGTGCGCACCGTCGTGCCCGACAAGACCACGGGGCTTGCCGCGGCGCAGGCCATCACCGCTGCCTTGCTGGCCCGCGAAAGGACGGGCGAAGGCCAGCATGTCAGGGTGGCCATGCTCGACGTCATGATCTCGTACCTGTGGGCCGAAGGATTGAACGGCCTCAGCAAGGTAGGCGATGAAGCGCACGTCAGACGCGGGCAGCGCTCGCGGGACCTCATCTTCGAGACGAAGGACGGATTCATTACGGCGGGCGCCATCTCCAACCGCGAATGGAAGGGGATGTGTGAGGCGCTCGAACATCCGGAGTGGTTCGACGATGAACGTTTCAGGACCACTGCCGATCGGTTTCGAAACAGCGCGGCGCGACTTGATATGACGGCTGAAGTGCTGCGAACCCGGACCTCTGCCGAATGGCTGGAACGCCTCGATTCCTTCGAAGTACCGTGTGCGCCGGTGCTGAGTCGGCCAGAGGTCATTGCCCAGGAACAGGTCGCGGCGAACGAACTCATCTTCGAGTACGACCATCCGGGAATCGGACGAGTCCGGCAGGCACGTCCCGCGGCGCGCTTCGAGAAAACGCCGGCCAACACGCCGGGTTTGGCGCCAACGCTCGGGCAGCACAATCGTGAAGTGCTCGAAGACGCCGGGTTTACGCCCGAAGAGGTCGATTCGCTGATCGATCAGGGTGTCCTCGGCGCGAACTGAATCAGCCGCACGCGTCGGTCCGCCCCGCGGTGTCAGAGTTCGAAGACCGCGTTGGACTTGCCTTCCTTCGCGCGTTCTTCGGCAACGATGTGCTGCATGCCGTCCCACTCGTGGTACATGTTGCAGAGCGCAAACTTCGAACGGGCAAACGCGTCGTTGCCCTCTTCGAACTCGAGGAACCCGCCGTCCCACTCACGGTCCGGATGGTCCGAGTGCCCCTCGATCACTTTGTTGGGCTGACGCTTCTTGTTGACAAGGGTGAAGATGGGGCTCTTACGTGCGCTGTTGCCGTTCTCGTTGCGCGTGCCGCCGTGGGGAATGTGGTACATCGCAATGGTGGCATCGCCCGGTTGCATGAAGACCGGCGTCGGACTTGGCCAGCGGCGTCCGTCCGGGGTCGCCTCACACGAGTCGTCCGTGAACTGCGCATAGATTGCGGGTGGCAGGTGGTTGTACCCACAGCGATTCGGCGCGTCGTGGTTGAGCCGAGGCCAGCCAAGCCCTTCCGGGCCAACCCGCCCGCCCGCCTTGTGCCGTCTTCGTTGTTGTCACGCCTGATCTCCCAGCTTCACATGTTCAACTGAAGCCCGGATCGTAGCGGTTCGGGCGACAGTTTGTGAAACCGGGCGTTGCAGGGTTGGACGCTCAGGTACCGTGGCGCAGAACCATGCCGGCCCGCGTTCCCGTCAGTTCACCGTCGCGCACGCTGATCTGACCGTTGACGATCGTCGCGCTGAATCCGCGTGACTTCTGGATGTAGCGCGGTGCGCCCCCGGGAAAGTCGTGCACGAGTTCAGGCTGCAGCTCGGCCACGGCGTCAAGATCGATGACGTTCACATCCGCGCGCATCCCTTCTGCAAGCGTGCCGCGGTCGGCAAGGCCGACAACCCGTGCGGGGCCTGACGTCATCCGTTCGATCACCTTCGGCAGGCTGTAGAAACCGCGCTGGCGGTGCCAATAGGACAACATGAAGCTCGACCACCCGGCGTCCATGATCTGCGACACGTGTGCGCCCGCATCACCAAGCCCCGGGTAAAGGTGGGGGCTTTCAAACAGGTCTGCCTGCTCGTCAATGCTGCCCGCGAACATGCGGTAGTTGAACAGTGCACGGCCGTCGGACTCGTCGGATTCCCGCAGGAACGTCTCGACCCAGTGTTCGTTCGCGCCTTCGGCTATCTGGGCAAGGCTCGTTTCGCAGGTGTAGTCGGGTACTTCGTCCCGACCAAGGGGGAACGCCTTGGCGACGTCGAACCGGTTGGCCTGGCTCTTGCCTTCGTGGATGAGTTCGGCGCGTCGCTGCGGGTCTCGGATTGCTTCGAGGCGGCCTTCGAGATCGAGTTTCCCGAGTTCAATCCACGCTTCTCCATCGACCGGCAGGAGTGACTGCAGTCCAAACACCATCCCGGATCCGCGAACATGGGCGATTGCAGTGATATCACGATCGCCACAGAGCCCGTTGATCGAAGCGGCTGCCCTGGCGCCCGACCCTGCAGGCAACTCGGGCAGTTCGCCCATCTCGAGCCGCGCGCCGTCATCGTAGAGTTCGAGCGCATAGCTGAAGAGCACGCGACTCCTGGAGTGGTCTGACATCGCACGCATGACGTCGAACTCTGCGCCCACCGCCTGCATCAGGCCTTGTTTTGACCCGACGGACTCCGCGATCGATGCGAGTTCGTTAACTTCGGCAAAGGTCCCGGGGATCGACCGGCCGTCGGGGGCCCGGTGGGGGGCGAAGCGGTTGGTTGAAAATCCCCAGGCCCCCTGGTCCATCGAACGGCCGACGATCTCTGCCATGCGCTCGATCTCTTCGGGTGAGGCACTCTCCTCGAAGGAGCGGTCGCCCATCACGTAGTAGCGTACTGCGGAGTGGCCGACGAGACCGGCGACGTTCACGGCGGTGCCGAGACGCTCGATGGAGTCGAGATACTCGCCGTATTGCTCCCAGTCCCAGGGAAGACCGGTCAGGATGGCCTGCTTGGGGATGTCCTCGACTGTTTCCATCATGCCCGCGAGAAACTCCCGGTCTTCGGGCTTGCAGGGCGCAAAGGTCACTCCGCAGTTGCCGATCAGCGCTGTCGTCACGCCGTGCCAGGAAACGGGCGTCATGTCCGGGTCCCAGCCCATCTGAGCATCCAGGTGAGTGTGGATGTCGATGAACCCGGGCGTCACGATCTTGCCCGCAGCGTTCAGCTCTTCGCGGCCTTCAGCCGCGATGTCACCAATAGCCGTGATGCGACCGTTATCGATCGCCACGTCGGCGACGCGCGGTTCTGCACCCGTGCCGTCAACGACAGTTCCGCCCCGAATCACGATGTCATGGGTCATGAGGGTTGCACTCCGCGTCTGATCATCGAGCCATCCAAGCACGTCGGGCGCCGGGGATCAAACGGGCTCAGGAGGAGGGTTCGCGACCGTTGGCGTATTGTCCGGGCATGTGGATCTGATGACGAGGCCAACCATGTCGACAGAAGAGTGGCGACCGACCGCGTGCAATCTCTGTTACGCCAACTGCGGTGTGCTGGTGCGTCTGGATGAGTCCGGCCGCAACATCGTTAAGGTCAGAGGCGACCGCGCACATCCGGGCTCGCAGGGGTACACCTGCAACAAGGCGGCGCAGATCAACTACTACCAGAATGGGCGCGACCGGCTCTCATCGCCACTTCGGCGCCGCCCGGACGGCACCTTCGAAGCGGTGAGCTGGGAGACGGCAATCGTCGAGGTCGCGGCACGTCTCGAGGGGATCCGTGACACGTACGGCGGAGACAAGCTCTTCTACTACGGGGGCGGCGGACAGGGGAATCACCTGGGCGGCAGCTATGCATCATCGGTTGGACCGGTGCTGCAGGCGAGCTATTCCTCAAACGCGCTCGCGCAGGAGAAGAGCGGGCTGGCCTGGCTGAACGGGCGGATGCTGCGCGGCAGCTGGCATGGCGATTTCGACACCTGCGATGTCGCGATCATCATCGGCAAGAACCCATGGCAGTCGAACGGCATGCAGCGAGCACGGATCCGCATGCGGGACATCGGCAGAGACCCGGCGCGGACGCTGATCGTGATGGACCCGCGACGCACCGAAACGGCGGAGCTCGCGGACATTCACCTTGCGGTGAAACCTGGCCGGGATGTCTGGTGTATCGCGGCCATCCTCGGGCATCTGGTGCAGACGGAACGTCACGCGCGCGAATGGCTCGCCGAACATGCAACCGGCGCAGAACGCGTACTCGAGCAACTGGGCGACGTGCCGGTTGCCGACTATGCGGCGTTTGCCGGCATCCCGTTGGCGCAGATCGAGCAGGCCGCAACGGCCATTGCGGGGACGGACCGCATCGCCGTGACCGAAGACCTTGGTATCGAGATGGCGCCGAACTCCACCCTGTGCACCTACCTCAACATTCTGCTCTTCCTGCTACCCGGGGCGTTCGCGGCACCCGGCGGGACACATCTCGTTACGGGCATCACCGGCGGCTACATGGTGGACGGGGACGGCGCGGAGGAAGTTGTCGACGGCTACGGCGTCAGCTGGCAGAAAACGCCGGTCACGGGCGCGCGGATGATCCAGGGGATGATGCCGTGCAACTCGATTCCCGAGGAGATCCTGACCGACCACCCGAACCGTTTCCGGGGCGCAATCGTCGAGAGCGCGAATCCGCTGCACTCGCTCGCCGATACCCGGCGGTTCGAGGCTGCGCTCGACGCGCTGGAGTTTGTGGTCGTGATCGATGTCGCCATGACCGAAACGGCGCAACTGGCTGACTATGTGCTGCCGGCCTCGAGCACGTTCGAGAAGTGTGAAGCAACCTTCTATCCGCAGGAGTTCCCGGAGAACTTCTTTCACCTCCGCCGTCGATTGATTGACCCGTTGCCGGGCACGCTTCCCGAGGCCGAGATTTACGCCCGGCTCATGGAAGCCCTCGGCGTGTTCGAACCGGGGGAACTGGATGAACTGGCGAGGGCCGCTGAGGCCGGCTATCTCGTCTATGCCGAGGCGATGACCGAGGCGTTGGCCAGCCCGAAGATCGCGACGCATCTGAACTACGTGCTCTACAGAACGCTCGGCGCGACGTTGCCCGACGATGCGCGCGAAGCGGCGTCACTCTGGGCCAACTGTCACCAGCTTGCCGCGACCATTCCGGATCATCTGCGCGCTGCGGGGCACAAAGGGGAGGGACTCGCCCTCGGCATCGAGCTGTTCGAAAAGATACTCGCGAGCGAGTCCGGAGTTGTTCTCCTCAAGGGTGAGCCGGGCGATGCAACCCAGTGGCGTCGGCCTGACGGGAAGGTGAACCTGCTGGTTGGCGAGATGAGCGACGAGTTGGACCGGCTGGCCGAATACCGGATGCCCGAGAGGGACGACGCGTTCCCCATGCTGCTCTGCGCCGGGGAGCGTGGCTCGTATACCGCCAACACGATCATCCGTGATCCCGGGTGGATGCAGAGCAACAACCCGGATTCCCTCTCGGTGCACCCAGCCGACGCGGCCCGCCTGGGGCTTGCCGACGCGGGGTCTGCACGGCTTGTGACCAAACGCGGTGAGGCGGTCGTTCAGGTCGAGTTCAACGACCGGATGCAGGAGGGATCGATCTCTTTGCCGAACGGCTTGGGCACCGTGTATCCGGATGCTGCCGGTCGCCCGATGCGCACGGGTGTGCACCTCAACGAATTGACCGATCTTCAGGACCGGGACCCCTGGGTGGGTACACCGTGGCACAAACACGTGCGGGCGCGCCTCGAACCGGTTTGACCTGAATTCAGCCGGGCTGCGCATCAGCCGATGACCCGGCCGTCGGCGTCCTCGGTTGGCTCGCCGAGCAGTGCAACATGGTGGAGCGCTCGTGGACCGACTTTGCCGTAGTCCGCGACCGCGTAGTGATTGGTGATCCGGTTGTCGTAGATACAGACGTCACCAACGTCCCGCCACCTGAGCCTCACCTGGTACTCGGGGCGCTCTGCCATGCGGCTGAGGATGCCCATGAGTTCCCGGCTCTCGTGCGCGCTGACGTCGTTGATGTGTCGGGTAAAGCCGAGGTTCGAGTAGATCGACAACTCGCCGGTAACCGGGTGTTTGCGAATGAGCGGCTGGGTTGACGGCGGGTAGTCATGTATCAACTGTTCCACGTGGAGGGCAAACGGATCGCCTGCGTCGCGCCGTGCGGCTTCCGCTTCCCAAATGGGGAACGTGTGGCGCCAGTCCATCGTCTGGGTCAGGCTGATCGCGCGCTCCTGCAGGGCGGGGTGGAGGCCCCGGAACGCGGCGCCCATGTCGGCAAACAGCGTGTCGCCTCCAACGCGCGGCAACACGAGTGCGTTCAGCACCACCGCGGACGGCGGTTGGTGGAAGAAGCCGTCATCGAAGTGGAAGGCATTTGCACCGTTGTTGACCGAGTCCTGCGCAAGTGCAGCTGACCCGAACGATCCGGGGCGAAATGCGCTGCGCCGCCGACCGGCGTCCCGCCTGGCCGGTTTCGGTGCGGCCCCACGGTCCTTCTGCGCAGCAAACGGCTCGAAATTCTCGATGTCTTCGGAATCCCGCAGGCGGTATTGCTGGCCGCCTCCCGTGACGGAGCCCGTTGGCCAGATGTGGCGATGGCCGCGACGCCACGGCAGGAACGGATGCACGGTGAGTCCCTCTGACGCGTTCAGGCGCTTCTGCGGCGTATCCGCCCGGATGCCCCAGTGGCCGGACAACTGCTGACAGAGCCGTGTGTGCTCGCCCACATCCATCAGCCAGCGGCCGCCGCTACGGATCATCAGGACCTTGTAGCGAAGGAGCGCAGCGGAGAGTGCGTCAAGTTGTGCGTCATCTAGGCGCGCGGTGGGGTCGATCCCCGTCACGTCCGCACCGATGAGCGGTGTCACGGGTTCGACCGTGATGCCGCAGGGGAACTCCGTACGGCCGTGCTGCGCGGCATTGGCCTCCCAATCCGGTTCGGGTAGCGTTCGCGATTGGTCTGCCACTTTTGCCCCTCTCAGACGTGTTGTTGGCTTGCGCTGGCTCTGGGTGTCCAATCCGGACCATCCACAGACCATCCAATCCGAACCAGTGCTCTGGGTGTACTAATTGGTCTCGTGAGTGCGCTTGTGCCGAGTGGGCCAGAGTGCAGGGTCGGGTCCGTTCGTGGTCCACCCCATCGGATCATCGACCCCCATCATGCGCCGGAAGCGTTTGCTGCGCCGTGCCAGCATGGCATCCGGGATCACGTCCCGCCCGTATTTGTGCTGGGTCTTGAGTGCGTAGTTGCAGTGCAGTGTCGTCACGTTGAGACGCAGGCCATCGGTCAGCTTGGGATAGGCGCCGTGCCAGGTGTTGCCGTGCCATACAATCAGCGAGCCGCGGGGTGCCTCAACGGGTACCGCTTTGTCGACGCCCTCGCCGGGGCCGGGATTGCGCCCGAGGCGATGGCTACCGGGCACCATCGCGATACACCCGTCGGCCTTCGTGTAGTCCGTCAGGCACAGCGCGGCGTTGCACACCATATCGTGGGAAAAGGGCAGCACACCTTCCGGCGAGGCGGGTCCGTCCGTGTGTAGCCCGAGTGACAACGTGTCGCCGACATCCTGCGTCTTCCACTTCACGAACGAGTCGATGTTCGAGAAACGCCCCGCACCGCACATGATGTAGTCCATGATCGCAGCGAACACCGGGTTCTCGAACCACTCTTCGAACACCTCGTCTTCGAACAGCAGGTAGAAAAGCAGGTACTGTGCGTTGGCCTTGGAGTCGCCAAAGATCGTATTGGTGTACTTGCCCGGGTCGCCGTTGGCACCGAGACGATGCTCGACGCCCGTTCGCTCGGTGGCAACCCGGAGCACCGCGTTGGTGATGCGCTCGAGAAACTCCGGCGGTGCGACGACCTCCGGGGGTACGACGGTATAGCCGAAGTTGTCGAGTCGATTGACGTATTGCGCGAGGCCCAGTTCCTCGATTGGCCCGTAGTACGCGTCCAGCGCGGTGGGTTCGAGCGTGGGGGCTCCTCGGGTATCGGCCTTCGTGTCGGGTACGTTCGTTGCGGGGTTGGCCACCGTTCGGTCCTCGTCTGTTCGGAAAGTCATCGAACGTATCGTAGTCCCGGTCCGAGGGCGCCGGCAACGTGGTTGATCCGCTAGTATCCCCGCAGTTCGCCAGACGCGAAAGAGAACGACAGTGAGTGTGATCGACATTCTCGGAGATGACGGGATGCTGACGCGACAGTCGGCAAATCTCGTTGCTCTGCTCGGGTTTGGCGAGATCCGTGTGTTCAGTCCGCAACGGCCGGAGAGCCTGCCCGGGCACGTGGAGTGGGTTCAGGACCCGGGCTGCCGGCTGCCGATCACCAACAGGTCAGCCTTCATTGGGTTGTTGGATTCGGAGGCGCGCGTCAACGCGCTGCGGATCGATCGCGA
>PBVL01000176.1 GCA_002728675.1 Gammaproteobacteria bacterium
CGCAATGCCGCTCGAAGGCAAACTGCTCGGTGTAAAGGACGTGATCCGTGCGCGAGGCTACCCCACGGGGTGCGGCACCGACCTCCCCGCGCACCTGTTTGCCGGCCCCGAAGCGCCGGCCGTCAGCAGACTGCGTCGCGCCGGAGCCTTGCTGGTTGGCAAGACCGTGACCGCTGAGTTCGCCTGCAACGCGCCCGGACCGACACGGAACCCGCTCAATCCTGCCCATACTCCGGGCGGATCGAGCAGCGGTTCCGCCGCCGGCGTCGCGGCGGGATATTTTGACCTGGCCCTCGGCACCCATACCGTTGGATCGGTCATCCGGCCGGCCGCTTATTGCGGTGTCATCGGTTTTCGACCGACGCCCAGCCGGGTTCCTGCAGAGGGTGTCGAACTCTATTCCGAGACCATCGACTCAGTTGGAGTCTTCGCCCGCACGCTGGACGATCTCGAAGCCACCATGCCCTGGCTGCTCGACTGCTGGGGGATCGTCGCCGACGTTCCCGGCGTCGCGGCAATACCGGAGGGGCCCTATCTCGAACTAACTGACGCCAGCGTCCGGGACGCATTTGAAACCGCAATCGAGCGTATCCATGCCGCAGGCATTGGCGTCAGCAGAGTGTCTGCGCTGCAGGACATCGACGACCTGATCCATCGTCACAGCAGGCTGACGCGAGCCGAGCTCTACCGAAACCACCGCGCGAGACTCGACGAGTGGCGGACGTCCTACCGGCCGGAGACCCTGAAGGTCATCGACTCCGGTGCAGGCATCGATGACCGGGAACTCGGCGAGTTGCGCCTTGCACGGCAGCGTACGGTCGAGAATCACGCGGCGTTGATGTCAGCCATGGGTATCGACATCTGGATGTGTCCGGCGACGACGAGCCTCGCGCCCGTCGGCCTGCAGACGACCGGCAATCCGACGATGAATTTACCCTGGACCTATCTGGGCCTGCCGGTCCTGACCCTGCCGAGGGTGCCCGCCGAAGGCGGTCTCTGGCAAGGAATCCAGATTGTGGGTTGACACTACCGCGACGAATCGCTGCTCAGTTTCGCCCGGCTGATCAGTCCGCTCTTCACCGCGATCAACTCGGACGGACTGCGGATCAGCTGAACTGACCGTTCATCATCGCGATCGCAGCCCGCATTGCGACGCCCAGGCTCTTCGGGTTCGCGAGGTTCTTACCGGCGATGTCGAACGCCGTTCCGTGATCGACCGACGTGCGGACGAACGGAATGCCCATCGTCGCCGTGATGCTGTCCTCGAAGTTGTGGACCTTGATCGCGATGTGTCCCTGGTCATGGTACAGCGCCAATACTGCGTCGAACTCCCCCGCGATGGCACGGTAGAACACCGAGTCCGCGGGATACGGACCGACGACATGCATGCCCTCCGCCTGCGCCGCCTTCACCGCCGGAGCGATTTCGTCGATTTCCTCGCGACCCAGCATGCCACCCTCTCCGCCGTGGGGGTTCAGGGCCGACACCGCGATTTTGGGCTTTCGCGAACACCAGCGTTCGAGACTTTGGGAAGTCAGTCGAAGTTTCTCGACCAGAATGGGCTGCCTGACGTAACGCACGGCGTCTCCGAGAGAGAGGTGCGTCGAAAGGTGCGCAACCTTGAGGCCATCGGTGATCAGCAGCGTCGCGGTGAGCGGCGCTTCGGTCATGCGCGCGAGTATCTCCTGATGGCCAATGTCACCATGAAAGCCTGCTGCATGGACCGCCTCCTTGTTGATCGGGCAGGTGACAACTCCCGCAATAGAGCCCGCCTGCGCGAGCCGTATGCTCGCTTCGAAATAGCGCACGGCAGCCTCGCCGCAGGCAGCGCTCACTTTGCCAATCGTGACGCTGTCCATGTCGAGGGGGTGCACTTCGAGAACGCTCATCCGGCCAGGCGTGGAGTTGCAGTCCTCGATTCGCTGCGCGACCGCGATGTCGAGATCGAGTTCCGCCGCATGCGCGGCGCGACGCAGCGCCTCGGCACTGCCGATCACAAATGGACTGGCGTACTCGAAGATATCTCCGGTAGCGAAGGTTTTGACCGCGATCTCGGGCCCGATGCCCGCGGGGTCACCCATCGTCACCGCCAGGCGTGGCTTGTCTGCTCCCATTGCATCGCTCCTGTCAGAAGTTGCGGTTGCGTAGCCTTCAGCCATCGCTCGCAAGAATGTGAGACGCGACCAACTCAGGGTCCTGCATCGGGATGAAGTGTGAAAGGTGCGGAAGATAGATGTCCACCGCGTCCGGCATCGCCGCCGCGAGCCCTGGCCACGTCGGCGACTTCGAAAAGTCGATGGTCGTCGCCTCGTCCGGGCGCGGCTGCGCACGCAGCACCGTCGCCGGCTGTCGAACATTCGGCAGCATGTGATGAATGCTGTTGCCGGAGGTGCCCATGTAGATGGCCGCCTCGACAGACGGCGGGCATGCAAGCACGTAACCCTCGCCATCCTCCGCCGGTTGGAGTCCGTGGTCACAATAGGACCGAAGGACGGAATCCCGCCACAGACCAAAACTTCCCTTGCCGTCGTAATTCTCGTACATCGCCTGCGCGCTCGCGAACTGGTTTCTGCGCCGCGCGACCGGGTGCTCACCTCCATCGGTGAGCCAGCGTTCGTGGAGCGTCGACTCGTACGCCGCGGACTCGAGAATCACCGGATCGACGAGCACCAGTCGATCAATTCGGTCCGGGCACTCATGTGCTGCATAGGTGACGGCATAGCCCCCAAACGAGTGCCCTACAGCCGTCACGCCGCGCAGGTCCAGTTGGGTCAGAAACGCCGCAACGTCTTCACCGAAGACATCCCAGCCATACGGGCCCTCGTTTTGACTGCGCCCGTGACCTCGCATGTCGAGCGCGATGACGTGGCGCTCGCCCAGGCCACGCACGACCGCATCCCAGCAGCGAGCGTGGAAACCGGTCGCGTGTACGAGCAGCACGGTCCCCTCATGCCGACGTTCCGGGTGGCGTTCGAACCAGCAAAGCCGGACTCCGTTGAACTCCCCATAGTGCTCGTTGTGCTTCTCGTACATACGCTGCGCTGGTCAATCAGTGACAAAGAGCGCGGAATATAAAGGTGAAGCCTGCCCCTCACAAACTCAGCTCTCGTGCTTCAGGGCGGACAGGAAGCCGTCAATCGCCGACCGGGCGCTTCTGCACCATCGCAGCACGATAACGACCTCGGTTTCGGGATCGACAAACACGACGTTCCCACCGGCACCGCGCGCGGCAAATGCCGCCGTTCCGGCAGCCCGCGAGACGCTGCCTTCGTGGTTGAGCCACCACATGAGACCGTAACTCGCATTCAGTGCGCAGGGAGCAACCGTCTCGTCGACCCACGCGCCATCAAGGATCCTGCGGTCATCCCAGCGGCCACGATTGAGATAGAGGTGGCCAAACCTCGCGTGGTCCCGGGTACTGACCCACATGCCTCCGCCCCAGTGTGCGCCCCCGGATACGGACTCGATCCGCTGACCCTCCACATCCACGCCAGAGGTGCTGTAACCGTGCCACTGCCACGTATCGGACGCGCCAATCGGATCCATCAGGCGTTGCCGGAGCACGACGGGCAACGCATGACCGTACAGTCGAAGCAATGCCAGCGCCGTCCGGTTGACGCGCACGTCGTTGTACTCCCAAAACGTGCCTGGAAACTCGAGCGACCGGCGTGATTCGGCGAGGCCAGCCGAACCGCCCACCCGGCTCTCTGCCTCAGCCGCCCTGCCGCTCACCTGTCGGCCCCGATCGATCCAATCGGGGATGCCAAAGAGTTCGCCTTCCCATTCACTCGTCTGCTGAAGCAGGTGCCGCCAGGTAATCGTCGCGTTGTGCCCTTCGAAGCCACCGTCCGCGACCGTCTCCGCGACCGGCGCGTCAAGATCGTCAATGAGTCCGTCAAGCTGCGCGAGCCCCGCCACCGCGCTGATGTATGACTTGGTGGCACTGAACGTCACGTCAGGCGCCAGCGTGTCCCCGAACTCTCCAACGATGTAGCCGTGGCGCAGCACCAACCCGTTGACCAGACCACGGTCCTTGAGCGGCCCCAGAGGCCGATCATTGGGGTGTCGGGTCCCGTCGGGCATCATCTCGCGCAGGTCCCGCGAGACGCCCAGATCGAGCAGCGCCGCGGCGTTCATCGCCTCGGCGAACCTGCCCGGATCGAAACCGGCATCGCCGGGTTCAACGGTCTCCCAGCTGTCGCTTTTGGGGAAATACATCGGCGCCTTCCGTCTTGGTGTTTGCCCGATGATGCCACGGCCGCGTATGCGCGCAGCGCGCGTGGGACAATTCCGCCAACGCACCAACAGAAGAGTTCCATGGACAATCCGCTGAAGAACGAACTGGATCAGGTCTCGCAGGTCTATTCGCTGCTGATCGATTTCTTCGTCAATTACTCGATGCAGGTGATCGGCGCGATCCTCATCCTTATCGCCGGCTACTTCGTTGCGCACTCAATTTCGCGCTGGCTGATCAGACTCCTCGAGAAGCGCGAGTTTGATGTCACGCTGACGGGATTCCTCGGCAGCCTTGCCTTCGTTCTCATCACGGGCTGTTTCGCGGTCATCGCGCTCGGCAAGTTCGGGATCTCCATTACGCCGTTCGTTGTCGCGCTCGGCGCATTCACCCTGGGCGCCGGCCTTGCCGTGCAGAGCATCGTCTCGAACTACGGAGCCGGATTCTCGATCATCCTGACCGGGCCGTTTGTCGTCGGCAACACTCTCACGGTTCAGGGCGTCTCGGGGGTGGTCGAGCAGATTCGCCTGCCGTATACGGTGCTGGCGAGCAGATCACGATTCCGAACAAGGAAATCATCGGCCAGATCCTCGAGAACTAATTCGAGTGCAAACTCGTGGAAACCATCGTGGGCATCAGTCCGTCCGACGACCCGGAGATCGCAATTGACGCCCTGCGGTCCGCACTTCAGCAGGATGACGTCGTCTCGACCGACCCCTGCGCCGCAGATCGGGATCGACGAATTCACCGACACGGCACTCAGGATCGGCATTCGGTTCTTCGTGCCTACCGCCGCCTACTACCAGTCAAAATATGCGGTCAATGGACTGATCTACCGCACGCTGAAAGCCGCCGAGGTGCCACTCGCCCTGCCGAGACAGGAGATCCAGCTCATTCGATGACGCAGGTCACCCCAAGCGCCAATCCGTCGCCGGAATACCTAGTACAGTAACTGTCAAACAACCGAGGAGCGACGCTATGCCCGTCAGAGACATCTGCAACAGGAATGTCGTGGTCACCGGACGGGACACCACCGTGTCGGATGGTGCGACGCTGATGCGTAACATGCACATTGGCGACCTCGTCGTCGCCGAGACCGATGACGACAACCGCCCGATCGGGCTCGTCACCGATCGTGACATCGTCGTCGAAGTGGTCGCGGCCGGTCTCGACCCGACATCGCTCACCGTCGGTGACATCATGAGCGACTCCATCGAATCAGTGCGCGGTGACAAAGACTTCTGGGACGCCCTCGACCACATGCGCCAACGCGGTATTCGGCGCCAGCCGATCGTGGATGCTCAGGGGGACCTGGAGGGCATTCTCACGCTCGACGATGCCCTGGGCCTTGTTGGCGAAGCGATCGACAGTCTGTCAGGCCTGATCAGGAACGAAGTCGAACGGGAAATGTCCCGCCTCGACTGAGCCTTCAGCCATCGAGAGCCTTCAGCCAACGCTCTCCAGCGAGTCGACCCCAAGCAGTGCGCGACCGACGCCACGAAAGTGCGCGGGCCGCGCCTGAATCTGCTGCGTCAGGGCGTGGATATCCTGAAAACACTTGTGCAGGGGATTGTCATCGAAGATGCCGTCGCTCCCCGCCAGTTC
>PBVL01000177.1 GCA_002728675.1 Gammaproteobacteria bacterium
CCGTTCGAACCACGGACGCCAGGCGTCGTTCTGGAAGAGCCGCGAGTCGCTTGGATCGAGCGTCTCGAGGTCGAGTGTCGCCGGGTCCGGCAGGTCACCCTCGGGGAGGCTGACCCTCGGCCCCTCGATGTTGATGATCGGTTCATCCCCCGGCTGGCTTTCGCTCATCGCGGTTTCCTCATTCCTCGGTCTTTTGCTTGTATTCACACAGGTCATGGATGACGCACGCGGAACACTTGGGTTTGCGTGCAACACAGATATAGCGCCCGTGCAGGATGAACCAATGGTGGATGTCCTGTTTAAACTCGTCCGGGGTGAACTTCAGCAGTTTCTGCTCGACCTGATGCACCGTCTTGCCAGGCGCAAACTTCGTGCGGTTCGAGACGCGATAGATGTGGGTGTCCACCGCGATGGTCGGTTCCCGGAACGCTGTATTGAGGACGACATTGGCGGTCTTGCGCCCGACGCCGGGCAGCGCTTCGAGGCCCTCGCGCGTCTGCGGGACTTCGCCGTCATGTTCTTCGAGCAGAATGCCGCAGGTCTTGATGACGTTCCTGGCCTTGGTATTGAAGAGCCCGATCGTCTTGATGTACGTCTTGAGCGTCTCTTCGCCCAGATCGCCGAGCGCTTTTGGCGTGTTGGCAACGGCGAAGAGCGGCCCCGTCGCTTTGTTCACACTGACATCGGTTGCCTGTGCCGACAGCATCACGGCAATCAGCAATTCGAACGGCGAGTTGTAGTTGAGTTCCGTCGTTGGCGCGGGATTCTCGTCCCGCAGGCGCGTCAGGATTTCAGTTCGTTTCGTCTTGTTCACGATGTGGGGGACCTGTCTCGTCCGGCGGAGTCGGTGTCGCGCGCGATCACGTCGGGCCGGGGCGGGGGGTCATCCGCAGCTTGGCCGGAGCCTCGTCCCGCAGCGTCGTCCACAAGGTTCTTGAGTACGACGATGCCTGCAAGAGTCAGAAACGCGCCGGGCGGCAGTGCGAAGATCAGTATGCCAGAACCGGGCAGGTCGACGGTCGGCACAGGGCCCATCCCGGCGAACAGCGTGCCCTGCCCCAACGCCTCGCGGACGGCGCCCATGGCCGCGATGGCAGCGAGAAATCCGAGCCCGTGCGACGCGCCGTCGATGACCGCGGGGACCGTGCCGTGGCGGCGGGCGAACGCCTCCGCGCGACCCAGCAGGGCGCAGTTCGTCACGATCAGGGCAACAAACAGGCCGATGCGCTGATGCAGATCGAAGGCAAAAGCTTCCAGGGTCATGTCGGCTGCCGTCACGAGTGAGGCAATGACGAGGATCTGCGCGGGCAGTCGTGTGTCGTCGTCCAGCAGACGCCGGAGGAGGCTGACGCCGAAGCTCGCGAGGGTCAGCACGGCAAGGGTTGTGAGGCCGAGCCCCATCGCGGTCCGCACCGTGCCCGAGACGGCGAGAAGCGGGCACAGTCCGAGCAGTTGCACGAGAGCCGGGTTTTCGCGCCAGAGACCCGCCCACAGGTTAGAGGTCACTCTGTAGCCTCCGGTCGGCCCAGTGCGGCCGCGCGTGTTCTGCCAACCGCGCGCACCACGGCACGCGGCGTGACCGTGGCGCCCGTAAACGCGTCGAAGTCGCCGCCGTAGGGACGCACGTCGAAGCGGACGGTCTCGGTCGGGCCGATCCCCCGAAACGAATCGACCCAGTCGCTCCGGGGCCACTCGAGGTCGTCCGCGAGCCCGGGGGTTTCCCTGTGACTGAATACCCGCACACCGCGCAATGTGCCGTCATCGTCGATTGCCAGCCAGAACGTGATGGGACCGTTGTAGCCGTCCGGGGCCACGACCGCGAGCAGGTGTCCGCTCGCGGTGCCCGTGTAGCGCCAGCGTTCCCCGGCTCCTGCGAGCGCAAAGTCGCCGGTCCCCAGGACGTCGCGCAGCATGCGTTCGGCATGTCGGGCGCGTTCCTCGGCAACCCGGTCCGCGGTGACCGCCCGGACCCCCACGACAAGCACAAGGCAGAGCGCTGTGACGATGGCGAGGCGTACACCCGCGGAGAATGGGGAGGGCGCGGCCTCGGTCACGCAGCTTCACCACGCAGTTCGACGATCTTGTCGATGAGCGGTGTTGCCGCGTTCATCAGCAGCACGGCAAAGGCAGCCCCGTCCGGATAGCCGCCGTACGCGCGGATGACAAAGACGAGCACGCCGCAGCCGATCGCGAAAGCAATCTGTCCGTTGCGCGTGGATGGCGATGTCACGGGGTCGGTGGCGATGAAGAACGCCGTGACCATCGTGGCGCCGGTCATCAGATGCAGCGTGGGCGGGCCCAGACTGAGGGAACTGCCGGCGTCGTCAAAGACGAAGGCAAGCATCGCGAGTGTCAGCAGGAACGTCGCCGGAATCGTGGCGCGGGTCACGCCCATGGTGAGGATGAACAGTCCGCCGACGAGAAACGCCCCGTTGACCGTTCGCCAGGATTCGATGTCGAGTCCGGCCGAGCGGAGTTCGGCGAACGTTTTGCCTTCGGCATTCCGAAACGCGTCGAGCGGCGTCGCTCCGCTCAGTGCGTCTATCGAGCCTTGCGCGGCGGCAAGCGGGATTCCGTTGCCGAGTCCCACCTTGGCGGCAAGCAGTGCCGCAAAATCGATCGTCGCGTCCGTTTCGGGCCAGGCACTCATCGCGAGCGGAAAGGACACGAGCATCGCGCAGTAGCCAACCATCGCAGGGTTGAAGACGTTCGCGCCCAGCCCGCCGAAGGCGTGCTTCGCGAGCAGAATCGCTCCGCCTGCCCCGAACCCGACGAACCAGACCGGCAGCAGTGGGGGCAGGGCGAGCCCAAGCAGCAGGCCGGTGACGACTGCCGAGCAGTCGGGCGCGGCCGGCTCTCCGCGCAGGCGATAGCCGAACCAGTCGAACGCCCACGCAAAAGCGGCGCCGGCGACACAGTTGACCAGGATGCCCGGCCCGTAGAGCCAGGTGAGCGCGGCGATCCCCGGGAGGAGTCCAAGGCTCGTCAGGCGCATGATCTGCGCTGTGGTCATGTTCATGTGCGGCGGCCCTTTGCGGCAGCAATCAGGGCTTTTGCATCTGCTTTCTGCCGCCTTGACCGCAGACGCTCTGCCCTGCGCGCTGCGCGTGCGCGATCGCGCGCGGCATGGCGTTCGAAGCGCTCCCTTGCACGGTCCGCCGCCGCGTTCGCCGCCCGTTCGGCCCGCAGCGCGGCACGCCCCGCACGGAACAGATCGTTGAGCGGGATCGCGGATGGACAGACCGCCGTGCAGGCGCCGCAGAGCAGGCACGCGTCGAGACCGGGATTCCGCGAATCCGTGGTGTCTCCGTTTGGCGAGGGCAGGGATTCCAGCAGTCGTTGCGGGTTAAGTTGCTCGGGGCAGACGGGCGCGCAGACGCCACACCGAATGCAGGGCACGGCTTCGCGCGCTGGCGTGTGCCGAAGCAGTTCGACCGCCAGCGTGCCGGGCCCCACGACGGCACCCGGCGCTGCCAGGCTCCCCGTGAGCGAACCGCCGGTCCGGATTGCGGTGACGTCGTCTCCACCCAGAACGTTCGCGATGTGCGCAATGGGCGTCCCGAATGCGATGCGGAAGTTGCCAGGGTCGCTGCACGCGTCGCCGTGGACGGTGACCACGCGATGGGACATCGGACGGCCATCGAAGGCGTCCGCGATCGCCGCAAGCGTCGACAGGTTGATCAGGGCGATGCGCCTCGCGGCGGGCCGCTCCCCTGGCGCTAGCGGATTGCCGGTGAGTGCAGCAACGAGTTGGCGTTCGCTGCCGGCCGGATGGGCGGCCGGTGCGTCGGCAAGGCGGAACGCCCCCGCGCGGCTGGCAAGCAGATCCTTCGCCCGGGCGTTGTGGCCGTCGACCGCGATGACCGTCTCCGCCGGCCCGATCAGATCAACCAGCCGGTCCAGCGCGGCGATCAGTTCGTCGATTCGTGATTCGAGGACGGCCTGATCGGCGCTCACGCCCGGTTCACATTCCACCGCGTTGACGATCAGCATGTCGAGCCCGGGCCGCAGTTTCAGGTGTGTCGGGAAACCCGCACCGCCGAGGCCCGCAACGCCCATGTCACGGAGCAGCGCCAGGAATTCGATTGTGTCGGCCGGCCGGGCAGGCGCCGGGGGACTGCTCTCCGCGCCGGTCGGCGTCAGGACGAGCACATCGTCAGCGAGATGCACCGCGCCCGCCAGCGGCGCGTGCAGAGGCAATGCATCCGGGCGGGTTGGCAGTGCCACCGTCTCGTCCGCATCAACCCACGCGCCATCGGCCACGCAGGCGAACCGGCCAGCAAGCGGCAGATTCAGCGTATCCGCATCCGGGATCGCACGGACGGGACCCGGGTCCGTGTACGCCTTCGCTGGGATCGTCGCCCTGGTCATTGCGGGATCAGGTCAATGCAGTCGACGGGGCAGGGCGGCAGACACAGGCCGCACCCGGTGCACTCCGCGCTGAGCACGGTGTGCAGCATGTCCTTGGCGCCGATGATCGCGTCGACGGGGCACGCGGGTAGGCACAGCGTGCAGCCAATGCAAGCATCCTCGATGATCCACGCGAGAGCGGCCGTTGGGGCCACGGGCCTTGCCGCGTCGCGCCCCAACAGTGCCGTCAAGGCTGTGACGGTCGCGGCGCCACCCGGTGGACACAGCGCGTGGGACGCGCCGCCCGCCACCGCTTCCGCGTAGGGCCTGCACCCGGGGTAGCCGCACTGGGCACACTGCGTTTGCGGCAGATGGGCTTCGATCGCGGCGATCAGCGTGTTCTCGTCGAGCGGTTGCCGAACGGCGAGCCAGCTCAGCACGACGCCGGTCGCGCCGGCCGCGAGTACCAGTCCGCTGATGAGGAGGAGATTCACAGGCCGACGAACCCCATGAACGCAAGCGACATGAGCCCGGCCGTCACGAGGTTGATGGCGGTCCCGCGGAACGGCCGCGGCACACGGTCTTCGGAGAGGCGTTCCCGGATGCACGTGAACATGACCAGCACCAGCGAGAAGCCAAGCGCGGCGCCAAGCCCAAAGAGCACGGAGTCGAGGAACGACGTGCTGTCGCGCACGTTCAGGAGCGCAACGCCGAGCACCGCGCAGTTGGTCGTGATGAGCGGGAGGAAGATGCCGAGCCCCGCGTGGATGACCGGCGCGGCCGCCCGCAGGACAAATCCGACCCCCTGTACGAGTGCGGCAATGACGAAGATGAACGCGATGATTCGTAGATGCCCCGCATCGAGCGGAGTGAGGACGAACGTGTCGATCAGGTAGCTCGCGGCGGATGCAAGGGTCAGTACGAAGGTGGTCGCCGCACCCATTCCGAGCGCGCCCTCGAAATTGCGACTGGCACCGAGAAAGGGACACAGCCCGAGGAACTGCACGGTCACGAAGTTGTTGACGAAGATCGCCCCGAGCAGAATCGCGACGCCGTCCGACATCAGCAGGCTGCTTCAGGCAGGAGTCTGCCAGCGTGCATTCAGGTGACCCGCAGCCCGGGTGTCGCGCCGGAGTCCGGTGAGAGCAGCCAGAGATCACCGCCGCCGGGCCCGGCCGCCAGCATCATTCCTTCGCTCGTGCCGAAGTGCATCTTGCGTGGCGCAAGGTTCGCGACAACCACCGTGAGTCTGCCCTTCAGGGACTCGGGATCGTAGGCCGACTTGATCCCGGCGAAGATGTTGCGCTGTTCTCCGCCAATGTCGACGGTAAGCTGGAGCAGCTTGTCCGCCCCTTCGACGTGCGCCGCGTCGACGATGCGGGCAATGCGCAGGTCCACCTTCGCAAAGTCGTCGTAGTCGATGGTTTCCGCGATAGGGTCGAGGTCTGACTGCGCCACTGACGCCTCGTCCGTCACCGCTGCGTCAGCCCCGGGCTGCGCGGAGGCGGCAATCAACTGCTCGATCGTTGCCTCCTCGACGCGCTTCAGCAGCGGTTTGAACGCGTTGATGGTGTGGTTCGTGAGCGGCGTCTGTGTATCACTCCACTGCTGCGGAGGCAGGTTCAGGAACGCTTCGCTCTGGCGGGCGAGTTCCGGAATGATGGGCGTGAGGTAGATCATCAGGGTGCGGAACAGGTTGAGCCCGGTTGCGCAGACTTCCTGGACCCGCGCCTGCTGACCTTCCTGCTTGTTGAGCTCCCACGGTTTCTCATCGTTGATGTACTGATTGGCCAGGTCCGCGAGGGCCATGATTTCCCGCACCGCCTTGCCGTATTCACCGGACTCGAAAAGTTCGGCAATCGCCTCCGCAGGCGCGCTCAACTGCTCGCACAGGCCCATTTCGACTGAATCGCCGAGCTCTCCGCCGAAGCCCCGGTTGATGAACCCCGCACAACGGGACGCGATGTTCACGACTTTGCCCACGAGGTCCGAGTTGACCCGCAGCACGAAGTCTTCGAGGTTGATGTCTATATCGTCGACCGAGCCGTTCAGCTTTGCCGCGAAGTAATACCGCAGGTACTCCGGCCCGAGGTGGTCCAGGTAGGTGCGGGCGTTGATGAACGTGCCCCGCGACTTCGACATCTTCAGGCCGTTGACGGTGATGAAGCCGTGCGCGTGGACCTGGGTCGGAGAGCGGTACCCGGCGCAGCTCAGCATGGCGGGCCAGAACAGCGCGTGGAAGTTGACGATGTCCTTGCCGATGAAGTGATGGACTTCGTGCTCCGAATCGGCGTTCCAGTACGCGTCGAAGTCGATGTCACCCTGGCGGTCGCAGTAGTGTCGGAAGCTCGCCATGTAGCCGATCGGCGCGTCCAGCCAGACGTAGAAGTACTTGCCCGGCGCGTCGGGAATCTCGAAACCGAAGTACGGTGCGTCGCGGCTGATGTCCCAGTCCTGCAGGCCTTCCCCCAGCCACTCACCGAGCTTGTTGGCCACCTGGGGCTGCAGCGTGCCGGACGTGGTCCACTCCTTCAGGAAGTCCGTGAAGTTCGACAACGTGAAGAAGTAGTGGTCGCTCTGGCGCAGCTCGGGTGCGGCGCCCGAGAAGACGGACCGCGGGTTGATCAGATCGGTGGCGTCGTAGGTGGCGCCGCAGGCCTCGCAGTTGTCCCCGTACTGGCCCTCGGTCTTGCAGCGTGGACAGGCGCCGACGATGTAGCGGTCGGCGAGGAACATCTCCTGCTCGGGATCATAGAGCTGGTCGACCGAGCGCACGGCAATCTGCCCCTGGTCACGTAGGCGTTCGTAGATCAGCTTCGAGTAGCGCTCATTTTCCGGTGAGTGCGTCGAGTAGTAGTTGTCGTGGCTGATCAGGAAGTCCTGAAAGTCGGCCTCGTGCTCGGCTTTGATGTCACGAATGAGATCTTCGGGTGTGACACCCAACTCGTCTGCCCGCAGCATGATGGCCGTGCCGTGGGTGTCGTCGGCGCAGACATAGGTGCAGCGATTGCCGCGCAGCCGCTGGAAGCGCACCCAGATGTCGGTCTGAACGTGCTCGAGGAGATGGCCAAGGTGTATCGAACCATTCGCGTTGGGTAGCGCGCTGGTGACCAGGATGGATCGCTGGGACATCCGCTTCGGGTCCGGGAAATGAGGGTGCGTAATATACCGCAAGGATGTCGCAGACCGGCCGCTTTATACTGCGCCCTCGCGGCAATGTGAGCGCAGCTCGATGGATAAACAGCAGATTCCCGGTGTAAAGCACGTTCTGGCGGTTGCCTCAGGCAAAGGCGGCGTCGGCAAGTCGACGGTTGCGGCCAATCTTGCCGTTGCGCTCGCGCGCTCCGGCAGTCGCGTCGGGCTGCTCGACGCAGACATCTATGGTCCGAGCCAGGGCATGCTGATGGGCGTTCCCCAGGGGACGCGGCCGGAGGTGAGCGACAATACGTTGCAGCCGATCGTGGCGCACGGCGTGCAATGCATGTCCATGAGCTTCGTCGCGTCGTCCAAGACGCCCGCGGTATGGCGTGGACCGATGGCGAGCGGCGCGCTGACCCAGTTGATGAATCAGACCGCATGGCAGGAGGTTGATGTGCTCATCGTCGACATGCCGCCCGGAACCGGCGACATTCAGCTGACGCTTGCCCAGCAGGCCCCGGTCTCCGGCGCGATCGTCGTCACGACGCCCCAGGACCTCGCGCTGCTGGACGCACGCAAGGGCATCGAAATGTTCCGCCAGGTACACGTCCCGGTGTTCGGAATCGTCGAGAACATGGCGACGCATACCTGCTCCAACTGCGGGCATGAGGAAGCGATCTTCGGCACCGGCGGGGGGGATCGCATCGCGGAGGAGTACGAGGTCCCGGTACTGGCCCGGCTGCCTCTGTCGATGGAGTTCCGGGTTGGGGACGCTGCGGGGGTTCCGGTGCTCAACGAGCCGGACGGCCCGGTTGCGGACGCGTTCGCAGCGATGGCCGCGGTGGTGATCGCGCAACTGGCCGGCGCTGCGCCCTCGAGCGGCCCCACGATCAGCATCGTCGACGACTAGGCAAATGACATACGGCGTCGATCGACCCATGACGCGGGGTAACCCGCGGCGGTAAGATTCGGCGCTTTTGCGAGCGCACTATGGCCATCAAATCAGATCGGTGGATACGCCGCATGGCGGCTGAGCACGGCATGATCGAGCCGTTCGAGGCGGGCCAGGTGCGTGACACGGAGGGAGGCGGGCGCGTGATCTCCTACGGAACGTCGAGCTACGGCTACGACGTGCGCTGCGCGGCTGAGTTCAAGGTGTTCACCAACATTAACTCCGCCACGGTCGATCCCAAGGCATTCGACGCGGACAGCTTCGTCGACGTGGCGAGCGACGTCTGCGTGATCCCGCCGAATTCGTTTGCGCTCGCGAGCACGGTCGAGTACTTCAGAATCCCGCGCAACGTCCTCACCATCTGCCTCGGCAAGTCGACGTACGCCCGCTGCGGCATCATCGTCAACGTGACGCCCCTCGAACCCGAGTGGGAGGGCCACGTTACGCTCGAATTCTCGAACACGACGACCCTGCCGGCCAAGATTTACGCGAACGAGGGGGTCGCGCAGATGCTCTTCTTCGAGTCGGATGAAGTGTGCGAGACGTCGTACAAGGACCGGGGCGGGAAGTACCAGGGCCAGCGGGGCGTGACGCTCCCGAAGGCGTAGGACGCGGGTGCCGGCTAGGCGCGCGGCTCGTCCGGCTGTTCGAGCGATCGAATGACCAGCTCGAACCGCGTGCCGTTGCGCTCGCGCTGGAACATCCTCACCAGCAGGAAGTCATAGGCCGGGGCAAGCCAGAACACCGTCTCGCGCCTGGCGCCGTTCTCGCGCACGCGGCGCAGCTTGACGGTCCGGAGGTCGCCCATGGGCGTCTCGATGGTTTCTTCGTCAAAGAGTTCGAACTCGAACCGCTTGATGCGGCCGTTTTCGGCGATGTTGTAGACGAGCGTGCGCTCGGCATCGTTCTCGACCAACCGCTTCACGTCGGCCCGGAGTTTCATCTGTACGGCAAGTTTGTCGAGGGTCCCGGGCGCGACCGGCACGGTCCAGGGTTTGCGTTTCGCGACGTTCTCCGCCATCCCGGCGCCCCAGTCGAAGCGGACGTCGGTCGTCCGGTTCTTGCCGAGCCCCGTGCGCACGTAGGCATACTGCCGCGGCACGGGGCCTGCATCGGTCCAGTCGAAGGTCGACGATTCCCGGATCCGCGCAAAGAATGCGCTCGCAGTGGAGACGAACTCGTAGCGGCCATCGGCATTCCTGCGCAGTTCCCGGACGGCCTTCGCCTTGAGGGGCAGGCCGTCGTAATGCGCGTTGTACACGGCGCTGAATGGCGCCGGCGCGGCGGCGAGCGCGACGGGTGGCAGGGACCCAAGGGTCGCTGCGGCAAAGGTCAGCAGGAATGCGGTGCGCAGGATGGCCGGGCTCCCGTGCTTGTAAATACGGAGTGAGTTTATGACAATCGTAAGCCCATTGCGTTCGGTTCCGACGCGTTGTCCGACAGCACCGCGTACCCTGAGGCAAGCTGATTCGGTCATCTGCATGAGAGTTCTCCTCTGGTCCATTCTGGGCGCTGTACCCGGTGCCCGGCCGCCGCTGCTGCGTGAGTCGGGCATGGACTCTGGCTTTACAGACAGCATGCGAGCTGCGTCCTGTACGCTGGCTGAATGGCGACACACCGCGCTGGCGGCGCTCCTTGCGCTCATCGTGTCTCCAGCGGCTGCACTGCAGGTGGAGGACCTCTACACCGCCCGGGTGCTGGTGGCGGATGAGTCCCCCGCACAGCTGCGCTCCGGCGCCCGCGCGGGACTCCTGCAGGTCCTCGTGCGTGTCTCCGGACACTCCGAAGTCGAGATGAACGAGGCTGTCCGTAGTGGTCTGCGCCAGCCGGACCGCTACTACTATCAGTACAGCTACGCGCAGAGCGAACACACGCTGCAGGTGGGTGAGGAGCAGGTCCAGGCGCGGGTGCTGCAACTCGAGTTCGAGCCAAGCGCCATCGCCGGACTGCTCAGGGAAGCCGGATTGCCGGTCTGGGGCAGTAACCGTCCGGGGGTCATGGTATGGATCGCCATCGATGACGGGACGTCTCGGGATCTCCTGCTGGAGACCGACACCGGTGACACCGCGGTCAGTCTCGAGGGCCATGCGGCGCGCCGTGGCCTGCCGTTGCTCTATCCGCTCGGGGATCTTTCGGATTCCGCCGCACTCTCGGTCGCGGAGGTATGGGGGTCGTTTCTCGACAGAGTCGAGCGAGCGAGTGCGCGCTATGGCGCAGACAGTATTCTCACCGGCCGTGTGCTGGTGATGGGCGATCAGTACGCGGGGCGATTCTCGTACCGGGTGGATGACACGTGGCGCGACGTCGAGGCCGTGACCTTTGGCAGCGAAACGCTCTTGCGCCGTGTTGTCGATCAGATGGCGGACGAAATGGCCAACGTGTACGCGATCGATTCAGGCCGTACCAGCGTCTTCCTCCGGGTCGAGGCGATCGATTCGCTGATCGACTATGCCGAACTCAACCGGTATCTCGTGGGGCTCACGCCGGTCGTTGATCTGTTCGTCGCGGGCATCGAAGGCGAGGTGGTGCGCCTGCGGCTGGATACGGAAGGGGCGCCCGAGGCGCTGATCGAACTCATTGAACTCGACGAGCGGCTGCATCTGCTCGCGACCGACGGCGGTGTGCTGCAATTTCGCTGGCTCAGGTAGCCGGGACAGACCGGGATGATTGAATGACAGCAAACGAGCGCTACGTCGCAATGGCACTCCTGATCGGGGGCGGGCTGATCTGGCTGCTGAGCGACATCCTCTCGCCGTTTCTCATCGGGATCGCCATCGCCTACCTCGGCGATCCGCTGGTCGACCGGATGGAGACCTGGGGACTGGGCCGGACGGTCGCCGTGTCGCTGGTCTTCGTCGTGCTGACCGCGGTGGTGGTCGGCGTTGTGCTCGTCGTGCTGCCCCTGATGGTTGGCGAGGTCGCGGCGCTGATCAGACAGATTCCCGCGCTGCTTGCTTGGTTGCAGCAGACCGGATCGCCGCTGCTCATGGAGACGTTTGGCGTTGATCCGTTCGCATTCGACCTCGCCGAACTCAGGAACAACCTGGCGGAGAACTGGCGGCAGGCGGGGGACTTTGCCGGGATCGTGCTGCGCGAGATCAGCCAGTCGAGCCTCGCCCTGATCGCGTTCGTCGCGAACTTCGTGCTGATTCCAGTCGTTGCGTTCTATCTGATGCGGGACTGGGACGATCTGATGGACCGGCTGCGTGGGTTGCTGCCCAGGGACAAGGAACCCTACTTCGTTGGCCTCGCGACCGAGTGTGACGACGTGCTCTCCGCGTTCCTGCGGGGCCAACTGCTGATCATGCTCCTGCTCGGTGTGGTTTACGCGATTGGCCTGCTGATCGTGGGGCTCGACCTTGCGCTGCTCATCGGTATGCTCGCGGGACTCGCAAGCATCGTGCCGTACCTCGGATTCATCGTCGGTTTTGGCGCCGCCGCGATCGCGGCATTGTTCCAGTTCGGGGACCCGCTGGTGCTCGTCTGGGTGCTCGTCGTCTTCGGGATCGGACAGGCGCTCGAAGGGATGATCCTGACGCCGCTGCTGGTGGGCGACCGGATTGGCCTGCATCCCGTGGCGGTCATCTTCGCGATCATGGCGGGCGGACAACTGTTCGGGCTCGTCGGCGTCCTGCTGGCGCTTCCTGCGGCGGCGGTCATCATGGTCTTCGTCCGGCATCTTCACGATCGCTACCTCGAGAGCGAGTATTACGAACCGGAGAACGAAGCCGGGCTCATCCTGCCGGGTGACGAGTCCGAGCAGCGCTGACCGGCCCGTGAGTACGTTCCGCCAGCTTGCGCTCGATATTCCCCTTCGCCCTGACAGCACGTTCGCGTCCTGGGTCGGGGACGCCGGCGCGCAGCTCATGCAACTCGCGACCTCGCCCGGGACCGTCGTCGTCCGGGGCGCACCCTGTACCGGCAAGACGCATCTGCTGCAGGCGGCCTGTGCGGCGGCGCGGGCCGATGGGCGCGAATCGATGTACGTCGAGTCGCTGGCAGGTCTTACACCCGCTGCCCTGGACGGCCTCGCCGCGGTAACGCTGCTCTGTGTCGACGGCGTGAGCAGCGTCGCGGGCGACGCCGCCTGGGAAGAAGCGCTGTTTCACTTGCTGAACGACGTCACCGCGCGTCGCCACACGGTGGTGCTTGCTGATCCCGGCCGGTTTGTCCTGAAGGACCTGCAGTCCAGGCTCGAGGCCGCCGCGGTAGTGGAGACGGACCGACTGGACGATGCCGGGAAGATCGCTGTGCTGATTGCAAGAGCTCACACGCGCGGGTATGTGCTGTCGGACGAAGCGGCGCGCTACCTGCTCAGCCGGCATGCGCGCGACCTGGCGTCGCTGCTCGAGGTGATCGAGCACATCGAACGACTGACGCTCGAGAAGCAGCGGGCGGTCACCATCCCGCTGCTCCGTCAGGCCCTCCGCGTGGCCGAAGACGAGTCGTGAATGCTGAGCGCGTGAAAATCCTCTTTACGGGCGGCGGCAGCGCGGGTCACGTGACGCCCAACCTTGCGCTGATGGACGAGGCCGGACGGCGCGGCTTCGAGACCGTCTATGTGGGCTCGGCGGACGGCATCGAGCGGGAGATCGTCGGCCGGACGGACGTGGCTTATCGGGTCATCCGTTCAGGCAAACTGCGCCGGTACTTCAGCTGGCAAAATTTCATCGACCCGTTCAACGTGTTGATCGGCGTCATTCAGGCGATGTTCGTCGTCCTCCGCGAACGTCCTGATGTGGTCTTCTCGAAGGGCGGCTTCGTCGCGGTGCCCGTTGTGCTCGCGGCGTGGGTATTCCGCATTCCTGTCGTGTGCCACGAGTCCGACATCGTGCCGGGTCTCGCCAACCGGCTGTGCCAGCCGTTCAGCCGCCTGATGTGCGTGAACTTCCCGGAGACCGCCGCGTACCTGAAGCGGCGCCGGGTCGAGGTCACGGGGACGCCGCTGCGTGACGGCATCGTCGACGGCAACGCGGCGTCGGCCCGGGCACGACTTGGGATCGCCGACGATCGCCGCGTGCTCCTGGCATTTGGTGGCAGCCTCGGTGCGGCCAGGATCAACGCGGCCGTGGCAGATGCATTCGAGGCGCTCGCCGATCGCTACGATGTCATCCACGTGACTGGCGAAGAATGCGCGCGCGCCGCCCGGCCCGGCTATCACCCGTTTGCCTACGTGCATGAAGGCTTCGGCGACCTGCTCGCGCTTGCGGACGTTATCGTGTCACGCGCGGGGGCGAACTCGCTCTACGAACTGCTGGTGCTCAACAAACCCCATGTCCTGGTGCCGCTGCCGGCAACGTCGAGTCGTGGGGATCAACTCGTCAACGCCGATGTCATGGCACGGGGAGGGTACAGCGTTGTCGTCGCGGACGAGGATCTGGACGCCACGACGCTCATCGAATCAGTCCGCCGTGTGGAAGCCGATCGCGCAGGTATCATGGCGGCCCTGGAGACCTTCCCCGCGCATCTCGACGGCGCGGTGCGGGTCGTAGACCTGCTGGCAGCCGCTGCGCGGCGATGAGGAGATGCGGATGATGCGCGTATTGGTAGTCCTGGCGTTGCTGTGTGCGGGCGCCCGCTCCATGGGTGAGAGCGCGGACGGCACCCTGACATGGCTGGAAGACAACCGCGGCCGGTTTGCCGGAATCGCGGATCTGATCTGGGAACATGCAGAGCTTGGATATCTCGAAACGGAAAGCAGTGCCCTGCTGCAGTCGACGCTGGCGGACGACGGCTTCGAGGTGTCGGGTGGAGTGGCCGGCCTGCCGACCGCGTTTGTCGCGACGTTTGGGGAAGGGGAGCCGGTGATCGGCGTGCTGGCCGAGTTCGACGCGCTTCCGGGTATATCCCAGGATGCGAGGCCGGTTCGGCGCGTCATCGAGGGCAAGGAGAGCGGCCACGCCTGTGGCCATCACCTGTTCGGTGCCGGCTCCGTGGCCGCCGCCATCGCGACCAAACGGTGGATGGAAGCGAACGACGTCAAGGGGACGCTGAAGCTCTTCGGCACACCCGCGGAGGAAGGCGGATCGGGCAAGGTCTACATGGTCCGCGCAGGGTTGTTCGACGACGTGGACGCGGCCCTGCACTGGCATCCCAGTGACCGGAACGCGGCGAACGCCGCGACCAGCCTCGCCAACAAGTCGGCCAAGTTCCGGTTCGGTGGTATTTCGAGCCATGCCGCCGCGGCGCCTCACCGCGGCCGCTCTGCCCTCGATGGGGTTGAGGCGATGAACTTCATGGTCAACCTGATGCGTGAGCACGTCCCGCAGGAAACCCGGATTCATTATGTGATCACGGGCGGCGGTGCCGCGCCCAACGTCGTACCGAACAAGGCCGAGGTGTACTACTACGTGCGCCATCCTGACGCGGCGCAGCTCCTGGAGATCTGGGATCGGATCGTCGCGGCTGGTGAAGCAGCCGCCAAAGGGACGGGCACGGTCTTCTCCATGGAGGTCATGCACGGCAATCACAGCTTGTTGCCGAACGAGGCGCTTTCCGAAGTGATGCACCGCAATCTGTCCCGTGTCGGAGGAGTCAGCTACAGCGCGGACGAACACCGTTTTGCCGACACCATCGGTGCTTCCCTGGTCGGACGCGGTGACGTGGGCGGTTTCGAGTCGATGATCCAGCCGCGCAAACTCCAGGCTGGCAAAGGCTCAACGGACGTCGGCGACGTCAGCTGGACGGTGCCGACGACGGGACTCAACACGGCGACATGGGTGCCGGGTACCGCGGCGCACAGCTGGCAGGCGATCGCGGCGGGCGGTACGTCGATTGGCCACAAGGGCATGATGGTCGCGGCGAAGACGCTGGCGCTCACCGTGCAGGAACTGATGGGCAGCCCGGAGCTGTTGCGCCGGGCCCAGGATGAGTTCGATCAACGACGCGGGCCGGAGTTCGAGTACGAAGCGCTGCTCGGAGACCGGGAACCGCCGCTCGACTACCGTCTGTGAACGGAGATCAGGGCGATGCCGCTTAGGTGCCGGCCTGGCGTGCCGGGGCGGACCAGTTGAGGTCCGCATCGAGGCCCGACTCGGCCGTAGCAACCACCTGCGCCTCGCTCAGGGTGAAGAGCTTCCAGCTGCCAAGGTCGGTGTGCCGCAGCATGATGTCCGCCACGCCGTCGCCGCTATAGCCCCCTGCTGATGCGAACGTCCACTCGTCACCAGCGTCGAGGACCGGGAACGAGCGACGCGGCTGGCTGCCGTCTGCAAGTCCGTAGATCATCCAGTCGCCGGTTGCGTACCGCAGCAGCAAATCGTCGAGTTGATCGCCATCGAAGTCGGCGCTGTCGACGACCCGCCAGGCGAGGCTTTTCTTGAGCGGCAGGCCCCGGTGCTCGGTGACTGTATCGCCGTTCATGAGGTGCAGGCTCCACGCGCCGCGCGCGTCGCGGGTCACGAGGTCGGGTCTGCCGTCCCGTTCAGATCCGGGGCGGCCACAAGGCGATGCTCGCTGCCCTCCGGCAGGCCGCCAACGTTCGATGAGCCGACGAGGGCGCCGTTGCGAATGCGGTA
>PBVL01000178.1 GCA_002728675.1 Gammaproteobacteria bacterium
ATTATAGCGGACGGCAACCGTGTGGGCCACGTCAAAAGCACCGCCCCGCCTCGCAACGTTAGGGAACAGGACGCCTACTCGACGGTGAGCACCTCGACCGTTGTCGTCATCCCGGTGACGGCGTTGTGGTAACCGCCGCGGCACACGATGACCCGATCGCCGGTGGACACGATGCCGCCCCGCGAAAGCTGGCGTAACGCGGCCGCATTGACCTGGTCGGCATCCTGCCCGTCGATCTCGAATCGAACCGGGAATACGCCCCGATAGAGCGCAACGCGCGCGAGGGTCTGATCCCTGTCGCCGACTGCGTAGATTGGTATGCGGGCACGGATGCGCGACATGAGCTGGGGCGTACGACCGGACGCCGTCAGGCAAACGACCGCAGCGACGCCCGCGAGGTTTTCCGCCACCATCATCGCCGCGAGCGCGACGGACTCGTCCACCTCCTGACACGTCAGATCGTAGTTGGTTGGCCGGCGCCAGTACGGACTTTCTTCCGCGCCGCGGATGACGCTTGCCATCGCCAGCACAGCCTCGACGGGGTACTCGCCAACCGCAGTTTCGCCCGACAACATGACCGCGTCCGTACCGTCGAGCACCGCGTTCGCCACGTCCATCACTTCCGCGCGCGTGGGCCGGGGGCTCGTGATCATCGACTCCATCATCTGGGTCGCGGTGATCACACTGCGGTTGAGCTGACGGGCTCTGAAGATGATCCGTTTCTGCACGCCCATGAGTTCGGCGTCGCCGATCTCGACGCCAAGGTCACCCCGCGCGACCATCACGGCATCCGACGCTTCAATCAGCTCGTCCAGGGTCTGCGCATCGGCAACTGCTTCCGCACGTTCCAGCTTCGCGACGAGATCGCAGCGCGCGCCGTGCTGCAGGACGAGCGCACGGGCCTCCATCATGTCCTGCGCTGATCGGGGGAACGACACCGCGATGTAGTCAACTTCTAGGCGACAGGCGAATTCGAGGTCCTCCCTGTCCTTATCCGTCAGCACCGGCGCCGACAGGCCGCCACCGCGCTTGTTGATGCCCTTGTTCGCTCCGAGTTCGCCGCCGTGCAGCACGACACACTCGACGCGCGAGCCAGCAACCCGCCGAACTTCGAGTTCGATGAGACCGTCACCCAGCGCCAGCACGTCGCCGGCCTCTACTTCGCGCGTGAGATCGGGATAAGTCGTCCCGACCTCCAGCGGGCTGCCGGCATCCGCTGCAAGGCCTGCGTCGATGGCAAACGACGCGCCCACCTCGAGGTCAACTGCGGCGAGGACGCCGAATCCCGTCACCCGGATCTTCGGCCCCTGCAGATCGGCAAGAATGGCCACGTAGCGCCGAGCTTCTCCCGCGGCAGCGCGAATCGAAGCGACACGCGCCGCATGTTCCTCATGTGTGCCGTGCGAGAAATTCACCCGGAACACATCCACCCCGGCGGCAACGAGGTCCGCGATCCGCGCGTCACTCCCCGGCCCAAGGGTCGCCACAATCTTGGTCGCGCGCATCACGTGCTCTCCGGCTGCAACGATGTCCCTGCCACGCCCTGCTCCCTGTCTGCAGGCGTGTTTCTACGATGAAACATGCCCGGAGGCAACGACCCATGGCGACACGCAGCCTCGCCGGGCACGGGTGATTTCGCTAGTATCGAGCAAGGCACGGCGCGAGACGCCCGTCCCCGGAAGAAGAAGAGAGCGTCAACGATGGGAGTGAACGTGCACACGCCACGCAAAGCCGGCCTTGCGGCAACGCTGCTGTTCCTCACGCTCAGCGTGACGGTGGCCTACGCCGACACGAGCGCACCCGAGACCGCCATTGAGTACCACCACGGGTTCTCATTCTTCGGGGAGCTCGCCTACCCGGCCGACTTCGAACACTTCGACTACGTCAACCCGGAAGCGCCTATCGGCGGTGATCTCGTACTCCCCGTCGTCGGAACGTTCAACAGTTTCACGCCCTGGATTCAAAAAGGGATTAACCCCGCGGGCTATGGCTTCGTTGGCGCGTTCATCTTTTTGTTCGACCGCGTCTTCGAGCCCAGTGACGACGAGCCCTCGGCGCAGTACGCGCGGCTCGGCAGGGAGATGGCGTGGGCGCCGGACTACAGCTGGTTCAAAGTGCGGATCGATCCTCGCGCCCGCTGGCATGACGGTACCCCCGTGACGCCCGCCGACCTGCTCTATACCCACCAGTTCGTCCTGAACGACGCGACCGCAGCCATTCGGAACGGCCTGGCGCACATCGATCGGGCCGAGCAAACGGGGCCGCTGGAAGTGACGTTTCATATCGGCAACCCCTCGTTCCGAAATCCTAGTGCCGGACTGTCGATCGGACACCTGCCAATCCTGCCGGCCCACTACTGGGAACGCGCAGAAAACGACATTACCAAGACCACGCTGAAGCCACCGCTCGGCAGCGGTCCGTACCGGATTGCCGAGTTCGATCCCGGCAAACGCATCGTCTACGAGCGGGTGGATGACTATTGGGGCTGGGAGGTCCCTTCGGTCAAGGGTAAATACAACTTCCGCCGCATCATCCTCGAGTACTTCCGCGACAACACCGTGGCCCGCGAAGCGGCGAAGAAAGGGATTCTCACATTCCGCGGTGAAGGCATCGCCAAGGACTGGATGACATCGTACAAGGACTTCCCGGCGCTCGAAGACGGCTTCTTCGTGCAGGAGATCCAGGAGCACCGCAGCATCACGGCGATGGCAGCGGCCATCAATCTCAATACGCGCCGCGGCAAGTTGGCCGACCGACGCGTCCGGATGGCTTTGACGTACGCCTTCGACTTCCAATGGATCAACCGGGTCCTAAACTTCGGCTTTTACAACCGTGTCGACAGTTTCTTCGACAACTCGGACCTCGAGTCGACAGGCGTTCCCACGGGCCTCGAACGTGAACTGTTGGAACGATACCGGTATGCGCTGCCCGATGAACTCTTCGAACAGCCCTTCGAGCTACCCAGCGGCGACGGTCGCGGCATCAATCGCGACAATATGCTCCGCGCGACGGAACTGTTCAGCGAGGCGGGATGGAACGTCGTGGACGGCCGACTGCTGAACCAGGCGGGCGAGCAGTTCAGGTTCGAGATTCTGGTTCGGAACGCCGGCGAAGAACGCGTGAGCCTGCCGTACGCTGCGGCGCTTCGCCGGCTCGGTATCGATGCCAGTGTGCGCCTCGCGGATTCCGCGCAGTACCGCAACCGCGTCCGCAATTTCCAGTTCGACGCGGCCTACAAGGGCTACTGGGCAACGCCCACACTCGGGACGTACCTCAAACCGTTCTTCCACTCGACCTCCGCACCCATGCTCTTCACCGAGAACTGGCCGGGCATCAGAAATGACGCGGTGGACGCCTTCATCGAACTCGCGCTGACGACCTACGATCGGGACGAGCTCTATGCCGCGGGGCGCGCCCTCGACCGATCTCTGCTTTGGGGCTACTACGTGATCCCCACCCAGGTCGAACCCGGAGGCCGATGGACGTATTGGGACCGCTTCGGCCGGCCCGAAACGAGCGCGAAGTATCGCTACTTCCCGTTCCCGGAGACGTGGTGGATCGATCAGAAGAAGTCTGCCGCGGTCGACGCCTACCTGCAGAACACGAGCGAATGATGAGAGAGACCGCCTGACATGGGAGCGTACGTACTACGTCGTCTACTGCTGATGGTCCCGACGCTCTTCGGGATCATGTTGATCAACTTCATCATCGTACAGCTGGCACCAGGCGGACCGATCGATCAGATCATCGAGCAGATGCAGAGCGGCAACACCGGAATCGTCTCGACGCGGGCCACGGGCGCGGCTTCCGACATGGGCGCATCGAGCGTGATGGGCGGCGAGAAGAATCCGGCCGCACGCGGCCTCGACCCCAAGATCATGGCGGACCTCGAGAAGCAGTTTGGCTTCGACAAGCCGCTGCACGAGCGCTTTCTGCTGATGTTGAAGAGCTATCTGACGCTCGACTTCGGTGAGAGCTACTACCAGGACCGGCCGGTGGTCGACCTGGTCATCGAGCGGCTGCCGGTGTCGGTCTCACTCGGGCTCTGGTCGATGATCCTCATCTATACGATCTCGCTGCCGCTGGGCGTGCGCAAGGCCGTCAAGGACGGGACGCGCTTTGACCTCTGGACGAGCGCCCTGCTGTTCGTTGGCTACGCAGTGCCCGGATTCCTGTTTGCTGTGCTGCTCATCATCGTCTTTGCGGGTGGCAGCTACTTCGACTGGTTCCCCCTTCGCGGACTCGTTAGCGACAACTGGAACGAGCTTTCGCTCTTCGGCAAGATCGTCGACTACTTCTGGCACCTTGCGCTGCCGATTACCGCGCTGACCATTGGCGGTTTTGCGACGCTCACCATGCTGACGAAGAACTCGTTTCTCGAAGAGATTGGCAAGCAGTTTGTGCTGACAGCGCGGGCCAAGGGCCTGTCGGAGGGGCGCGTGCTGTACGGGCACGTGTTCCGGAACGCCATGCTGATCGTGATCGCCGGATTCCCCGCGGCGCTCATCGGGATTCTCTTCACCGGGTCCATGCTGATCGAGGTGATCTTCTCGCTGAAGGGGATCGGGCTGCTCGGCTTCGAAGCCGTCATCACGCGCGATTACCCGATCATGTTCGGCACGCTGTTCGTTTTCACGTTGATTGGCCTCCTGTTGCAGTTGATCGGCGACATCACCTACACGCTGGTCGATCCCCGGATCGACTTCGAGACGCGGGAGTAACGCGATGGCCCTGACCCCGCTGACACGACGCCGGCTTGCCAACTTCAAGGCCAATCGCCGGGGCTATTGGTCACTTTGGATCTTCCTGACGCTGTTCGGGATATCGCTCTGCTCGGAGTTCATCGCGAACGACAAGCCCATCCTCATGGAGCATGACGGCAGGCTGATGATGCCCGTCTTCTTCACCTACACCGAGGCGGAACTGGGCGGCGCGTTCCTGACCGAGGCTAACTACTCCGATCCGCATGTACAGGGCCTCATCGAAGGCAGCGGGGGCTGGATGATCTGGCCGGTCATCCGCTTCAGCCACTCGACGATCGACTGGTACATCGATGAACCGGCTCCCGCACCACCGTCCGCAAGGCACTGGCTTGGCACCGACGACGGAGCACGCGATGTGGTTGCCCGCCTGCTGTACGGCTTCAGGCTATCGGTCTCATTCGGGCTTGCGCTCACCCTCATTGCATCCGTGATCGGGGTGACGGCAGGCGCCATTCAGGGCTACTACGGCGGCTGGGTCGACCTGTTGGGACAACGGCTGATCGAGATCTGGTCCGGTCTGCCGCTGCTCTTTCTGCTCATCATCCTCTCGAGCATGGTCGAACCCGGCGTCGGCTGGCTGCTGGCACTGCTCGTGCTGTTCTCGTGGATGACACTCGTCTCGGTGGTGCGGGCCGAGTTCCTCCGGACCCGGAATTTCGAGTATGTGCGCGCAGCCCGGGCGCTCGGCGTGTCCGACCGCAAGATCATGTTCAAACACGTGCTGCCGAATTCGATGGTGGCAACGCTCACCTACCTGCCCTTCATCCTGAACGGATCGATCACGACGCTGACGGCACTCGATTTCCTCGGCTTCGGCCTGCCGCCGGGGTCGCCTTCGCTCGGTGAGTTGCTGGCGCAGGGCAAATCGAACATTCAGTCGCCCTGGCTGGGACTCACGGGATTCGCAACGCTCGCGATCATGCTGACGCTGCTCATCTTCGTGGGTGAAGCAGTCCGCGACGCGTTCGACCCGCGCCGGTCCATTGGCGACGAACCGCCCATCGGCGCCGCCGATCAGGAGGCTGAGGAAGCGGAACTCGCAGAAGCGGGCGCTGCGCGCGGCGCCCCCGCCTGAATCACCGGATGAAGGTGGCCCAGGTCTCGAGCGGCTCACGGTCGGTCACGAGCGTGTTCACCGGAGCTTCCGGATTCGCATGACCAATCGCCACACCGCAGAAGAGCATCAACTCCTCTGGCGCACCAACGAACGACGCGACCGTTTCAGGCTTTGACGCCCATGCTTCCTGGGGACAGGTGTCGAGGCCCGCTTCCTGCGCGAGCAGCATGAAGCTCTGCAGGAACATCCCGCAGTCCGACCATTGCGGCGGCCCCATGATCCTGTCGATAAAGCAGAAGATGGCCGCGGGCGCTCCAAAAAGGTCGTAGTTGCGCGCAAGGTGCGCAAACCGCGCCGGCTTGTCCTCCCTCGGAATCCCGAGCAGTGCGTACATATCCTCCCCGCACTTGAAGCGCGACGATCGATACGGCTCTTTGAGACCCGCGGGATACACGGCGTACTCCGGCGTTTCGCGGTCCGTACGCGCCTGCACGTGTTCGCGAAAACGCACCATCGCATCGCCATTCACGACATAGATGCGCCACGGCTGGACATTCCCGCCGGAAGGCGCACGGGCAGCTGCCGTCAGCAGGTCGCGCAGCGTCGCGTCGGGTACCGGGGTGTCCAGAAAGTTACGAATCGTCCTGCGGGCCTGCATCGCCTCGGAGACTTTCATCGTGTCGTCCTCGCGCAAAACGGCCGACTATACCCGAGGGCTGGCGCCGTTGCGGTGGCCTTTGGGTCCGCCCGTCCCTGCGCTATACTGCGCCGCTTACCGCGACGGGCCTTCGCCCCCGTCCGCGGCGTCCGGAGAGGTGTCCGAGTGGCTGAAGGAGCACGCCTGGAAAGTGTGTATGGGTTAACAGCTCATCGAGGGTTCGAATCCCTCCCTCTCCGCCAAAGCATGGTCTACCACCTTCTCCATGCGTCTCAACGTATATCCTATATCACTGTTTTTAATATATTTTCTATGATTGTTGGCTCCATGAGCCTCA
>PBVL01000179.1 GCA_002728675.1 Gammaproteobacteria bacterium
CCGCCCGCCCGCGCCGAGGCACCGCAGCAGGTAATAGCCGTTGCCGCAGCCAATGTCGATTACGCGACGGCCGGTCAGAGGGGTGATATGTGGCGTGAGTCGCGCCCACTTCCGGTCAGAGCGCCACTCCGAGTCGATCGTCAGGGAGCCGAAGCGGAACGGTCCCTTGCGCCAGGGTTTCAGTTCGGCAAACAACTGCATCAGGGCTTCGACACCGGCGTCACAGGGACCCGTCGCGACCGTGGGCGCGTCGAGTGTCATTGGACCGACTGTAGCTGGCAGGGCATCAATCGCGGCGGACCAGCGGGGTTCATCACCGTGACGGACTTCCCGATAGCGTTCATCCAGCGCGCGCCGCAACGCGTCGTGCCACGGTTCCAGTTCTGGTGTTGCGGCAAAGAAGTCCGCGAAGTCGAGCATCTTCAACCGGCGGTGGTCCGCTCTACCGTGATGTGTTCCGTCAGCATTTCGTACGCTGCGTAGGACGTGGTGACGAGCGACGTGAGCGATCGCTCGGCGAGTACGAACGTCATGCGGTGGACCCACAGCGATGCCGTGAACACGGTCAGGGCGCCCGCCCAGGGCAGCCCGAGTGCGGCCAGTCCGGCCGCAAGCGCCACCATGATGATCATCGGCAGCCAGTGTCCGTCCGCGTTGATGAAGCCGGCAATCACCGTCCAGAGGATTCCGGCGAGCGGCACGAGGAGCGCCGAAAGCCAGGCTCCGGACTCGGCGTAGATGAGCACAAAACAGCCGATCAGCAATGCCGGCGCAAGAATCTGTCCCACCAGGACCCCCGCCTTGTAGGGCCAGACGGAACGGCCGCTGCGGGTCCTGATGTCGCTCAGCGATACCCTGAGGAAGAACTGCTTCGCAACGGTCCGCGGCAGACGGACGACCGCGCGTCCCGCCGCGGCGTCAGCGGCGAGCTCCGCGTGCGCAGACTCATCAAGGTACTCGGACATCGTTCGATAGTAGCACCGACACGCGGCAGCCAGACCTGCGGGAGCGCCAGGCTTCAGGTGCGCTCGGCAACCAGCGTCACGAAGTTGAACGCCTGCATGACCAGCGTGACGCGGGCAAAACCAGCTTCCCGCAGCCGGGCCTTGTGTTCTGCCACGGTGTCGGTCACGAGTACGTTCTCGAGCGCCTGGCGCTTGCCCGCGATTTCGAGTTCGGTGTAGTCGTGCAGCCGTTTGAACTCGAGGTGCAGTTCGGTTTGCATTGCCTGTGTCGCAGCCGAATCGAAGTGCACCTTCTCGGCCAGTACGAGCATGCCGTCATCGGGCATCGCGCCCGCAAGCCGGCGGAGCAGTTCGAGCCGCGTTGCGGGTTCGAGGAACTGCAGCGTGAAGCCGAGGACCGCCAATCGCGGGGACTCGAATCCGATGTCGCGGATGTCTGCCTCGATCACTTCGACGTGCTGCGGTGCGTTCAGATTGGCCAGCGTTTCGCGGACGCGTTCGATCATGGCGGGGGCGTTGTCCACCGCCGTCAACCGGTAGTCGCGGTCGCGGGTCGCACCGAGGATGGCGAGGCTGGATGCGCCGAGTGAGCAGCCGAGGTCGTAGACATGATCGCCGGCGGCGATGTGCCGTCGGGCGAGCACTGCGAGGACCTCGAGAAATAGCCCGTAGCCCGGCACCGAGCGGGCGATCATGTCCGCGAACACGCGCGACACGCGTTCGTCGAAGCGGAACGGATCGGATGTTCCCGACTCGAACAGTGTGTCCCGTTTCTCGTCCATCACCGTGGTCTTTGGTCCAGGGGTCTCATTCTACAATCCAGGGCGAGTGTTTCCTCAGGGTCAGTTCTTGAACGTGGGGGTCCGGGGCTCCGGTTGATTCCTGCCGGACCATCGCTATGATTAGCGCCAGATTGTCCGGTGCTGTGAGCACGGTGATGAGTGTACGGATTCTGAGAATCAACACGGCTGGGCATCCTGTCGAGTGGCTGAGCTGGCAGGACGCGGTGTGTCTGCATGCCCGCGAACTGATCAGCTGGAGCTACGGCGAGGAAGTCATGGAAGTGCACGGCGGTCTGTCCCGTGCAAGCGGCGAGCAAACCGTGGTGCGTCTCTCCAGCATCATCGCCTGCAAGGGTAAGGTATTCGCCAAGGCCCGCAAGGAGCCGCCGCTGACCAATCGTGCCCTCTTCAGGCGTGACCGGAACACCTGCCTCTACTGCGGTCAGATCTTCAGGGACGTCTTGCTCTCGCGTGACCACGTCGAACCGGTTTCGCGCGGGGGTCGGGATTCGTGGACGAACGTCGTGACTGCCTGCAAGCGCTGCAACGCCCGCAAAGGCAGTTTCAGCCTCGAAGAGTGCGGACTGGAACTGCTGGCCCTGCCATACCGCCCGAACCACGCGGAGTACCTTGCGCTGTCCCACTCGGGACGCATTCTGGGCGATCAGATGGCATTTCTGCAGCGTCAGTTCTCGGCCAACAGCCGGCTGCTTCGGGAAGAGCTGGAGAGTCTCGCTTCCTGAAAGTTGGGCACGGGACCGGGTTCGACATGCTAAGCTCGGTGAGCTTGTGGTCGGCACATTGGCCTTTCGGGTGAGATGAGCCGAAACCGGCTGTACACCAGACCCGCAAGGGACCCGATTTGAGCCGCTCAGCAGTTGAGGAGCACCGATAGGTATGTCACGCGAAAAGGTCAGGCTTCTGCACACGTCCGACGTGCACCTCGACAATCGCATCAACGGCCGCGATGACGAAAGCGCCGCCCAGGTGGGCTTGCGTCGCGTGGTCGATGAAGCCGTAAACCGGGGAGTCGATCTGCTGATGATCGCGGGTGACCTGTTCGATCACAATCGGGTCAAGCAGCCGACGCTCGATTTTACCAACGAACAGCTTGCGCGCCTGGATTGTCCCGTCGTGATGATCACGGGGAATCACGACTGCTTCGCGAGCTATTCGATCTATCACAAGTACGACCCCACCGCGTACGAGGCGAACGTTCACTTCATACGCGACGATGCGGGCGACGCAGTCAAATTCGATGACCTCGGGCTCACGATCTGGGGCCGGGGCATCATCGATCATGACCCGGACAACCGCCCGCTCGTCGACGTTCCCGGTCGTTCGGACGACGAGTGGTATCTCGGCATGGCGCACGGGTACTACGTACCGCGTGGCGCAAAGGCATACTCGTCCCTCATCACGGCGGAAGAGATCGCGGCGGCCGAGTTCGATTATCTTGCTTTGGGTCACGTGCACGTCTACACCGAGATCGAGCACGAGGGTACCCGGGCCGCTTACCCCGGTTCCCCGAACAAGGACCAGGGCGCCAAGGACATGACCGCCGCGCTTGTGGAACTGAACCCCTCGACGGGCGTTCAGCTCTCTTCCATCAAGCTCGACTGATCGACCGGACCTGCGCCGTTGTCAGCGGCGGTCACCAGGGACGTCGCGAGTTCGACCAGTCGAACGGTTCGATGCCGTGCTCGGTGAGCTGGTGAATCGTTGCTACCGGCTTCTCCCCACCAAGTTCCAGAAAGCCGACTGTGCCCAGCTGCGTGTTCAGGTTGTGTGGGAAGGTTGGTGACCCGGGATTCACGACAAGGATGCCGTCAATCTCGTCAACCTGCTCGACGTGAGTGTCACCGAACATAAGCACATCAGGGCGTTCGTCGCCGAACAGTTTGTTGACCCACCGGCCCACCGTCAGATTCGGTGGCATCTCGGGCATGGGGATGTAGTGGGTCAGGCCGACCTTGAAGTTCCCCAGGTCGAGAAGCCAGGTTTCGCGGAGTCGGGCATCGTCCGGCTGGAACTCCCGGCCGCCCGAGCCGTCGTCGCCGTTCCCGCGTGCTGCGTACACGGGGGCAATCTCGGAAAGCTGATCGATCACCCGAATGTCATAGATGTCTCCGGCATGCAGGATGCAGTCGACGCCGTCGAAAACGTCGTACACCTGCGGCCACAGTTCGTCCATGGCCTCCGGAATGTGAGTGTCTGAGATCAATCCGGCGCGCATAGGTATCCTCCCGGTTTCGCTTTTGTATGGTGTGGTTCGGGTGTTACTTGATCGCGCCGGAGCCGCGTAGTTCCGCGATCTCCGCGCCGCTGAAGCCTGCTTCGGCAAGCAGTTCATCGGTGTGCTCGCCGTGCAGCGGCGCACCGAAACGATACTCGGGCGGAGTCTTGTCGAAGCGAGCCGCCGGGCGGGTCTGGCGGAGGCGACCGGCGTGTGGGTGGTCGGTCTCGACCACGATCCCGCTCGCCTGTACCTGCGGATGATCGATCATCTCACTGCGTTTCAGTACGGGCGCGCAAGGCACCCCGGCATCGTCCAGAATCGAGAGCCACTCGTCGGTCCTTTTGTCGTGCAGGACGCTCTGGGTCAGTTCCAGGCGTGCGTTCGCGTTGAGGTCACGCAGCGCGGGCGTCTTGAACCGTTCGTCCTCGAGCCATTCGGGGTGGCCGGTCGCGCGGCAGAGGCCCTCCCACTGCTTGTTGGCCATGGCCGAGACGCTGATGTACCCGTCCTTCGTTGCATAGATCAGGTCGATGAACGTGGCCGCACGCTGCACGCTCACCTCTTTGCCGACGAAAGTCTGACCGCCCATGTCCGATGCCCACAGGAACGCAACGACGGCATCGAGCATTGAGACGCGCACGTGCTGGCCCTCACCCGTCTTGCCGCGAGCGGCGAGTGCCGCCGTGATGCCCTGAGCCATCGTCATGCCGGTCAGTTTGTCGGGCAGGATCGTGCGCACGAGCCGTGGGCGCTCCTCATCCGAGCCTGCCTGGATGGTCGTGAGGCCCGACAGTGCCTGTACGATCGGATCGTATACGGGTTTGTGGGACCAGGGTCCGCGCTCACCGAAGCCGCTGATCGACGCATAGATGATATTCGGCGCGTGGGCCCGCACCTCGGCCTCGCCAATACCGAGACGCTCGACCACGCCCGGTCGGAAGTTCTGCAGGAGCACGTCGGCCGACTCACAGAGCCTGAACAGCGCCTTCTTGCCGCCCTCCGATTTCAGGTCGAGAGTCACGCCGCGCTTGTTGCGGTTGTTGTTCAGGAATGCCGCCGTCAGTTCGTTCGTGGCGTAGCCCGCGCCGCGCACGTGGTCCCCCGTGCCGACCGGTTCGACCTTGATGACGTCGGCGCCCTGGTCCGCGAGCAGCATGGACGCGAACGGGCCCGATATGACCGTCGAGAGGTCAATGATCCTGAAGCCGTCGAGGGGGCCCGGCATGCTCTTTTCCAAATGCGCGAAAGCCGCGCAGTGTTACCCAGGCGCCTGCAGCAGTGCAAACGGACGCTCGCCGGGCCGCGCCCGAGCGCTGCCGCAACGGGTCCCGGGCGCTGCCGCAACTGGTAAAGTCGCTGATGTTGTAGAGATCGATGCGTATGGGGCAACTGCACTCGTATCTTCGTCATGAAGTCAGGGGATTCGATTTCCGCGCGGACGACCTTGCTCCGCTCGCGGGTCTCGATGATGTGCAACTCGTCTGTCACGACACTCATGAGTCGCTCGTCGCGGGGCTGGCCGAGGCGGAGTGGGTGATCACGTGGGACTTCGAAGCCGACTGGTATGCGCGTGCGCCCGG
>PBVL01000180.1 GCA_002728675.1 Gammaproteobacteria bacterium
GATGCACTACTACAACTGGCACCGACAACACCCCGGAATCGATTACCAATGCCCCATCAACACTCTGGGGATCAACATGAACAACCTACTGGCTTTACACATCTAGGCCGACAGTCGGCGGTACTTCACCCGGTGCGGTGTATCGACGTCGCCGCCGAGTCGCTTGCGTCGATCAGCTTCGTAGTCCGAGAAGTTGCCGTCAAACCAGGTCACCTGGCTGTCACCCTCGAAGGCAAGGATGTGCGTCGCCAGCCGGTCGAGGAACCAGCGGTCGTGAGAGATCACGAGCACGCATCCGGCGAATTCCAGGATCGCTTCTTCGAGCGCGCGCAAGGTCTCGATGTCGAGATCGTTCGTGGGCTCGTCCAGCAGCAGCACGTTGCCGCCCGACTTCAGCAGTTTGGCGAGGTGCAGACGGTTGCGCTCTCCACCCGAGAGATCTTTCACGAACTTCTGCTGATCGGTGCCTTTGAAGTTGAAACGCCCGACATAGTTTCGGGACGGCGTTTCGTATTTGCCAATCTGGATGACCTCCAGACCGTCGGAGATTTCCTGCCAGACGGTGTGGTCGCCGACGAGGTCGTCCCGGCTCTGGTCAACGTAGGCCACGTCCACGGTCTCGCCGATGCGCAACTCGCCGGAATCCGGCTGTTCTTTGCGGGCAATCATGCGGAAGAGGGTGGTCTTGCCGGCGCCGTTGCCGCCGATGATGCCGACGATGGCCCCTTTGGGCACGTTGAAGGACAGGTTGTCAATGAGTACCTGATCGCCAAACGCCTTGCTGATGCCTTTGGCTTCGATGACGAGGTCGCCCAGACGAGGTCCGGGCGGGATGTACAGTTCCATCGTCTCGTTGCGCGCCTGGTACTCCTCGCTCGTCAGTTCGTCGAACCGGGCGAGGCGCGCACGGCTCTTCGCCTGGCGTCCCTTGGGGTTCGAGCGTACCCACTCGAGCTCCGCCTTGATCGTCCGCTGCCGGGCTTCTTCCTGACGCTGCTCGGTTTCGAGACGCTTTTCTTTTGCTTCGAGCCAGGTGGTGTAGTTGCCTTCGTAGGGAAAGCCGCGCCCCCGGTCCAGCTCGAGAATCCAGCCGGCCACGTTGTCGAGGAAATACCGGTCGTGCGTGATCGCGACGACCGTACCCGGGAATTCGCCCAGGAATCGTTCGAGCCAGCTAACGCTTTCCGCGTCGAGGTGGTTGGTGGGCTCGTCCAGCAGCAGCATGTCCGGCTTGGACAGCAGGAGCCGGCAGAGCGCAACCCGGCGTCGTTCCCCGCCGGAGAGCTGAGTCACGTCGGCGTCCCAGGGCGGCAGGCGCAGGGCGTCAGCCGCGACGTCGAGCTTGCGGTCGAGGTCCCACCCGTCGACGGCGTCGATCTTGAGCTGCAGGTCGCCCTGCTTCTCAAGGAGTTCGGTCATTTCATCGTCGGTCAGTTCCTCTGCAAACCGGTCGCTGACTGCGTTGAACTCGTCAATCAGATCCTTGACCCCGCGAACGCCGTCTTCGACGTTCTCTTTTACGGTTTTCTCAGGGTCGAGCTGGGGTTCCTGGGGCAGGTAGCCTACTGTCAGGTCCGCGGCAGCTCTTGCTTCGCCGGTAATCTCCGTGTCGAGCCCGGCCATGATCTTGAGCAGCGTGGATTTACCCGCGCCGTTCAGGCCAAGCACGCCGATCTTGGCGCCCGGAAAGAACGAGAGGGAGATATCGCGGAGGATCTCCCGGCTTGGCGGCACCGTCTTGGAGACGTGCGACATGGTGTAGACGTATTGCGCCATGGCAGGTGTTCTGGTCTTTAGGAGCGCGGATTGTAAGGACAAATCCTCTTGATCCCAAGCGTGATCTGTCGGCTTGGCTTCAGTGGCCCTGTACGATTGTAAAGGTGCCATTGTGAATATGCGGTTGTTAAGGCGCGGTTGTTAAGATACGCGCAGCGCCGCACCCGAGAGCGGCATCTCGCGAGGATCACCATGCGCTGCCCGTTCTGCGGTGACAACGAAACGAAGGTCATCGACTCCCGGCTTGTCGCGGAGGGTAGTCAGGTGCGTCGGCGTCGCGAATGCCAGCGTGAAGAGTGCCGTGAGCGCTTCACGACCTTCGAGGCTCCGGAACTCGTCATGCCGCGGCTCATCAAGAACAACGGCAGCCGGCAACCGTTCGACGAAGACAAACTCCGGTCCGGGCTGCTGCGCGCGCTGGAGAAGCGGCCGGTCAGCATCGAGACGATCGAGGCGACGGTCGATCGCATCAAACACGAGCTGCGCGCGACCGGGGAACGGGAGCTCCCGACGCAGGTAGTCGGCGAGCTTGTCATGGACGCATTGCGCGAGCTCGACGACGTCGCCTACGTGAGGTTCGCGTCCGTCTATCGCAGCTTCCAGGACGTCAACGAGTTCCGGGAGGAAATCGAACGCCTGGACAAGAACAGGTGACATCCGCTGACGAACGTCTCATGGCGCGCGCCCTGCGCAGCGCCGAGGCCGGGGCTGAGTGGTGTGTTGCCGCGCCGCGAACAGCGGTCCTTGTCGTGCGCGACGGCGAGGTACGGTTCGAATTCGTTGGTCGCGCTGGTCCGGAAGGCGCGTGGGAGCAGGCGCTGCGGAACGCGGGCGCCGGGGATACGCTGGTGTCGCCGCTCCCGCCACCGGCTTCACAGTTCGACCAGGTCCGCGCGGTTGGTCCCGGCGCCCTTGTGCTCGGCTCGGCAATGCCCGGAGGGCTCGAAGGACTCGAAGGTGTCGAAGTCAGGGCAGGCATCCTCGAAGCGTCCTGCGCGGAGCTGAATCCCGCGGTTCTGTGCGGCCGGCCGTGGGTGCGTCTGAAACTGGCGATGAGCCTCGACGGACGCACGGCGCTTTCGAACGGTGCATCGCAATGGATCACCGGGAGTGATGCGCGGGCGGATGTCCAGCGGCTGCGGGCGCGCAGCGGAGCGCTCGTCACCGGGGTGGGCACCGTCCTGGCCGATGATCCGAGACTCAACGTCCGGACGGGTGATGCGGGCATTGATACGGTGCGCCGTTGGCGCGTCGTGTTGGACTCCGCCTTCCGGACGCCCGCCTCAGCAGTGCTGCTGCAGGAACCGTCCCTCGCGTGTGGTCCCGTCGAAATCTGGGGTACAGCGGAGGCACCCGCGCAGCGCGGAGAGTGTCTCGAAGTGCCCGCAGACCCGGAAGGGCGGGTCGCGATTGAACACGTGGTACGGGAACTCGGGCGTCGCGGCGTGCAGGAAATCCTGTTCGAGTGCGGAGCGGCGTTGGCTGGAACGCTCCTCGAGAGTGGTTTGCTCGATGAGCTTGTTGTATATATCGCCCCGAAATTCCTTGGCCACCGGGGACGGGGGCTCGTTGAGCTGCCCGAATACACTGCGGTTGACCAGGCCCCGGGCATGCGGCTGGTCCAGAGCAGGCAGATTGGTGAAGACGTCAGACTGATATTGAGGAACGTGTGAAGCGTATGGTGAGAGAGATTGAGGGCAACTTTGGCCCGGTAACGGCGCGATTCGCGATCCTCGTTGCACGGTTCAACAGCGCAATTGTCGAAGGGCTGCTTGACGGCGCGATCGACACCCTACGCCGTCACGGCGTCAGCGAGGACAACATTGTCGTCGTGCGCGTTCCGGGCGCCTATGAGCTTCCCGTGGTCGCAAAGAAAGTGGCTGCGCGGGACGACATCGACGCCGTGATCGCCCTCGGAGCGGTGATCCGGGGCGCAACGCCGCACTTCGACTTCGTAGCCGGGCAATGCGCAGCAGGACTGTCGACGGTCGCGCTGGACTCCGGCAAGCCGGTCGGTTTTGGCGTGCTGACGACCGACACCATCGAGCAGGCAGTCGAACGTGCCGGTACCAAGGCGGGCAACAAGGGCGCGGATGTCGCGATGACGGCGCTGGAGATGGTCTCCGTGCTGCGCCAGCTGGATGACTGACAAGCCGCCCACACCGGCCAAGCGCCGCAGGGCGCGGCGATTTGTACTGCAGGGGCTTTACCAGCTTGCGATGAACGGCGGATCGCCGGATCGCGTCATCCTGCAGTTCCGCGAAGACTTCGACCTGAAACGGACCGATGTCGACTACTTCACCGAGTTGCTCAGCGCGATCGCGCGAGACCCGGAACCACTCAACGAGGTGATGGAACCGGCTCTGGATCGTCCGGTTGCGGAACTCACCCCGATCGAACTCGCGGTGCTGCAGATCGGCGTGTACGAACTCGTGCACCGGATCGATGTGCCGTATCTGGTGGTCATCAACGAAGGAATCGAGCTTGCCAAGCAGTTTGGGGCGACCGACAGCTTCAAGTACGTGAATTCGGTGCTGGACCGGGTTGCTCAGACCGCACGGGCCGCGGAGCGATCGCGCGGAAATGAGGCGGCCGGTCCCGGGACCGACAACGCCAATGGATGAGTTCGATCTCATCGACCGATTCTTCGCGGGTGAGGGCTGGTACACGGTGGACGAGGTGTCCGTGGGTCCGGGCGATGACTGTGCCGTGCTCGACCTCCCCGCCGGCCGGCTGTGCGTGTCGACGGACACGCTCGTTGAGGGAGTGCACTTTCCGGTTGGCGCCCCTGGCGAGGTGGTCGCGCACCGCGTGTTCGTCGCGACGGTGTCCGACGTGGCCGCGATGGCAGCACGGCCGGTCGGTCTCACGCTTGCGCTCACGATGCCGGATGCGGACGAGACCTTCCTGCAGGGCTACTCCGATCGATTGAAGGCCCTGACCCAGGCGTATCGCACACCGCTCGTCGGAGGCAACGTGACGCGTGGGCCGCTCTCCGTGACGGGCCAGGTCATTGGGCTGGCGTCATCGGCGGGGCCGCTGCTGCGCACGGGCGCACGTGTCGGTGATGGCGTCTTTGTGACCGGTTCGCCGGGTGCGGCCGCGTTGGGCCTTGCGGCCGCGCTCGAAGCGCTCGACGTCGACGCGGCCGTCCAGGCGCCCTATCTCTTTCCTGTTGCACGGGTTGCCGAGGCACTCGCGGCGCGGGAGGTGCTGCACGCGGGGATCGATGTAACCGACGGCCTCCTCGCCGATCTTGGCCACGTCTGTAAGGCAAGCGGGGTTGGTGCAAGGCTGGAGGCCGGGGCGTTGCCGCTCAGCCCCGGCGTCACGCTACGGCATGCGCTGGCCGGCGGGGACGACTACGAACTCTGCGTGACCGCTGCTGCTGACGCGCGCCTGGACGAGGCGATCTGGACCCGGATCGGCGCGATTGTTCCCGCCGCAGATGGCGTGGCGTGCGTCGATGCGTCCGGTACCCCGATCCCGGGCAATTCGACCGGCTATCGGCATTTCTGACCCGCTCCATCGGCGTTCCTGTCGAGTGCAGCCGTTTGGTGGGCTTTAATGCCTCCATGGGGAGCCGAATCTGGATAGCCGGAGTGTGCTGGGCGTGCGCAGTGTTGTTTGCGGATGCGTCGTCGGCTGCCGAGCGCATCGAGGTCACGGCGCTGTTCGAGGGCGCTGCGGTCCTGGAGGTTGATGGGGCGTCACGGCTCGTCAAGGCGGGGCGCCGCTTCCGCGGCGTTGTGCTGGTCAGCGCGGATAGCCGGGCGGCGGTGGTTCAGTTGGATGGCGTGGAACGCACGCTGGCGCTCAGCGGACGAATCGCGAGCACGTTCTCCAGCCCCGAAGCGGTTTCGGTTTCGCTGACGCTGTCCCCATCGGGTCAGTACCGTTCGAGCGGTACCATCAACGGGCATCCGGCTTCCTTCCTTGTGGATACGGGCGCGACTGACGTTGCCTTGAGTGAGGCGACCGCGCGCGGCATGGCGCTCGACTACGCCTCGGGTCGCCCGATTCAGGCGATCACAGCAGGCGGACGGGTCAATGGCTGGCGGGTGCAGTTGTCAGAAGTGACGGTTGGCGCAATCACTGTGATGAATGTCGACGCCTTGGTGCTGGAAGGAAACTCGCCCCCCTAACGTCTTGTTGGGCATGACGTTTTTGCGTAATGTGGAAAATCAGCGAGAAGGACGGTGTGATGGTGCTGTCCAGCGAATTCCAGTAAAGTCAGATGGCTCTTCGCGCCGATGGTGCCGCACCCCGTGTCAGTCATTTTTGTCGATTCCTGCGATCTTCCCACGCCGTTTGGCGTGTTCAAGTTGCATGGCTTCGAGGACACCGAGACGGGTAAGGAGCACCTCGCGATCGTCCTTGGCGACGTGGAGGCAGAATCTTCGGTGCTGTGCCGCGTTCACTCGGAATGTCTGACGGGCGACTGCCTCTTCTCCATGCGCTGCGATTGCGGTGCACAACTCCAGGGCGCGCTCGAACGGATCGCGACCGAGGGCGCCGGCGTTGTGCTGTATCTGCGGCAGGAAGGTCGGGGGATTGGCCTGATCAACAAAATCCGGGCGTATCAGCTGCAGGACCAGGGTGCCGACACGGTCGAAGCGAACGAGCGGCTCGGGTTCGATGCGGACCTGCGCGACTACAGCATGTGCAAACCGATGTTTGCGCATCTGCACGTTCAGCGGCTGCGCCTGATGACCAACAATCCGGTCAAGGTGAACGCGCTGACGAAGCTCGGCTTCGAGATTGTCGACCGGGTTCCGCTCGAAACAGGCCACAATTCGCACAACGCACGATACCTCGCGACCAAGGCCGGCAAGCTCGGGCATCTCATCAACCGCAAAGACTGACTGTCCCGCCGATGATTCACAACCTCTCACCGCTTGCACCTTTTGGTGCGGAAGTGAGTGGGGTGTCGCTGCAGGCGCTGGATGACGACGGATTGCGGGCGCTCCTCCGCGAGCTTTACGAAAACCGGTTTCTCGTGATCCGCACGGGTGGCATGTCGCGTCGGGAGTTCGTCACCTTTGCGCTCCGGATTGGCGAGCCGATCGGACGCAACTTCGACAAGGAGCACCCTGAGATCATCCCAATCACGAACGTCGGGGTGGATACCAAAGCCGAGGCGAAGGGTGCGGCGCACTGGCATACGGACCAGTCGTTCACCGAACAGCGCTCGTCGGTCACGATGCTGTATTCAGAACAGGCGCCCAGGGTCGGCGGTGAGACGCGGTTTGCGAATCTCGCCGACGCATATGACGCACTCGACAGTTCGATGAAGGAGACGATTGCGGATCTTGTTGTGGAACATCGGCACGGCGTGTCCATTTCGGCGCGACCCGGGGACCATGTGCCGATTCCGCCGAAGGGCTGGGATCAGTCTTACACCGTACGCCACCCGCTCGTTCGCAAACATCCGGTGACCGGGCGCAAGACGCTCTATGCGATCAGTGGGACGCCCCAGGGCATTGTCGGCATGCCGCTTGCGGAAGCGGCAGTACTGCTCGAAGCGCTTTGCCGGCACTCGTTTCGCGCGCCCTTCATCACTGAGCACCACCATGCGGTGCACGATCTGGTGATGTGGGACAACCCCACCACGATGCACTCGGCAACGCCCATCGGGGCGGCGACCGGCCCCGAGGACACCCGGGTCATCCGCCGCATCAGTCTGCGCGGCGCGTGTCCGCTGTTCACCGAAGACCGCTCTGACGGTACCTGAGCCGCCGACTTCAGTCGGCTTCCAGCTGCGCGTAACAGACCGCGATGTTGACAGGGCGACGCGCAGGCATGACGTACAGCGAGGTCAGCCGGAAGACCGAAAGCGTCGCCGGCGAGTTGGCGGAGTGTTCTCAATGGCCCGCGCGGTCGTGCGGGATGGCCGTCAACCCGGTAGTTTGCCGAACCGGCGTGGCTTGAAGCCCTTCGCCGCAGCCGGTTCGGACTTCCTCGCCCCATGCGGCAAACCGTCTTGATGTTCGGGTCAGAAGCGTAAGGTCGCCTCCGCGTACACGTAGCGCGTGTTGCGGGGGGAGTGCGTTCGGGCTGGAGCGTCTTCGAGATAGTCGCCGGGAGACAGGAAGGCGCCGCCGACGGCACCGCTGAGCCGTGGCATGAACCGGTATTGGGCGCGGAATTCCAGCTGAATTCCAAGGTCCCGTCCCGAGTGCCCGGTTGGATCGTTCAGCGCCGAAGTCGCGTGCCGGTCGCGGGCGCTCGAAAGCCGGTAGTGAGCAAGCGCGACCTGAAGTCGTGTGTCCGCGGATGGTCGCGCGAACAGCCTGAGCCGCAGGAACGCGGTATTGCTTCGGGAGAACGCGCCGTAGATGCCGGTCGGTCCGTAGTCGAACACACGGACGCCAAAGTTGCCGTCGTACCGGTCTGAATCGCCGTCAGCGGGGTCACGGTCGCCGCCTGCAACGTTGAACTGGCCAACAAGCCGGGTCTGCCACGGGCCGCCAAAGTGATAGCCAGCCTCGGCGTGAATGAAACCCGCAAAGTGGTCGAAGCGGCGAGACGTGGGTGCGATCCCGCCTCTGGTTGAGCCTGCTTGCAGCGCGACATCGAGGTCGTAGTCCCAGGTCCCGGGGGCTGGTTCGCGGCGGAGCCGCAGGCCGAACGTCGTCAGGTTTCGATCCCGATTGGCGAATGCGTCATCGTCGTCCAGGAGATTGAGCAGCGTCCACTCGACTTGGCGTCGCCCGGATTTTCTGGCTGCATGGGCGCCGA
>PBVL01000181.1 GCA_002728675.1 Gammaproteobacteria bacterium
CGCCCCGTCAGTCGGACCGTCATGCCCAACCAATCCGTCAGTCTGCTCGAGCCCCGGTGGATCGTTCCGGTGGTGCCTGCCAATACTGTTCTCAGCGAGCACTCGGTTGTACTCAGTGACGAGACCATCGTTGCAGTGTTGCCGCGCGAAACCGCACGCACCCGGTACCCTGATGCCACCGTCACCACATTGGCAGAACACGTGCTGATTCCCGGGCTGATCAACGCGCACGGGCACTCCGCAATGACGCTGCTGCGGGGCTACGCGGACGACTTGCCGCTCATGACCTGGCTCACGGACCACATCTGGCCGGTCGAAGCCGCCCACGTTGACGAGTCGTTCGTGCGCGATGGCACGAATCTCGCCGCTGCCGAGATGCTCGAGACAGGCACAACCTGCGTCGCCGACACCTATTTCTTCCCCGAGGCAGCGGCCCGCGCGTTCAGCGATGCGGGCATCCGGGCGCAGGTCTCGTTGCCGGTCATTCAGTTCCCGAACGCCTGGGCGCGCGACGAAAGCGAACACATCACGCGCGGCCTTGCCTTCCGCGACGCGTTTCGCAACGTGCCGCTGATCACGACCGCGTTCGCGCCGCACAGTCCCTACACGGTGACAGACGAAGGGTTCCGGAGGATCGCGGTCCTCGCCCAGGAACTCGACATCCCCATCCATCTGCATCTGCACGAGACGGCAACCGAGGTTGACCAGAGTGTCGAGTCGCTCGGCATGCGGCCGTTTCGCAGAATGCTGGAACTGGGCCTCGCCGGCCCCCACCTGCAAACCGTGCACATGACCCAGTTGATCGACGCAGAGATTGACGCCCTTGTGACAAACGGCATTCATGTTGCGCATTGCCCGGAATCGAACATGAAGCTGGCCAGCGGCATCTGTCCAACCGCGCGGCTGCTGGAAGCGGGTGTGAACCTTGCGCTCGGAACCGACGGCGCGGCCAGCAACAACAATCTCGACATGTTCGGCGCCATGCGCGCCGCCGCACTGCTGGCGAAGGTTTCGGGCAGCGCCACGGACCTGCCCGCGGGCGCCGTGCTGGAAATGGCGACGCTCGGCGGAGCCCGCATGCTCGGGCGTGAACAGGACCTGGGCAGCATCGAACCGGGCAAACGCGCCGACCTGACGGCCGTGAACCTCTCCGGGACGACCACCCAGCCCGTCTATGACCCCGTATCAGCCATCGTCTATGCCTGCAGCGGCAGTGACGTGACCCACACCTGGGTGGACGGCGCTTTGCAATACGCAGACAGGACACACGTCAGCATCAATCGCGAGGCGCTCATGCAGACTGTGCGCGGCTGGCAACAGCGCATCGCGAGCAGCGATCGACAGGAGGACAGCCCGTGACCAATGCCGATGCCGCGGAACTGGCGAAGTTCGACGAACTGGCGAGCCGTTGGTGGGACCGGGGCGGTGAATTCAAGGCGCTGCACGACATCAACGAACTGCGTGTCGACTACATCGCCAAGCGAACCGGAACCGGGCTTGCCGGCTCGCGTGTTCTGGACGTCGGCTGCGGCGGCGGAATCCTCTCCGAAGGGCTCGCGCGCCGCGGCGCATTTGTCACTGGAATCGACCTCGCCGAGCAGGTGCTGCGCGTTGCGCGCGCCCACGCCGCGGACGCATCGGTGCGTGTCGACTACCGACTCACGAGCATCGAGGACCTGGCCGCCGAACTCGACGCGTCGGGCGACCCGGGGTCAGAACGCTTCGACGTCGTGACCTGCCTCGAAGTCCTCGAGCACGTGCCGGACCCTGACTCGATCTTCGCCGCAGCGGCAAAGCTGGTGCGGCCCGGCGGACACCTCGTCCTGTCGACGATCCATCGCCAGTTGAAGGCGTTCCTGCTCGCGATCATCGGTGGCGAGTACCTGACCAACATGGTCCCCCGCGGCACACACGACTACGACAAACTGATCCGGCCTTCGGAGCTGTCGCGCAGCCTTCGCGCCCACGGTTTCGACGTGAGGGATGTCACGGGCATGAGCTACAACCCGGTGACCGGCCGCTATTCGCTGGGGCGGGACGTCGACGTGAACTACTTCGTCCACGCCGTATTGCCGGACGCCGCGCGATGAGTCTGCCGCCAGACTACAGCGCCCCCGCGGATCTTCTGACCGGGCGCAACATTCTGATCACCGGTGCCGGGGACGGCATCGGCCGGGCGCTCGCCATCGCCTGCGCGGAGCATGGTGCGACCACTCTCTTGCTTGGACGCACGACGGCTAAACTGGAGTCCGTCTATGACGAGATCGTCGACGCCGGTCACCCGGAACCGGGCCTGCTGCCAATCGATCTTGCCCAACTGGACGCAGCGCGGATCAACGAGGTCATCGACGCTGTCGACACCCACTACGGCGCCCTGCACGGGCTCGTCCACAATGCCGCGCTGCTTGGCGACCGCGTGCCGCTCTCCCACTACGACACTGATACCTGGCATCGACTGATGCAGGTCAACGTGAACGCGGTGTTCCTGCTGACCCAGGCGCTCCTGCCCGCACTCGAACGGGGCAATGACGCGTCGCTCATCTTCACGAGCTCCGGCGTCGGCCAGAAGCCCCGCGCCTTCTGGGGCGCGTATGCTGTGTCCAAGTATGCCCTCGAAGGGTTCGCAACCCTGCTTGCCGACGAACTGGAGAACACCAGCTGGACGCGCAGCAACATCGTCAACCCCGGCGCCACGCGAACCTCCATGCGAGCCAGAGCGTATCCGAACGAAGATCCCGCCACGCTCAAGACGACCTCCGCGGTGGTGCCGCTTTTTCTCTACCTGCTCGGCCCGGACAGCCAGGGCATCCATGGCCAGCGCTTCGACGCCTGAGACCCGACGAGCAGCCTCAGGGCGGTCAGCGGTTGCCGCCGGAGCGGCAAAAGACGCCGGTTTTCCGTCGAGCCGCGACTGGCCGCCCCACTCGTTTCGCACGTAACGCACTGAAACGGAATGAGTTGAGTCCATTCCGCGCCCGATTGGCACAGATGTTGTTCGGGACCCGGGTGAGCGTCAATTGGACCACCACATGGCTTCCAATGGAACGGATCGCCCTTTCAAGACCACGCGTACCCTCAAGACGACGGGGCCCGGCGACGAAACCGACCTGCGGGTCAGGTTGCGCCTTGCAAGCACGCTGCAGTCGTCACTGGACCTGCATACGATCCTCGACCTGTTCTTCGTCGAGGCGGCCGCCGTGGTGCCCTGTGACGGTCTCGCTTACGAACACGGGGCACTTGGCATCGAACACGAGGTGGGCCGTCAGAGCGTGCACACCTGCTCCTATCGCATCATCAACCAGCAGGACGCGCTCGGAACCCTTCGGTTCGCCCGGAGTCAGCGCTTCAATGAGCGGGAAATGGCCCTGCTCGAATCCCTGCTCGCGCTGCTGGTCTTTCCTGTCACCAACGCGCTGCGCTACCGCAGCGCCGTTGCCGCCGCGCTGGTCGACCCGCTGACGGGAGCGGGCAATCAGGACTCGCTCGACGAGGCGCTGCGGCGCGAAATGGACAGGGCGCGACGCTACGATCAGTGCCTCGCCCTTGCGATGATCGACCTCGATCATTTCAAACGCATCAACGACGGCTGTGGCCACGTCCGGGGCGATCAGGTGCTCTGTGCCATGGTCGATGCGGTGCACGAGGGCATCCGCGGTTCGGATACCGTCTTCCGCTACGGAGGCGAAGAGTTTGTCGTCCTCCTGTCGAACACAAACGCGGCGCTCGCGATGCGGATTTCGGAGCGCCTGCGGTCACGGATCGAGGCGCTCGAATTGCGGCACGGCTCACGCCTGGTGACGACGACCGTCAGTATTGGCGTGGCCATGCTCAGACCGGAGGACACCATCGCACGCTTCCTCAACCGGGTTGACGAGGCGCTCTATCGGGCCAAGTCGAACGGCCGGAACATCGTGCACCTGGCGGCAACCGCCGATCACGTCGGGGAATCTGTCTGAGCCGGGTTCGCCGGCTGGTTCGCGAGTTCGTACAGTCCGCTGACCTCGTCTTTCGTCAGGTCTTTCCACCGCCCGGCCTTCGCTGCGCTCGGAATGAACACGTTGCCGTACCGCACCCGCTTCAGCCGGCTGACTTTCAGTCCCTGGGATTCCCACAGTCGCCTGACCTCACGGTTGCGGCCCTGCATCAGCACGACGTAGTACCAACGATTCGCGCCATCTCCCCGCCCCGGCTGCAGGTCGGTGAACCGACACCGTACGCCGTCCAGGTCGACCCCGGTGAGCAGGCGGCGAACCACATCGTCGTTGACGTCCCCCAGCACGCGACAGGCGTATTCGCGTTCGATCTGGCGCGAGGGATGCATCAACCGGTTGGCGAGTTCTCCGTCTGTCGTGAAGAGCAGCAGCCCCGTCGTCGCAATGTCCAGCCGTCCAACCGAGACCCAGCGCTGCCCCTTCAATGGCGGCAGATGGTCGAAGACGGTGTCGTGGTGGTCGGGATCGTCACGGGAGCAGACCTGTCCCGCCGGCTTGTTGAAGAGAATGTGCCGATGCGCGGTGCGCTGCCTGCCCACGGGCCGGCCGTCCACCGCCAACTGATCTTCCGGTTCGACCCGGTCACCGAGGATGGCCGTGCGACCGTTGACGCTCACGCGCCCGCCCGCGATCCAGCGTTCGATCTCGCGGCGGCTGCCGAGGCCACGCGCGGCAAGAACTTTCTGGAGTTTCTCCGACACGTTCAGCCCGCGTCCCGCGGATCGGTCTCTGCCGGGTCGTCTTCTGCCGGAGCGGTGCCTTCCCCGGCGGCGCCCTCCTCGTCGCTTTGCTCCGTCCCGGAGCCTGCCTGCTCAGTGCCTGCCGGATCAGAGCCCTCCGGGGGGGCTCCCTCCGGGGCGGCTCCCTCCAACGAGGTTGCCTCATCGCCGTCCGTCTCCTCCCCGTTCCCGGCCGACTCGTCATCGCCCGCGAAGAGGTTTCGGATGTTCTCCTGAATCTGATTGACCTGATCGGTCACGGCATCCAGGTCGGCCGTATCAGCAAACGCTTGCGCCTCGCCATCCCCCGCATCGCCCGCCTCGCCGGGTTCGAGATCGAGGATGCGTGGGGTGGGCGCTTCACCCGTATCGAGATCCAGTTCCGCGTTGACCTTGTCCAGATCCCGGATCTCCGCAAGCGTCGGGAGTTCCTCGAGGCTGGCGAGATTGAAGTAGTCGAGAAACGTCCGGGTCGACGCGTACAGCGCGGGGCGGCCCGGCACATCGCGGTGCCCCACGACCCGGATCCATTCGCGTTCGAGCAGTGAACGGATGATGTTCGTGCTCGTGCTCACGCCGCGAATCTCTTCGATGTCCCCGCGGGTGATGGGTTGCTTGTAGGCGATCAGCGCAAGCGTCTCGAGGAGCGCACGCGAGTAGCGCGGCGGTTTCTCGTCCCACAGACGGGAGATCCAGTCGCCGTACTCCGCCCGTACCTGGAAGCGGTACCCCGAGGCAACCTCTTTCAGTTCGAAACCGCGGCCCACACACGCTTCGCCAATGGCCGCGAGGGCCTCGCGCACCTCCGCGCGAGGCGGCGGTTCGTCGAACAGCGCGATCATCCGGTCAATCGACAACGGCTGGTCCGCCGCCAGAATCGCGCCTTCGAGGATCGCCACCAGGTTCTCACGCATCGTCTGCCTCCGTACTGTGTGCACGGACGTGAATCGGCGAGAAAGCACCCGCCTGGACGATGTCCAGCAGGCCCTCCTTGATCAGTTCCATGACCGCGAGGAAGGTGACGATCACGCCCGCGCGTCCCTCCTCCACCGTGAACAGTGCCGAGAACGGCATGAAATCCGTGCTGCCGCGAGTCATGTCCAGCACCCGCGACATGCGCTCGCGCGTCGACAGCGGATCGAGCCGGACCCGATGGCTTGTGAACTGCTCCGCGCGTTTCAGCACGTTCGACAGTGCGATGAGCATCTCCTGCAGA
>PBVL01000182.1 GCA_002728675.1 Gammaproteobacteria bacterium
ACCGGAAGGATCGTCGCCTGGATCGACGTGATGGCCAGTTCTGATCGTGGCATCCGCAGTTGTCCGCTCGAGACTCTCTCAGCTTGCGGCGACGGAACCTCCGTCACAAGTGATGGTTTCGCCGACGGTGTAGGCGCCCGCGCGAGAGGACAGGAAGATGGCGAGTCCCGCAATGTCTTCCGCCGTACCCACCCGGCCACGCGGGTTTCCGCGCCCGACGCGGTCCCAGTCCTGGCCTTCGACTTCGCCGCCGAATCCCACGCCCGCCGACAGCATCCACGAGGGAAACGGGCCGGGTGCAATCGCGTTCACAATGATGTTGTCCTTGACCAGGTGCGCGGCCATCTGGCGCGTCAGGTGATGTACAGCAGCTTTCGAGGCGCCGTAGGAGAAGTTGTCGAACGCCGGCGTTTTGATGCCGTCGACGGAGCCAATGTTGATGACCCGGGCCGGGTCCTCGTGTGACGCTCCTGTCTTGAGTTGCGGCAGCAGCGCCTGGGTCAGGAAGAAGATCCCCTTGACGTTGGTGTCCATCACCTTGTCCCAGCCATTCTCCGGGAACTCTCCAAGCGGCGCGCCCCAGGTTGCACCAGCATTGTTCACGAGGATGTCGAGTTGGCGCTCGCGGCTCGCGATCTCAGTCGCAACGGCTTCGATGCCCGCAAGGTCGGACAGGTCTCCGGGTACCGAGATGCACTCGCCGCCCCAGGTTTCCATCAGCCGCGCAGCGGTTGCGTCGCATACGTCAGCCTTGCGTGAACTGATGTACACCTTGGCGCTGTTGGCCAGAAAGCCGGCGGCGATCATTTCGCCAATGCCGCGGGAGCCGCCCGTGACAAGCGCGACTTTGCCTTCGATGGAGAACAGATTTTTCATTGGTAGGAGTCCTGACGGGTTGGGTTGGCGCGCGCGCCCGCGGGTGCCGCGTCGAAGCGGGCGTTATACAGCGAATGGGCCCCCCTCGCCACGCAGCGATTGCGCTATGGTGGTCATGACATGAAGGAGACGATCATGAAGTTTGGGATGCAGACGCCGTTCAACGAACGGACTCCGCCAGAACTCATTGGAGGCGCTGGTCAGATCGCGGAAGAACTGGGATTCGATTCCTTCTGGGTGCCTGAGCACGTGATGTTCTTTCCGGAGTACGCGTCGCGCTATCCGTACTCGGAGGACGGCAAGATTCCCGGTACGCCAACGAGTCTCATCGACCCGTTCATGGCACTGACCTGGGTGGCCGCGCATACGAGCAAGATTCGCCTCGGCACGGGCATCTGTCTCGTGCCCCAGCGCCAGCCGGTGTACTGCGCGAAGCAGGTCGCGGACCTCGACTACCTGTCGGGTGGTCGCTTCGAGTTTGGAGTTGGCATTGGCTGGCTGAAAGAAGAGTTTGAGGGTCTGGGTGTGCCCTGGCCACGCCGGGCGGCGCGCACGGAGGAGTGCCTCGCGGTCATGCAGACCCTGTGGCAGGACGACCTCGCCAACTTCAGCGGTGAGTTCTACACCGTCGAAAATGCGCAGCAGGGTCCGAAACCCGTTCAGCAGCCCCATCCGCCAATCCTGTTCGGCGGGGAAAGCAAGGCGGCACTGCGCCGGGTCGCAACGGTTGGCCAGGGCTGGTACGGCTTCAACCTGACGCCGGAGTCCTTTGCCGCGCATCTGGTCACCCTCGACGGTCTCCTCGAGCAAGCGGGGCGCAGCCGCGCCGACCTCGCGATTTACGTCTCACCCAATCGGGATCATCTGAACGCCGAATCCGTGCGTGCGTTCGGGGAACTCGGGTGCCAGCAGATCATCACAGGCGTTGCCGCCGCCTCGCTCGACCGATTCAGGGAACGGGCCGAGGCGACGCTGGCCAGGCTCATGTGATTGCATGATGCGACTACACGTCATTGATGGGACCTTTGAGTTGTTCCGCGCCCACTTCTCCAAACGGCCGGGACAGACATCGCCCGACGGCCAGGACGTCAAGGCGACGGTGGGGGTCATGGCATCGGTGCTGTCGCTCATCGAAGACGATTTCGAGCGGGCCACGCATCTTGCAGTTGCGTTCGACAACCCGATCGAGTCGTTCCGCAATGATCTGTTCGCCGGCTACAAGACGGGCCTCGGCATGGACCCGGTCCTGACGGATCAGTTCGGGATTGTCGAAGAGGCCGTCCGTGCCTGCGGCGTGACGGTATGGTCAATGGATCGATGGGAGGCGGACGACGCGCTCGCGACCGCCGCCCGCAAGTGGCGTCACGACGTGGATCAGGTGCGGATCATGACGCCGGACAAGGACCTCGGGCAGGTGGTGGAAGGTGACCGTGTCGTGCAGGTCGACCGAATCCGGGGCAAGGTGATCAATGAGGCAGGCGTGCTGGACCGAAACGGCGTGGCGCCGGCGAGCATCCCCGACTGGCTGGCGCTCGTTGGCGATACCGCGGACGGCATTCCGGGCGTCCCGGGCTTTGGTGCAAAGACCGCTTCGACGCTGCTGCGGCGCTACGGTACGGTCGAGGCGATCCCCGACGATCCGGAAGCGTGGGACGTGAAGGTGCGGGGCGCGGCCAAGCTCGGGGCGACCCTGGCAGGCATGCGCGAAGAGGTTGCGCTCTACCGGGAACTGGCGGTGCTCGTCACCGACGTGCCGCTCGCGGAGTCGCTGGACGACCTGTGCTGGCGGGGCGCGCCGCGAGCGGAATTCGAAGCCATCTCGGCGCGGCTGGGCGGCGTTCGCTATCAGCCGCGTCAATGGTTGTAGTAGTCCCGGCGCGTTCGTAGCAAACTTGGCTTTGACCGAATAGGCCTCAAGATGTTCGAGCAAAAAGAAGATCCACTCGATTACGTGTTCCCCGACGAGCCACCTCCGGGCACGAAGCTGGAAGTGGCAAAAGACGTGTATTGGGTCCGGATGCCCATGCCGGGGCGGCTGAACCACATCAATGTCTGGCTGCTGCGTGACTACGACGGTTGGACAATCGTCGACACCGGCCTCAACAACGACACGATCAAGTCCGCCTGGAAAAAAATCTTCGAGAACGAACTCGAGGGCAAACCGGTGACGCGGGTGTTCTCCACGCACATGCACAGCGATCACACGGGCCTGGCGGGCTGGCTCGTCTCGCGCTGGGGCTGCGAACTCTGGATGAGCCGCGAAGACTTCGTGATGTGCAAGCTGATGGCCGCGGACGGGCCGTCGGATCTGCCGGACGACGCGCTGCGGTTTTATCGTCGTGCAGGCTTCTCGGAGAAGCGCCTCGAAGAGTACCGGAGCCGGTTCGGATCCTTCGGCGCGAACGTCTCGGCGCTGCCGGCCGGTTACCACAGGGTGCGTGACGGCGACTATCTCGACATCGGCGGGCGCGTCTGGCGGGTGGTCGTGGGGCGGGGCCACTCCCCCGAGCACGCGTGCCTCTATTGCCCGGAATTGAAAGTCATCATCGCGGGCGATCAGATTCTCCCGCGGATCACACCCAACGTCAGCGTCAATCCGCTCGAGCCCAAGGCGAACCCCGTTAAGGAGTGGCTGACCTCCTGCGTGACCCTGCGCGATCTGTTGCCGTCCGATCTGTTGGTGTTGCCCGCGCATCAGGGCCTCTACCGCGGCGTGCACGAGCGACTCACCGCCCTCATCAGTCACCACGAGACCGCGCTCAACAACCTCTACGACATCTGCGAGGAGCCCAAGCGCGCGGTCGACGTGTTTCCTGCGATCTTCAAGAGCAAGATCACGGAGTGGACGTACTTCATGGCAACCGGCGAGAGCATTGCGCACATCAACTGCGCGCTTGATCGAAGAATGCTGACGGTTGAGGAAGACGACGACGGTGTGGCCTGGTACAGCCGCGCCTGACCGGATTCCGGCAGAGGGTGGCTGGTCTTGCGCCGTCCATGTCCCACGCTTCCGACCGGCGACAGCACGACAACGCCGTCGAGGTGCCAGGGCGCTGACGTCCTGTTCGCGAATGGGTCCTGATTCTGGGACACTCTGGCGGCGCCCGTGACCCGGGCGCACCTTCCGCTCACCGACCGGTAAGACCTTGGACTGGATCCTGAAACACTGGGTCGCCTGTGGCCTGCTGCTCATCTATACGGGGGTGCTGCTGCACCACGCCGCGGTTGGTCGCCGTGCGAGCACCGGCATCGAGGGTTACTACGTCGGGGCCCGCAATCTCTCTGGACTTGCGATCGGGATTTCGTTCGTCGCGACGTTCGCCAGCACCAACAGCTACATCGGTCATGCGGGCAAAGGCTACGCGTACGGCCTTGCATGGCTTGTGATGGCTGGGACGATCGTGGTGTTCACATACCTGTCCTGGAAGTACGTCGCGCCGCGACTGCGCGCGTTTACGGGCGCGGTGGGCGCGGTCACCGTGCCTGATTATCTCGCTCGACGCTATGGTGAGAACGCGGCGGTCAGGACGTTCGCCGCCCTGGTGGTCGTGCTTGCGAGTCTCCTGTACCTCGTCGCGATCTTCAAAGGCGCGGGAACACTGTTCGAGGTGTTCCTGGGCATCCCCTACGAGATGGCCGTCTTCGTCACGCTGGTCATTGTGGTGCTGTACACGTCCGTTGGTGGGTTTGTGTCGGTGGTACGGACCGACGTCATCCAGGGCGTTCTGATGATGATCGGTTCGGTGACTATTTTCCTGTTCGTGACGGATGCCGCCGGCGGGATGACGCGTCTGCCCGAACTTGCCGAGCGGGAAGAGACGGCCTTTGTGTTCGATCCGAACGGCGGCATCCCGTTTGCGGTGCTCCTGGGCATCGCGTTTGCCGGTTCGCTGAAGCTGCTCGTCGACCCGCGGCAGATCAGCCGGTTCTACGCGCTGCGTGACGCGGCGGAGATTCGCAAAGGAATCTGGGTTGCGGTCTTCGGCCTCATCGCGATTCAGTTCTGCCTATTTCCTGTCGGAATCTATGCGCACTTCCTGCTGGAAGGCGTGACGGATACCGACACCATCATTCCGACGCTCGTGAATGATCCGGCAATCTTTCCCCTGTGGGTCTCGGACTTTCTGATTGTCGCAATCGTCGCCGCGGCGATGTCATCGATCGACAGTGTGCTGTTGGTGACCGCTTCAACCGCGTACAACGATCTCGTCAGACCAAGGCGGGCGTCGGCCTCACCCTTGTTCTGGACGCGTGCCTGCGTTGTGGGGTTCGCCGTGCTTGGTGCCCTGGTCGCGCTCAGGCCACCGGGCGGGATCGTCGAACTCACGATCTTCTCGGGAAGTCTGTACGCGGTATGTTTTGTTCCGGCGATCCTCGTGGGGCTCTATTGGAAGGGCGGGTCGGGCGCGGGCGTGCTGGCGTCGATGACGCTGGGGATCGCAGTCCTCCTGGCGTGGCTCGTCCTGGGTGGTTCCAGGTTTGTCCATGAGGTGTTTCCGGCCCTTGCAGTATCGCTTGCGGTGTATGTGTTCGTTTCGCGCATGCGGCCGCAGGCAGATCCGGATTGGATGAAACACGCCTTCCCGGGGGGGGGGAATCTGGCGGCTGACCGGTCACAGGACCATTGAATAGGCCTGCCTGGACGGATGTGGTGACGAAGGTGGTTGACTACAGAGATGGATCTTGCCGGGTGATTGCAATGGATTGCGCGTGTGACCGTCGTCTCGGGACTTGCCCTGACAGGTGCCTGCCGCAATGATGATGACGCGCCGCCGGCA
>PBVL01000183.1 GCA_002728675.1 Gammaproteobacteria bacterium
CGGGGTAACGCCGGGGCGCGCTGGACTGCGGTCGGCATGCACTAATATCGCAGGGCGAGGACGCGCGGAACGTCTGTGATGCGTCAGGTCCGCGCTGAGAGAAGCCACACGATTGACCCGGCCAGACGCAGGTTGAGCAACGCGCGTCCCAACCGGCCACGCATCAGGGCCGCGCTCGCCAGTCCGATGATCGACCAGACTAGCCAGGTGCCGAGTCTCCAGCTGTAATCCTGCCTGGCACGGAGAAAGCGGGCCAGCGCGAGCGTTCGGAGCCGGTGGGCATCGAGTTCGTCCCATCTGCCCTCGGGCGACTTGTGATGTTTCACAGCGAGGTTCGTGAGGACTGCGATTGGCGGACGCCCCCGCAGGGGCGCTGAAGCGACTGCGCCGCTTCGTGCGCGCGGGTTGTTCCAATCTGGCTGCGGTGGAAGCGCGCCCGGCATACCCATTGCCACGCCATAGTTGTCGCCAATCCCGCGGGTATCGAGTTCCGGGTCATACGGAGATGCGAGCAACCAGTCCCGACGGACGACGGCTGCGCCCAGTCCGTACACGGCTGCACGCATGACCGGGCCGGCGAAGGAGACATTGCGCGGCCATCCTGCGGCTGACAGTCCGTTTCCGGCGGACTGCAGACGGGCGCAGGCATATCTGCCGATCGGGCCGAGGCGCTCCGCCGGCGGCAGTTCACCCCAGATCGACAGTTGAAACACCCAATGCACTACGAGCGAACGTTCCCCCTTAAGACGGTATTGGCTTTGCCATTCGCCCTGGACATCGGGCTCAAAGATCATCCCCGTGACCGCTCCGTCCGCAGGATTCGTCGCAAGGAACTGCGCGATATGCTCCAGATAGTTCGCCGGTGCCTCGATGTCGTCATCACACAGCCAGATGTACCGCGACCGCGCATATCCGATCCCCAGGTTGCGCTGCACGCAGACGCCGGGAACCGACTCGAGTACGGTGACGCGCTGCCCTGCCTCGAGCGCGACGGCGATGATGGCGTCGGAATCGGCATCACCGGTCACCACAATGACTTCCCGGGGAGGCAGGGTCTGCAGCGCGATTGCGCGCAACGTTCGGGCCAGACTCGAATGCCGCTGAAACGTAGGTATCACGACCGAGATCATGCCCTGATCATAACCCGCGCCCCGCGTCACCCCTGTGCGGCGGACAGAATCGGTAACCAGAAGAACTGCGTGTCCAACCGCCCGGTGCATTGGCGATCACGGGACTGGATCGCCGGAGCTGGCCGGAGCGGGTGCGCACCTATTCCCCAGGATTTCCGGCACGAGGTTCGACAGGCCCGGATTGGCGGAGGCAATCAACTGCAGGCGCGTCTCCCTGCGCCACCCACGCAGGCACCGTTCCCGATACATCGCGTTGCAGATGTCCATGAACGCCTCGTAGTAGACGATCCGGGACCCGGGCCGGGCAGCTACCCGCTGTGCGCTGCGCGAAAGACTGGTCGTGACGCGCCACCCGTCATGGTTGCTAACTTCACGTACTGCCACGAGGATGCCGGACTCGCGCACAACGCGCTCAGAAAATCCTGGTGTTGCAGTTGCCATGGCGACACGTTGATCGCTACGCGCTCATCAATCAGATGACCCTCGTCCTGCCAGCGGCGGCGCTGGCGGCAGGCCTCTCGTACGGTCCAGCGGGAAACCGACGTGGGATGCGATGAGCGAGTTTGCGATCGATGCTGCCTGGCTCCAGGTCGAGATCACGGAACACAGCATCATCGAAGATGCCGAATCCGCGCGAGCGGTGCTCACCGCGCTCGCGGACAAAGGCGTTTCGATCGCCGTTGACGATTTTGGTACGGGCTATTCGTCGCTGCGCTACCTCGTGGAATTATCCGGTCGATTCCCTGAAAATCGATCGGTCGTTCGTAAAGGACGCCACGTTACCCAAGGCGGGGTGCATCATTCAGTCCGTCTGTGCGCTGTCGCACAGTCTCGGGCTGACGTGTATCGCGGAGGGTATCGAGACTGATGCGCAGTGGGCGGTCGTTCGCGCGAACGGATGTGACGAGGTCCAGGGGTTCCTCTTGGGGCATCCGGAGCTACCGGGTTGACGGTGCTCCACAGTGCCGAACTGTGCCGGATTTGCCACGACCTGAGAGCTCCGGCGCGTCACTCCGCGCAGAGCGCAGAGATTTTCATCGATCTGCTTGACGCTGAAGTCCCTGCAGAAGCCCTGCCGTTTCTCAAGATCATCGAGGCATCATCGAAGCGGATGAGCAAAATGCTGGAGAGCCTGCACCAGTACGTTGCACTGGACGGCGTTCACCTTGTTGCGCAACCTCTGGACCCGGTCCTGGCGCATGCGGTGAGCGTGCATCCGCTTGACTGCGTGGTGTCTTGCCCGGACCACATCGTCGCCGAAGTCGACCGTTCCAAGCTGCAGTGGGCAGTGACCGAATTGCTGGACAACTTGCTGCATCACGCCCGCACGGTCGCCGCAGTCACAGTCATCGCTCACGACCGGGAGGTGCGCATTTGTGTTCGGGACGAGGGCGCGGGCATCACGGGAGAACCGGCCGCGGCGCTTGGCTGCTTTGTCACCCTCGCCGAATGCGACGGTGTCGGGATGGGCCTGCGCGATCTGCGCACGCATCGTCGAGCTTCATGCGGGACGCCTTGCATTGGCGAACCAGAGCGGCTTCGAAGCCCGCATCGTGTTGCCTGTCTGCACATCATAGGTGCCGCGCGATCAGATTCTTCAGCTTGTCGCAGTTCGCAACGCGTTCGGGTGTGGTAGTGCCAAGAAAGCTGACGTTCAGTGACGTGACGCCCTGTTCTTTCAGGACCTGCAGACGTTCCGCGACAAATCCCTCCGGTCCGACCAGCGAGGTGGCTTCGAGGTAGGACTCGGGGATCGCGGCTTCCGCTTCGGACTTGCGGCCGGCTAGATAGAGGTCCTGAATCGTCTCGGCCTCCGTCTCGTAGCCGTACGTGCGGAACACCTGGTTGTAGAAGTTCTTCTCCCGCGCGCCCATGCCGCCCACGTAGAGCGCGATGCCGGGTCGTGCCATGTCCCGATAACCTTCCAGTCCGTCGCCGATGGCAACCGAGCCGCCGGCGTAGATGTCGAGCGGTGGCCTGCCGGGGTCACGTTTGGCGTTGCCACGACGGAGCGCGTCACCCCAAACGGCATCCGCGCCTTCGGCCATGTAGAACGCAGGCAGCCAGGCATCTGCCAGTTCCGCGGTCAGTTCGACACTCTTGTCGCCGAGCGTTGCGAGCGCAATGGGTATTTCGTCGCGATAGGGATGATTGATGATCTTGAGTGGCTTGCCGAGCCCGGTTCCTTCGCCTTCCGGCAGCGGGATCTGGTACTTGCGGCCGTCGTGCACGAGTTTCTCGTCACGCCGCCAGACCTTGCGGCAGATCTCGATGATTTCACGGATGCGGGTGGCGGGCGCGTCGTATGGCACACCGTGGAATCCCTCGATGACCTGCGGCCCGGAGGCGCCCAGACCGAGCATGCAGCGGCCTTCGGACAGTGCATCGATACCTGCCGCGGTCATCGCGAGCAGAGTCGGGGTGCGGGAATAGATCGGCAGAATGCCGGAGGCGATTGTGACGCGCTCGGTCTTGGCGGCAAGGTATCCCATCGCGCTGGGCGCATCGAAGGAATACGCTTCGGGTACCCAGACGACGTCGAGGCCCGCCTTCTCCATTTCCATGATTTCTTTGGTGGCGCCCACGTACCCCTGGGCGTAGCTCATCAGCGTCGAGATCTGCACGCGACTCTCCTCAGTCAGGAGGCGCGAGTGTCAGCCATCTCGTAGCCTTTATCAATGCGGCCAATTGCAGGCATCAGAAGCGCCAGCAGGACGGTGGAAACGGCGAGCAGGCCCGCGCTGACGACGAGTGCGAAGTCGATTGTCCGGACCTCGGCGATATAGCTGATCGGGATGATGCCAAGGGGCATCAGGCCGTGAGACATCATGTCGATGCTCATGACGCGCCCCCGCATGTGGGGCGCGACGGCGAGCTGGATGAGGCTGCGGTTCATGCTCATGAAGATCGAGCTGCACAGCCCGACGAGCGCCACTGTGAACATGGCGGCCCACAGTGTGGTGGACAACGCGAACAGGACGATGGCGACCGCCCAGAGTCCGGACAGGATGTACATGACGAGCCCCTTGCGTCCCATCTGGCTCATGCGGGCAAGCCACAAAGAGCCGGCGATCGCGCCGATACCCATCGCTCCCATCAGCAGTCCCAGGTCATCCGGACCTCCGCCGAGGACATCCTGGTTGAAGGCCGGCATCACTGAACTGACGCCCATTCCCCAGAGGAACGGGATGATCGAGAGGATGATCAGGCCGAGGATCAGTTCCGAGCGCACGACGTATTGCCACGCCTCGCGGATGTCCTGCAGCGCCCGGCTGTCTCTGCGCGCCGCGGGCCGTCCCGGAGTCTCGACGAACGCCATCGAGATCGCGGAGAAGAAATATAGCACCGCAATCACGATGTAGACGACGCCAACGCCGAAGGCCGAGGTGGTATTGCCGCCGGCGAGCACCGCGATCATGGCGCCCGCAAGCGCGGGACCGAGGATACGGGCGAGATTCATGCTGGTGGTCGAAAGCGCCATCGCGTTGAAGAGCAGTCGCTCACCAACGACGTCCGGAATGAAGGCGGTCCGTGCCGGCATCGAGAGGGCAAGGACGGTGCCGTTGAAGAAGCCGAACCAGATGAAGTCCCAGAAGGTCACCCGGTCCATGAGAATGATGACGGCGAGGATAAGTGTCGCCGAACAGTTGAGGCTCTGGGCGACCGCAACCACCTTCTTCTTGTTGTAGCGGTCTGCGAAGACGCCGCCGGCAAGCGAAAAGATGACCTGCGGGACCATGAACGACAGCATGACCCACGCAAGCTTGGTGGGCGAAGTGGTCATCGCATAGACGAGCCAGCCGCGGGCGACCATTTGCATGTTCATCGCGAAGCTGGACGCGAGATGACCGCTCCAGATGAACCGGAAGTCCTGGTTGCGCAGGGAGTCCCACATCCCCTCCCGTTCGGTGGAGGGGCTTTCGTTTGCTGCTTCTGACTGACGGGACAAGTGGGTTCCGGGTCCCTGCCAGGCGCCGCGGGGAAGGGAAGTGGGTGTTCTAAAGGTTGCCTTGAGAGCTTAGCACACGCGGTTTTGCGTCCTCGCCGTGGTAGCCCCCTTCGCGGAGACCTTCCGCGCGAAACGTGACGTGGGCGCTCGGCAAAACGTACGGCGACGGGGTAGCATCGCCGGTTCCGCTCGACGCCCGCAAGGATCCGGAACATGGACAACGCCACCGTTCGCAGAGTGCTGGACTCCACCAGGACCATCGCCATGGTCGGGCTCTCCGGCAACTGGTATCGGCCGAGTTACTTCGCGGCCAAGTACCTGCTGGACCGTGGTTACAGGGTCATTCCGGTCAATCCCAACTACGAGGAGATCCTCGGGCAGAAGGTTTATCCGGATCTGCAGTCCATTCCGGAACCTGTCGACGTCGTTGACCTGTTCCAACGCGCCGAAGCGGTGCCTCAGTATGTGCAGCCTGCAATCGACATCGGTGCCAAGGTCCTGTGGCTACAACTGGGGATCGTGAATGACGAAGCGGCTGCGCAGGCGAGTGCCGCAGGGCTCACGGTCATTCAGGACCGGTGTATGAAGATCGAATACGCGCGGCTGTTTGGCGGGCTCAACTGGTCGGGAGTCGATACGAAGATCATTTCGGCGCGGCGCCCACGACGGCTTCCCTGAACGCAAGACCCCGTCGGGCGCTCCGAAGGAGGCCAGGCAAGCGGCCAGCGTGAAAGCGGGCTCGCGAGAAAGCGCATAGAGCGCGAGAACTCACAGAGGACACCCACCATGAGCGACAGAGAGTTTGGTTTCGAGACCCGGATGCTGCACGCCGGCCAGATTCCGGATCCCGCTACGGGGTCCCGAGCGGCCCCCATCTACCAGACGGCGTCGTACGTTTTTGACGACACTGATCATGCAGCCAGCCTGTTCAACCTGCAGACGTTCGGCAACGTCTACAGCCGCATGTCGAACCCCACGACCGCCATGTTCGAAGAGCGCATGGCATCGCTCGAGGGCGGCAGAGCGGCGCTCGCCGTTGGATCTGGCCTCGCGGCGCAGATGACCGCGCTGCTCACGCTGCTCGCTGAAGGTGATCAGCTAGTCTCCGCAAGCACGCTCTACGGCGGGACGTACTCGCAGTTTGACGTGACGTTTCGCCGGATGGGCATCGACACGGTATTCGTCGACCCTGACGAGCCGGAGAACTTCCGCGACGCCATCACAGACAAGACGAAAGCGGTGTTCGTCGAGACGATCGGAAACCCATCGAACAACGTTGCCGATCTCGAGGCGATCAGCGCAATCACACGGGAAGCGGGCGTTCCCCTCGTTGTCGACAACACGTTTGCCTCGCCCTACCTCTGCCGACCGTTCGAACACGGCGCAGATATCGTCGTGCACTCCGCAACCAAGTTCATCTGTGGACACGGCACCTCGATCGGCGGCGTACTCGTTGAGTCCGGGAAGTTCCCCTGGGACAACGGCAGGTTCCCGGAGATGACCGAGCCTTCAAGGGGATATCACGGAGTCCGGTTCTTCGAGACCTTTGGCGACTTCGGCTTCTGCATGAAGGCCCGTCTCGAAACGGTGCGTACGCTCGGGCCTTCGATCTCGCCGTTCAATTCCTTTCTGTTCCTGCAGGGGCTGGAAACGCTCAGCCTGCGCATGGAACGACACGTGCAGAACGCACAGGCGGTTGCTGAGCACCTGGACGCCCATCCCGCCGTAGACTGGGTGAAATATGCCGGTCTGCCAACCAATCCTTACTACGCGCTTGGCCAGAAGTACCTGCCTCGGGGGGCTGGTTCCATCCTGACCTTCGGGATCCGGGGTGGTGAAGCGGCGGGGGTAAAGTTCATCGAGAACGCCGAGTTCCTGTCACATCTCGCCAACGTTGGTGACGCGAAGTCGCTGATCATCCATCCGGCGTCGACCACACACAGGCAACTGTCCGAGGAGGAGCAGATCGCGGCGGGGGTCACACCCGACATGATCCGCATCTCGGTGGGTCTCGAGACCGTCGATGACATTCTCTGGGACATCGATCAGGCGCTCGACGCGTCGCAGCGCTGAACGCCGCGCTGCTCAATCACAGGTATCATCGCCAGACCGGTCCACAAAGGGGAGGCAGTTATGGCATCACAGGCGCGGGAAGCCGCAATTGTCGGGATTCACGAATATCCGTCACGGGACGTCGACGGGCTCGTGAATGCGCTGCAGATCAAGGCCGAAAGCGCGGCCCGGGCGCTGGAGGACGCCGGCCTCACCTGGAAGGACGTGGACGCGATCTACGACGCCGGCGAAGGCGGAGGCATGGCGGGCCTCAATATAGCCGAGTACTTCGGGCTGTCGCCGACCGTGATCGACACGACGGGCGTTGGTGGCAGCAGCTACCAGTTCCATGCCGCACACGCGCTGCGCGACATTGCCGCTGGCAAAGCGAAGGTGGCGCTCATGACCTATGGCTCAACCTCGCACTCCAATCGCGTGGCGATCGGGGTCGGCGGACGGGGCGGTGGACTCCATCCCGCGGACAACATGGAAGGTCACGCCGGTATGACGCTGGTGTCGAACTACGCGATGGTCGCCGCACGCCACATGTACGAATACGGGACCACGAGTGAACAGCTTGCGGAGGTCTCCGTTGCAACCCGGGCACATGCGATGCGGAATCCCGAGGCCGTTCAGGCGATGACCGACCTCGAATTTCTGGACATTCGTGAGACCACGATCGAAGACGTGACGGGTTCGCGGATGATTGCCGATCCGCTGCACCTGCTCGAGTGCTGCATGATCTCTGACGGCGGTGGGGCGGTCGTCATCGCGGCTCCGGAGGTTGCCCGCAACTGCAGGAAGAAACCGGTCTGGATCATCGGTACGGGGGAGGGCACCAAGTACCCGTCAAACGGCGGTGACATGACCAGCAGTGCTGCCGTGATCTCGGCGCCGCAGGCGTTCGGGCAGGCTGGGGTGACTCCCGCCGAGATGGACATAGCGATGATCTACGATTCGTTTTCGATCACGGTCATCACGTTGCTCGAGGATCTCGGATTCTGCCCGAAGGGTGAAGGCGGCCGGTACGTCGAAGGCGGCAAACTGCGCTTCGATGCTCCGGGCGGGCCGGCACTCAACACAGACGGTGGCGGACTGTCGTCGAACCATCCCGGCATGCGCGGTATTTTCCTGCTGATCGAGGCGGCCCGGCAGCTGCGCGGTGAGTCCAACTCGCAGGTCGATGGCGCGGGCCTTGCCGTTGCGCACGGCAACGGCGGGATGCTCGGGAGCCGGCATTCGGCTGGCACCGTTATTCTGGCGGCTGACTGAAGTCGTCAGCGAAACCTACGAGGAGAGAACCATGGCGGAGCCAACACGACCCCTGCCGAATACCAGCGAATTCGACACCGGTCCGTTCTGGAAGGCGACGCGGGACAAGCGCCTGACCTACCAGGTCTGTGACGACTGCGGGGCGGTCAACTTCTACCCGCGGCGGCACTGTATGTCCTGTCTGGGGAATTCGCTGACGGTCAGGGATGCGAGCGGACGCGGGAAGGTCTACAGCTTCAGTGTGATCCGCCAGAGCTATCACCCGTTCTTCAGAAACGTTGTGCCCTACGCGGTCGCCTGGATCGATCTCGAGGAAGGGCCGCGCCTGCTCTCAAATGTTGTCGGCGTCGAAGACCCGTTGCAGGACATCTCCATTGACATGCCTGTCATGGTGGAGTGGGAAGAGCATGAAGACGTGTGTATCCCGCTGTTTCGGCCGGCCTGATCAAACAGCTGCCAGCGGCGGACAGGTTCGGGCGCGCGGAAGCGGCAGGGAGAAAGACAGAGAGACAGGAAAGACAGAAAGAGAGAGGTGACGCGCCGTAGCGCGTCACCTCAGCTTCGCTCAGAGCGCGACGGTCGCTGTTCCGAATACACGGGTCTCGGACTTCTCGTTCGTGATCGTCAGGTCGATCTCGACTTCACTGTCGTCCTCATTGATGTCGGTGACGACGCCCGTGATGGTGTGGGGTTGATCCACCTGTACCGGTGCGCGAAACACGGTGTCGATGTGTTTGATGTTCCCTTCAGGCGCCCAACGATGAATCATCGCGGCCAGATACCCCTGGCTCATGATGCCCGGTACGATTGCGCCGGCGAGCCCTTCCTTACGGGCGTACTCGTGGTCAGTGAACCGACCACCACCCCAGCTCGACGCTTTGCAGAAACGCCGTACGTTCTCGATCGAGGTGTCCGGCGCGAAGGCAGGCAACTCGGAGCCGAACTCGACGTCTGTGATCTTTTCGACGGTGCTCACTTGATCTTCTCCCGAATGACTGTGCGGGTGTCCGAGTTGGCGACGTGCGTGCCGTCCTCGCTGAACAGTTCCATGCGCGTCACGAGAAAGATCATTCGGCCGGAACGGCCTGTCTTCGTATAGATGTCGTGCAGGTGGCTCTTGCCCGTCAGTGTCTGGCCCGGCTTGATCGGTGCAAGGGGCTCGACGCCTTTGCCCGCGTCCATGCCCATGCCACCCAGGTCCGGAAAATCTTCGGGGGTTGCACGCCCGGCCAGGCGCGACGGATAGGTCGCGGGCGCCTGGAAATCCGGATGATTCGGGTCGGTGAAACGTGCGCCGGTCTCGCCACAAGTGATCGCGTACTCGACGGTTTCTTCGGGGAGAATCTCAAACTTCCGCTCTTCGAACTCGCGGTTGAGGAATCGCGTCTTCAGATCCTCGATGTCTTGTTCCTGCTCTGCCAAGGTTATTGCCTCAGGTTAACTGCTTCGAATTCTTCTGCCTTGAGCGCTTCGACGAGTTCCATCTCCGAACGGATGGGGCCGGAGAATCGCGTGGCGCATTTGCCGACATGGCTGACGATGTGTGCATCGCTGCCGCCAATGCCGAGGTAGCCGTTGTCGTCCGCGAGCTGTTGGGCCATGTCGTCTTCGTTGTCACGGCTGCCGCCGTTGAAGACCTCGACGACCCGGACTCCATCAGGAATCCCATAGGTTTCGATGTGTGCACACATGCCGACCCGGGTTCTGCCGGGATGACAGGGCACTGCAAGGCCCCCGTGCTTGTTTGCGGCCGCAATGACATCTGCGAGCTTCAGCCCGATGCGCGAGAAGTCATACTCCTCGGTCATCGCCGGAGTGACGCCGAACACGAGCACGTGGCCGTATTCGGTCTCGACTTCGCTGCCTTTCAGGATTGTGATGCCGAATTCGGCTGCGAGATCGGAGTAATCCGATTCATGGTCGTACTGGCGATGCTCGGTCAGGACGAAACCGTCGATGGGGATTTCGCGGGTACGGATCCACTGGCAGTAATTTTGCACCTTGGCGCGCCCGTCGTCGGACTTGATCGAGTGTGTGTGAAGGTCGAGTAACACGCTGACCCCTCTGGAAAAGTTCGCAGAAACTGCCACATTCGTCCGACTAAGGCAAACAATCGGGCGGCGCGAATGGGTCCGGATTCGATGGGATAATGTCGCTCGTTTCTGGTTGCCCGGAGAGTGCGTGCCGCAGGTTACGTTCGAGTACGAGGACCGACCCTCTCTCATCTGTGAAGTGCGTGAGGGTGAGTCTGTATTGGATGCCGCGCTCGACAATGGCGTCCCGGGGATCATTGGTCAGTGCGGTGGCGCTGCCACGTGTCTCACCTGCCATTGCTACGTGCTGCGCCACGAGGGCAATCTGCCTGCCATCGAAGCCCTCGAAGCAGAGGTCCTGGAGTACGTCTACGACCGTCGCCCGAGAAGCCGTCTGGCGTGCCAGCTTCCGCTCAGGGATGGACTCCGGTCCGTCGTGGTCAGGCCCGCCGCACGTCAGATCTGATTCGGACGCACGATTCGGGGCAGGTAGAGGGCAAGCGTGCCGGCCCGTGCGATGAAAAACACCATCAGGGCAAGCCAGAGGCCGTGGTTGCCGAACGGCTGCAGCACCCACCACGCGCAGAGATAGATCGCGAGGGAGCCCAGCATGGCATTGCGCATCTCACGGGTCCGTCCGGCGCCGATGAAGACGCCGTCGAGCAGGTAGCTCCAGAGAGAAATGAACGGCGCTGCAATGACCCACGGCAGGTAGGCAGCGCAGGCCGCGGCGACTTCCGGGACGTTCGTGAGTATTGCAACCACTGTGTCTCCGAGTAACCAGAACAACGCGCCCAGTACGACAGCGGCGGCCACCGACAGTTCGACCGCGGCGCGCACGGCGGCGCTTAGCCTCGTCTGGTTCGTGGCGCCAGTTGCGTGCCCGACCATGGCCTCGGCGGCGAGGGCGAATCCGTCGATGAAAAATGCTGAGAACGACACGAACTGCAGCAGAATTGCGTTCGATGCCAACACGACATCACCCGCCCGTGCGCCCTGGTTCGTGAACCACGCGAACCCGAACGTCAACGTCAGCGTTCGAACCATGATGTCGGCATTCATCGCAAAGGTGCGGCGGAGCGCGGTCGGTTCCAGAACCCGGGCAAGGTGGTTCGTGATCGTGGGGAAACGCTTCAGCGTGATGACAACCCCGGCGATTACCGCGATCACTTCAGCGATGACCGTTGCCGCCGCGACACCGGCGACGTCCCAGCCGAACCCGACAACGAAGACCAGGTCGAGCAGGATATTGGTGCCGTTCAGCAGCAGCTGCAGCCCGAGCACCGCTCGGGTGGCCTGCGTTCCAAGCAGCAGGCCGAGTATCGCGAGATGCGCCAGAAAAAACGGCGCGCCCCAGATTCGCACCAGGAAGTACTCCCGGCCGGCGCTTTCGACAGCGGCGCTGCCCTCCGCAATACCAAAAGCCAGACCAGCAAGTGGCTCGCGGCAGAGCAATATGACCGCCCCGATCACGAGTCCCAGCAGAAACGCACGCAACACGGTCGCCTGCAGTTCGCCGTCGTCACCCGCGCCGGATGCCTGTGCGACGAGGGCGGTTGTGCCCATCCGGAGGAACGAGAAGCCCCAGTAGAGAAAGCTGAAGATCAGCGCACCAAGTGCGATTGCGCCAATCAGGGCCGCATCACCGAGGTTGCCGATGACGCCCGTATCGACAAAGCCCAGTAGCGGTGCAGAGAGATTGGAGAGGATGATGGGCCATGCAACGCCGAACAGGTGGCGGCGCTCGCGGGCCGGTGCAGGTGACATGATCGGTCAACCGGGTCCAGGAGAGGATGGCCACCTCACCGGGGTGACGGTGCGGCAGTTTAACATCAGTGTTCTGATGCGAGTCGGCTCGGGTGCGAAAGGGGATCGGCTGATCGTGGCTCTCCGGTATCGTTTCGTCGGAAACCCGCAACCCGCTGCCATTTGTAAGTTTTTGTTTGCATCCTTGCTAATCTCTGTCCCTATAATCCTGCGTGCTTACGGGACGTCCTTGCGATGCGCCGGAAGCGCGCAGGCCAGCGCCCGGGCGTGTTTTCACCGGATCGATGTTCAGGGGTCAGGGAAGGTGCGTTGGCCGTCCAAAGAAACCACGGAAGAGGGGGACCCCAATGCCCGATGCAGAACAGGTCAAGTTTGTACTTAGGCTCCCGCCCAGTCTGCACAAGAAGATCAAGCGGCGCGCGCGCCAGAACAACACCTCCATGAACAAAGAGATCACCAATATTCTGAACGAGTCGTTCTCGTCTCAGTCGGTCGAGAAAACGCTCAATGAGCTCGTTGTTCGTCTGGAGAAGAAGAAGGTCATCTGACCGCTTCGCTCCCTGGTTCGCCGCGGGGCGGCTTCCCCGCTCAGCCCTGCGGTCCCCGATACGCTATGCCGAAGGGCTGACCGTTCCGTAACGCTTCGCCGCCCGAGCACGTGCCTTGGCCGCCTCTGCTTCGCGATCCCGTGGTGGAGAACGGGTTTCCAATGCCCGAAGCGGATACTCCGCGGCCAGGCCTACCGCCGCGACAGCGGCGTTGAAGGCTTCGGCGTTCTGTCGGGAGGGCTTCGTGAAACCGCTGATCTTCCGCACGAACTGCAGTGCGGCGGCGTCGATTTCATCGGCTGTCGCCGGCGGTTCGAAGTTGAACAACGTCCTGATGTTGCGGCACATGGAAGGCTCCTGCCAGAAGGGTGTCAGCAACCAGCCTAACGCCAAACGGTGAACAGTTTGCACGGCGTTATACTGTATTTATGTACAGGGGCGGCCAGTGCCATTGAGCGTGCAATCCGGGCGGCTATTGTTTACGGCACGTGGCTGCGTAGTGCGGACCTGATCAAGCGATCTGGAGAACAAAGCCATGTTGGCTATCGATGAAGGTGGTGTTCAAACGCTGGCCGTCGCGAAA
>PBVL01000184.1 GCA_002728675.1 Gammaproteobacteria bacterium
GCGGCGGACGATTCGGCAACGGCGGTCGGGTTCGGGGAACCGACGGGACCGGAGGCGGCGCACGAGGACATCCCTGCGCCTTCGACGCTCGTACCGGAAGGCTCCGGCGACGCGATGGATGAGTTCGAAGACCCGGGCGTCAGCATCGAGCGTGAGCGTGCAGGGGAAGAACGACGCATCACCGTGACCGCGGACGGGTCCGACGTGCTCGAGTTCTCCTTCACGGACGATTGCTGGGTGCAGATCGAGGACACCGTCGACAAGGTGATCTACGCTGATCTCAACCGTGGCGGCGACGTGATGAGTGTCACGGGTTCGGGGCCGTTTACGGTGCTGCTCGGCAAAGCGCCGGCGGTCCGGATGCGCTACAACGGCGCGCGGTTCGATCTCTCTCCCTACACGATGTCTGACGAAACCGCGAAAGTCCGCACGCAGTGATGCCGGGGCACATGGTATGAAACAGGAATCCAACATCCAACGGCGCAAGAGCCGGCAGATCTGGGTTGGGAACGTCCCGATCGGGGGCGACGCGCCGATTTCGGTGCAGAGCATGACGAATACCGAAACGACGGACGTTGAGGCGACTGTCGCGCAGATTCGCCGGCTCGAGGCCGTGGGTGCCGATATAGTCCGCGTGTCCGTGCCCGGCATGGACGCCGCGGAAGCGTTCGGGCAGATCCGCAAGGCGGTATCGGTGCCGCTGGTGGCGGACATCCATTTCGACTACCGCATTGCCCTGCGGGTTGCGGACCTTGGTGTCGACTGCCTGCGGATCAACCCGGGGAACATCGGGAGTCAGGAGCGTACCCGGGCCGTCGTCGACGCGGCCAAACACCACAACATTCCCATCCGCATCGGCGTCAACGCGGGCTCTCTCGGCAAGGACCTCATGCGGAAGTACCCCGAGCCGTGCAGCGAGGCGATGATCGAGTCCGCCATGCGCAACATCGACATGCTCGATGCAGAGAACTTCCACGACTACAAGCTCTCGATGAAGTCGTCGGACGTCTTCATGGCAATCGACGCCTACCGGCAGATCGCCGATCAGATCGACGCGCCCCTGCACCTGGGCATCACCGAGGCGGGCGGTCTCCGCTCGGGGACCGTCAAAAGTGCGGCGGGACTGGGCATGCTGCTGATGCTGGGAATCGGCGACACGATTCGCATTTCGCTCGCCGCCGATCCGGTCGAAGAGATCAAGGTTGGGTTCGACCTGCTGAAGGCGCTGCATCTGCGCAGCAAAGGGGTCAACTTCACGGCGTGTCCGAGCTGTTCGCGGCAGAACTTCGACGTGATCGCGACAGTCAATGAGCTGGAGCGCAGGGTGGAGGACATCACCACGCCCATCGACGTCGCGATCATCGGGTGCATCGTCAATGGCCCCGGGGAAGCGAAGGAGGCGGAGATCGGCCTGACCGGCGCGTCGCCGAACAACCTGATCTATTCGGACGGCGCACCCGATCACAAGGTTCAGAACGCGGAACTGGTCGATGAACTCGAAGCGATGATTCGCCGACGCGTCGCCGACAAGCTCGCGAAGGACAATGACCCCGACGTGATTGCCCGCGACGCCTGAGCGTTGGCCAGGCGGAATCACCCGGCCCGACAATCCCCACTGCCACTCCCGGGTGATTCCCGATAAAATGCGCCGTCCCGCGCCAGGAGGTGCGGGCAACAACCCACGAAACTCCGCGCTCCAATGAAGATACAAGCCGTCAGAGGCATGCAGGACCTCGTGCCGGATCGGCGTGAGCTGTTCCGCTACATCGAGGACGTCGTCCGCGAGACGCTCGGCACCTACGGGTACCGGGAGATTGGGCTGCCCGTGATTGAGAGCACGCATCTGTTTCAGCGTCTGGTGGGTGAGGCGACGGACATCGTCGAGAAAGAGATGTACACGTTCGACGACCGCAGCGGCGACTCGATCACGCTGCGGCCGGAAGGGACGGCCGGGTGTGCGCGGGCGGCACTGGGCGCGGGCATGGTGTTCAACCAGGTGCAGCGGCTCTGGTACTCCGGGCCCATGTTTCGCTACGAGCGTCCCCAGAAAGGGCGGTACCGTCAGTTCGAGCAGATTGGCGTCGAGTGTTACGGGATGCCCGGCCCGGACGTCGACTGCGAACTGCTCCTGATGCTGTCTCGGGTGTGGAAAGCGCTCGGGATCGACTCGATGGTGAAGCTCGAACTCAACTCCATCGGCAGCACCGAGGCCAGGGGTCAGTTCAAGGACGCGCTGGTCGGATACCTTCGCGGCTTCGAGCGCGAACTCGATGCGGACAGTCAGCGCCGGCTCACGACGAACCCGATGCGGATTTTGGATTCGAAAGACGAACGGACCCAGGCCATTCTCGTTGATGCGCCATCCCTCGAGGACTACCTCGACGATGCGTCGGTTGCGCACTTCGACGCGATCCGCGCCGTGCTCGATCGGGCGCAGGTGCCCTACATCGTCAATCGCGGCATCGTCCGCGGACTCGATTACTACAACAAGACGGTCTTCGAGTGGACGACGGACGCGCTCGGAGCACAGGGTACTGTCTGCGGCGGAGGGCGGTATGACGGCCTCATCGAGGAACTTGGCGGGCGCCCGACGCCGGGCGTTGGTTTCGCCATGGGGCTCGACCGACTTGCGATGCTGGTTGAGACCATCGGTACGCAGCCGGAACAGGCGGTGGCCGACGTGTATCTCGAAAGTTTCGGTGCGGCCGCACGCGGTGAGGCCATGATTCTGGCTGAGAGCATACGCGGCCGTGAACCTGCGCTGCGTTTGGTGGTCCATTGTGGGGACGGCAAGTTCAAGGCGCAGTTGAAGAAGGCCGATGCAAGCGGCGCGCGGGTTGCGCTGATTCTCGGCGAGGATGAGGTGGCACGCGGTGAAGTGGGATTCAAACACCTGCGCCGCGATCTGCCCCAGGAATCCGTGCCTGCGGGTGATGTCGTCGGGAAACTGATGGCGGCGCTCGGGGCGGAAGCAAACTGAACACGACGTCGGGCAAGGCCGCGTGGGGAAATCGCGCGCGGCGGCCCGCATTGCAGACTAGGGATCAACCTTGGCGGATACAGACGAAGAACAAGTAGAAGCGATCAAGAAGTGGCTAGACGAGAACGGCACGTCGCTCGTGGTAGGGATCGTTGTCGCGGTTGCAGGCGTCTTTGGCTTCCAGAGCTGGCAGAACAGCACGCGCGAGGCGGGCGAGGCGGCGGCCGCGCTGTTCCAAAGCCTCACTGACGCGGCCGTTGTTGCGCCGACGGTCACGCTGGACGAAGAGACCTTGCAAAGCAGCCGCTTCATTGCAGACACGCTGAAGACCGATCACGGCGACACAACCTATGCGCAGTTCGCCGCACTGCTGATGGCGAGGCTCGCGGTCGAGGAGAACGATCTGGAGCTTGCGACCAAAGAGCTGCAGTGGGTGCTCGATCAGGGGCCACAAGAGTCGATCGAAGTGATCACACGCGTGCGTCTCGCACGGGTCCTCCTTGCATCCCAGAAACGGGACGAAGCCCTGGCCCAGGTCGAGTCACTCGATGCGGGCGCCCACGAATCGTCGCGTCAGGAGGCCCTGGGGGACATCTATCTCGCTCAGGAACGTCATGAGGACGCGGGTGCGGCCTATCAGGCTGCGCTCGACGCGATGACGGACGGCGCCGTGAAGCCCATTCTGGAAATGAAACTGCGGGACGTCCCTGCAATGGCCTCGGCAGGCACGCAGGCCGTCGACTCCGCTGCGGATGCGGGCACAGACGCGCCCGCGACCGATGACGGCGCGGAGGCCGGGAGCTGACCATGCGTCGCATCGTTGCCCGTATCGCGGTTCTGACGTTTGCGCTTGCGTTCGGCGGCTGTTCCGTCTGGAACGACTTCTTTGGCAACGAAGAGGAAGCGTCGATCAAGCTCGAACCGAAGGCGCTCAAGCGTATTGACGCAGAGATCGAACTCGAGAAGCTCTGGGACCGGAACCTTGGTAAGGATACCGACGGGCGGGAAGCACGCCTCGTACCCGCGCTCGTGGGCAGCCGGGTTTTTGCGGTCTCGGTGGACGGCAATGCCTACGCGCTTGACGCGGCCGACGGCAGAGAGATCTGGCGGGTGAACGTCGGTGAACAAACCGGCGGTCGCTGGTTCCGTTTCCGAAGCGTCAATCACGTCGTATCGGGCGGGGTCGGTGCGGGTGCGGATCTGATTTTCGTCGGCCTGACTGACGGTTCCGTTGTTGCGCTGAGTCAGAACGACGGCTCGCTGTCGTGGCAGGGGCAGATGACAAGCGAAGTGCTGGCGCCGCCGCAGGTCGGGGGCGACAAAGTGATTGTCCAGACCATCGACGGAAGCATTGCCGCGCTCGACGTGCTGGACGGCGAGCAGCAGTGGTCGTACACGACTTCCGTACCCGCACTCACGCTCAGAGGGACAACCACACCGCTCGTGCGCAGTGGGTTTGTCGTTTCAGGGTTCGCCAACGGTCGGATCGCCGTGCTCGATCTGCAGAACGGCATCCCGCGACTCGACACGAAGATAGCGGTTGCGAAAGGCAAGTCCGACCTCGAGCGCCTCGTCGACGTTGACGGCCAGCTTGTCGTCGACGGGTCGACGCTCATTGCCGCAAGCTATCAGGGCAACATCGCAGCGTACGATCTGCAGGAGGGTGTCCCCCGGTGGGTCAAGGAACTCTCGTCAACCGCGGGTCTCGCGAGCGGCTTTGGCAACGTGTACGCAGTCGAGGACAACGGTCACGTCAAGGCGTTCGACACCCAGAATGCCAATGAAGTCTGGTCGTCGGATGCGCTCGAGTACCGCGAGGTCAGCACGCCGTTTACGTCAGGCAGCTTTGTCCTCATGGGCGACTTCGAAGGTTACCTGCACGTCCTTGCGCAGTCCGACGGCAGGTTCGTCGGGCGCCGCCGGGTCGACCGGAAAGGTATCCAGGCAACAGCGGCTGTGGACGGATCGCGCTTGTATATCATCGGTAACAGCGGCAGGCTCAACGCTTTCGAGATTCGCTGAAGCCCGCCTGTGGCCAATGTCATCGCACTCGTCGGTCGACCGAACGTCGGCAAATCCACCCTGTTCAACCGCCTGACCCGTTCGCGGGATGCGCTGGTGGCCTCGTATCCGGGCCTGACGCGTGATCGCCAATACGGACGCTGCACCGTGCAGGGCAAGTCCGCGCTCGTGGTCGATACCGGCGGGCTTTCGGGGAACGAAGAAGGGATCGATGGTCCGATGGCCGAACAGGCGCGGGCGGCTGTCGCTGAGGCCGACGTCGTCTGGTTCATGCTCGACGCGCAATCGGGCCGGACGGGTGGGGATGAGGTCATCGCCCAGATGTTGCGCGAGGCCGGCAAGACCGTGTTGCCGATCGTCAACAAGGTAGACGGTCAAAACCCGGACTTTGCGCTCTCTGAGTTTGCCGGACTCGGCCTCGGCGACCCGGTCTGTATCTCTGCGACGAATGGACACGGTGTCAGGCAGCTGATCGAAGAGCATGTTCCCGACGCGGACCAGGACGATGATGCGGGTGAGTATCCGGGCATCCGGTTTGCCGTGGTCGGTCGACCCAACGTGGGCAAGTCCACGCTCGTCAACCGCATGCTTGGCGAGGAGCGTGTCGTCGTCTTCGATCAGGCGGGCACGACGCGGGACAGCATCTACATTCCGTTCGAGCGCGACGGTCACGAGTACACGGTCATCGACACGGCGGGTGTCCGCCGACGCGGACGCATATCGGAGAAGATCGAGAAGTTTTCGGTTGTGAAGACGCTCGAGGCGATCGGTGATGCTCATGTCGTTCTCCTGCTGCTGGATGGCTCGGAGGGACTGGTCGATCAGGACCTGCACTTGCTCTCACACGTGCTGGATTCCGGTCGTGCGCTGATTCTGCTGGTCAACAAATGGGATGGCCTGGAACACGAGTGGCGGGACGATGTCCGGACCCAACTCGATCGGAAACTGGGCTTTCTCGTGAACCCCTATATTCACTTCATCTCCGCGCTCCACGGCAGCGGCGTGGGTGATCTGTTCGGAACGATCGCACGGGTCCACGCGAGCGGTGCCCGCGAACTCAAGACGGCGGAGCTGAACCAGATTCTGGAAGTGGCGATGACCCGCCACCCCCCGCCTCTGTCGAGTGGCCGTCGGATCAAGTTGCGTTACGCGCATGCGGGCGGCCACCATCCGCCGACCATCGTGATCCACGGCAGTCAGGCCGACGCTGTCCCCGATTCCTATCGACGCTATCTCGAGCACTGCTTCATCGACGCGCTGAAGCTCGAGGGTACGCCCGTTCGTCTACTCTTCAGAAAGGGTGACAATCCTTTCAAAGGGCGAAAGAACAAATTGACCGAGCGGCAGCAGAACAGGCGCAAGCGCATGATCCGTCATGTCAAACGGAACGACAAGAAACGCAAACGGCAACGTAGTTGATGCGCGCGGCGCTCATCTGGGTGCTCGCGTGGGCGCTCGTTGTATCCCGGGCCACGGCTGATGCGGGGCAGGGCTGGGAAGGTCCCTATCGGGTTGGTCCGTTCAACGACCCCGACGACGCGAACCGGGTTGCGAGCCTGGTGCTCGGGACGGAAGTCTCGGTGCGGGACAGGGGGCAAGCGGCGACGCCCGGCCGTGGCTTCATCGTGACGACCCCGGTACTGGATGAATCCTCCGCGCGCAGGACGATGGCGGTGCTCGCCGAGTCTGGCTTCATGGATACCTGGTACGTGCCGAACGGGCCCTGGGCAGCGCGCGTCTCGGTCGGCGTGTTCGCCCAGAGACGCTTCGCCGAGGCCCGGTCAGACGAGGTTCGCACACCTCGGTGTCGAGACCCTGGTCAACGCGCGTGATGGCGCACGGGAATACTGGCTGGAGATTCGCGCGCCCTATCTCGAACCTGATCTTCTGACGCAGATCGAAGCGCAGCTCGGCCCGGGTACGCGCCTTGTCGAACTGCACAACGTTCCGCGCTGAGTCGCTGACCGGCGGGCTGGCCTCCGGCCTCTCCCAACAAGACAGAGGCAGTCCGCCGACGGGACACGGGCTACGCTCGGCTGGGCCGGTCTGCCGTGCATGACGAGGCCAGTGCTGGCTCTCTGGCCGGACCGCCGCAATGGGCCACCGGCGAGGCTTTCATTGCTCGGTCGTTCTGTCAGTGGCTGCAAGTCACAGGTGGAAACACTATGCTGCCGCGTGGTCAGGTGGAGAGTTGCGTTGTCCGAATCTGAAGAATGGGCGTTCCCCGAGGCGTTGCAGCCGAATCGTGATGAAGTGGGATTCGACCTCGAAGCTGTGCAGCGTGCGGCTGTCTCCGTGCGGGCGACCATTCCGACGGATGCGTTCACGGCTGCCGGACTCGGGACTGAGCGAGCCGGCAACGGCATGGTCATCGAACCCGGTCTCGTCCTCACAATCGGCTACCTCATTACCGAGGCCAGCAGCGTCTGGCTCCACGCGAACGACGGATCGGTTGTCGAAGCGTATCCGATGGCCTACGACCAGGCCACGGGCTTTGGCCTCGTCCGGGCACTTGGCCAGTTGAATGCCGAGGTTGTGCCACGCGGCAGCGCTGCCACCCTCGGGCGTGCCGACACGGTCTACGTCATGGGGCACGGCGGCAGACCACACTGCCTGAAGGCGACGCTCATCGACAAACGGGAGTTCGCCGGCTACTGGGAGTATCTGCTGGATGAGGCGCTGCTTACCGCACCCGCGCACCCGGAGTGGGGTGGGGCAGGTCTCGTCAACGAAGACGGGTGCCTCGTCGGCATTGGCTCCCTGCTCGTGCACCAAGTCCTCGAGGGTCAGGAGCTGCAGGGCAACATGTTTGTCTCCATTGACCTGCTGGAGCCCATTCTGGAGTCGCTGCTGAACACCAGCACGTCAGGTATGCCGCCGCGTCCCTGGCTCGGCATGTTCACGGGCGACGACGAGGAGCCTCGTGTGGTGACCGGACTCTCGAACTCGGGGCCGGCGGCTGCAGCCGGTATTCGGCCCGGCGATCAGATACTCGAAGTGGACGGCAACCCGGTCGAAACCCTGCCGGAGATGTTGCGGGCGATCTGGGGGTTGGGGCCTGCCGGGGTCGACGTGCCGCTCAGCATCGAGCGGGAAGAGCAGGTGCTGAAGTGCTTGGTGCGGTCGGCCGATCGGACCGACTACCTCAAGAAGCCGGTGCATCACTAGTGTCCTGAGTTGCCAGTTCGTTGCCTATTCGCTGGCCTGTTTCGTCGCTGAACGGCTTCGCCTCTTCGTTGCTCGGTCTTGCGGGTTCCCGGCCCGCAGGACACTGGAGCGCCGGACGGAGCGCGCGAAGTGCAGGGCGGCTGGCCGCCCGGGCCATGCTGGCCGAGCGCCATGACGGGCTAGGCGGCGTCCGAGTGGACCATCTCGTAGCACGGCCGGTAGGCCGCAGAACCGAGCTTCATCCGGCCCTGATCGATACACGTCTGCAGAACTTCATCCGTCGCTTCGATGAGTCTCTGGCTGCCGGTCAGCCTGAACGGACCGTGCTCCCGCACCGCGGCAACGCCGGTTGGTTTCACGTTGCCTGCCACGATGCCGGACATGGCTCGCCGCAACTGTGCGGCCAGGACGTGGGGTTCGCCGCCTTCGGTGAGATCGAGGCTCGCCATGTTCTGGTGCGTGGGTTCGAAGGGCTGCTGCAGTGAGGGTTCGAGATGCAGCGACCAGTTGTAGTTGTACGCTTCCTGATTGCGCTTGCGGAACCGTTTTATCCGGCCGACCTCCGACTTTGCGGCCACCGCCACCGCGGCCGGATCATCAATGATGATTTCGTAGTGTTCGGCGATTGCGGGGCCGAGGACCGTCCTGAGGTACGTATCGATCATGGTGAAGTACCCGCGCGAGGCTTCCGGCCCTGTGAAGATCAGCGGCAGCGGCGCGCGACGGTTCGAGGGGTGCAGGCGGATGGACAACGCATAGAGAATCTCTTCGATCGTCCCGACGCCGCCCGGGAAGACGATGACGGCGTGCGCCAGGCGGACGAACGCTTCGAGGCGTTTTTCGATATCGGGGAGGATGACCAGTTCGTTGACGATCGGGTTGGGTGATTCCGCCGCGATGATTCCGGGTTCAGTCAAACCAATGTAGCGGCCCGTGAACTGCTGTTTGGCGTGGCCGATGGCGGCGCCCTTCATCGGCCCCTTCATGGCTCCGGTGCCGCAGCCCGTAGCGATGTCGCAGCCCCGCAGACCAAGCTGATAGCCCACTTCCTTCGTGTACTCGTACTCTGTGCGGCCGATGGAGTGGCCACCCCAGCAGACGACAACGTTTGGCTGTGTGTCAGGTCGGATCACGTGGGCGTTCTTCAGGATGTCGAAGACCGTGTCGGTGATGCCCGCGGTTGTCGTGACGTCGACCTGGTCGGACCGGAGCCGATGGCTGTAATGGATGATGTCGCGCAGAGCGGCGAAGAGATGGTCCTGGATCCCGCGAATCATCACACCGTCGACAAATGCGGAGGGGGGCGCGTTGTGCACCGACAGTTTGATCCCTCTCGGTTGATAGTGAACTTCGATCTCGAAGTCGCGGTTCGTCGCCAGCAGTGCCGCGCCGTCGTCACCGTCGTTGCCGGTATTGAGGACTGCCAGTGAGCATTCCCTGGACATCTCGAAGACTTCGGTGTGCGTGTCGAGAATGCCCTCGATCTCCCGCCTGGACAGCAGATTGAGATAGTTGAGCGGGCGCAGGTTCGTTTGTTCCATGATCCAATATAGTATGGCGGTGGGTGGTCAGTCGCCGCCCAGCCGCGATGACAGGTCCGCGGTGAGGTAATCGGCGGTCGCAAAGCCGCCGCACACGAGCTTGGGCCCGTTTCCGGTATCGAGCAGCACGGTTGGCAGTGCATGGGCGCCGAGTGACTTTGCCCGCTCGAATCCGCGGTGTGTCGCCTCCCGTACGGCGGTTGACCGGATCGCGGCCTCGAGTTCGGCGGCGCTGCAAACGTCGGCCGCGAGTTCGCCGAGGACCTCGAAACTGCACGGGTTTCGTGCGTTCAGATAAAACGACTTCTGGATTGCGGTGAAGAAGCTCCAGGGCGGTTGCCCCGTTTTCTCCCGCACGGCTTCGACTGCGCGACAGGCCAGTTCGCTGTGGTACAGGAAGGCGGGATCTTCGGGCAAGCGGCCCGAGAAGGTCTGCCCGGTCACATTGGCGACCTTGCTCCACAGGCGTCGCAGGCGCGCACCCTCGAACTCCGAAAGCCCTGCAGTCCCGCCGATCTGCAGCCCGGCCATGAGCAGGTCGAACCGTGCGCGATCTGCAAGTGCTGCCCGCACGTGCTCAATCTGCGGCAGCATGCCCCAACACCACGAGCAGAGCGGGTCGGTAACGAACAGCACGGTCGGCTTGTCAGGGCTTGACGCCATGGTGACCTTCGAGGCTCCAAAGTCGGGAACGCAGCGTGATAATGCCAATCACGAGGAACATGAGCGAGGACGACACGACAATTGCCTGCTGGGGCCCGAGCCAGTCGACCAGGTACCCGTTGAACAACGCGCCGATGGGCCCCGCGCCCATGAACGAAAAGGAATAGAAGGCCATGATGCGCGCGCGCTGATCGGCGGGCGCGTGCTCCTGCATGATGGTGCGCGACATGGTCATCGTGATTCCGCCGCACATCCCCCACGCGCAGATACCCGCGACCGCGCCCGCGAAGGGCATCCCGAGACCGACGCTGCCCAGCGCGCAGGCCGCGACGAGCTGACTCGCGAGCAGGGCCCGACCCTGACGGCTGACATCACCCAGCCGGTACAGCAACGCGACGACAAGAACGAGTCCACCAGAATTCGCGGCATTCACCCATGAGAGCTGCGCCGAGGTTCCGTCGTACACGTCACGAATCAGCACCGGAATCGTGACCATGTAGGTGCCCATGAAGAACATGCCCATCGCGACGTTCTGCAGCGCGACGGCGCTCATGTAGGGGGATGCGCGGACTGTCTGGAATCCTTCCATGACCCCGGCCGCGAGTGAACGCAGGGTCGGGGCTGACGGCGCGGTTGCCAGCATTGGGAGCTTCAGACGCGCGAGAAAAAAGGCGCCGCACAGCAGCACCACGACCTGAACCCCGAGCACAGGTTCCGGTCCGATCGTGTCGGCGTTCGAGGCGAGCACGAACCCCACCATCTGTAGCCCCCACTGGGCCATGCTGACCTGCATCACGCGCCGCTGCAGGCGCCCGTCGGCAACCAGCGCGAGCAGCCCGTCCCGTGCCGGCGTCACGATTGCCTGCACGCATCCGGCGTAGAGCGCGAAGCCGACGATCGTCACGTAGCTCAGCCCGTCGACCATCAGCAGGACAATCAGATAAACCGGGCCGAGCGCCGCTGCGGCCTGGGTCGCGACCGCAACAGGCTTGCCCCCGAAGTGGTCCGCGATGCTGCCGCCGACCAGCATCAGCAGCAGGGCCGGCAACATGAGCGCCATCTGGGCGATCCCGACGAGGTCCGGTTCGAGCTGCAGCTCGATCGTGAGCAGCCAGGCGAACGTCACGCCCTGGATCCCGTGCGAGAGGTACCAGGCCCCGGTGCCACCGAGGTAGTAATGCAGCGGTTTCAGGCGCCGTTCAGAGGGTGAGGTCAAGAGCGGTTGCCGTTTCGGCGAGTTGGTCAGAGGTTGCCGTGAACTTCACATCGGCGAGTGCGTCGGCGCGCGTCCAGCCAGGATTCAATAGTCCAAGCGCCTTGCCGGCGCGGTGCGCGGCGCGACAGATCCTGAAACCTGAGAACACCTTGAGCGACGTCCCGACAGCAAGCACTGCCGGCGCCGACGTTGCCGCCTGCAGGCACGCCTCGGTTCGCGCGGGCGGGATCGCGCCGCCGAAGAACACGACGTCGGGCTTCAGGACACCGCCGCAGGCAAGGCATCGGGGAACTTCGAGTTGACTGATGAATGAATCCTCGAGATCCGCGTCGCCGTCGGGTGTAGCCTGCGCGGTCCGGCTTTGGAGCCATGGGTTCGCCGCGGTGAGCCTTGCCTGAAGGTCTCGGCGCGTTTCGGCCGTACCGCAGTCGATGCACGTAACGCCGTTCAGATTGCCGTGAAGGTCGATGACTTCGCGTTGGCCCGCCCGCTGATGAAGGCCGTCGACATTCTGGGTGATCACGAGAGAGACGTAGCCGGCGGCCTCGAGTGCCGCGAGGGCAATGTGCGTTGCGTTGGGGCGGGCTCCCGCGACCGCTGGCCAGCCGACCATGGACCGTGACCAGTACCGCTGACGGCGCTTTGGGTTCGTCACGAACTCCCGGTGTGTGACGGGTTCTGTGCGGCTCCAGGTTCCGTCAGTGTCACGGTACGTTGGAATGCCCGAGTCGAGCGAACAGCCGGCGCCGGTCAGCACGACCAGGCCGCGGTAGCGGCGGATGAACTCGGTGAGGGATACGTCGATGGTGAAGCTCTGTCGGGCGCCGGATCATATACCGGGAGCGTGCGTTAATCGGTGTGATAGTCTCGAAAACGACTCTTAAAGGGACGGACGCATGTCGGAGATAGACGGGACGAGCAGCGCACATTTGCGAGGCAAATACGCAATTGTCGGCGTAGGTGAGACGGAGTACACACGCGGTTCCGGCGTGACCACAAGGGCGCTTGGCACCACGGCGGTGCGCAACGCCGTCCAGGATGCTGGCCTCTCCATGGCGGACGTCGATGGGATGATGTCCTACAGCGGTAACGACTCCACCATGTCGCCGGTCATCGCCGGCGAGCTTGGCATCCGTCTCAATTTTCATATGGACGTGATCGGTGGCGGGTCGTCGATCGAGGCGCTCATCGGAATCGCGATGGGTGTCATCGAGGCGGGGATGTGCAAGACCGTCGTGATCTTCCGGGCCATGAACGGGTTCTCGCAGGTGCGGATCGGCGGCACGGGGCGTGGTTCGGCGGGACTGTCGGGCGCAAGTCTCTTCAGTCGCGGCATCGGCCTCTCGAGCGCGGGGCAGATGTTTGCCCAATCCTTCATGCGCCACATGTACGACTACGGCACGACGCCGGAGCAGGTTGCGCACGTCAAGGTGATCCACTCGGAACATGCGTCCAACAACCCCAAGGCGTATTACAAACAGCGCGTCACTGTTGATGACGTGCTCGGCAGCCGCATGATCTGCAAGCCGCTGCACCTTCTCGACTGCTGCGTCGAAACCGACAACGGTGTTGCGATCGTCGTGACGTCGATCGACCGTGCACGGGACTGCAAACACCCGCCGGCGGTCATTCAGGGCGTCGTCGGGCGCTGCTGTAAGCCGCGCGCCGACATGCACTACCAATCGGGTCCGATCTCAACCGTGGCCGGGCACTGGGGTAAGGAGATCCTCTGGAAGAACGCGGGCGTTGGTCCGGAGGACATCGATGTGACCGGCGCGTATGACGCCTTTACGTTCACGACGATGTTGCAGCTCGAAGACTACGGCTTCTGCAAGAAGGGCGAGGGCGGCGACTACGTGTCGAACGGCACGACCAGGCTCGGCGGCAAACGACCCAACAACACGAGTGGGGGGCACCTCTGCGAGGGGTACACCCATGGCGTGAACATGGTCATCGAGAACGTCCGTCAGCTCCGCGGGGAGATCGACGATTCATGCCCGATCGGGCCGGACGGAACGCGGCAACACACCCATGACTATTCGGAAGGCGGGTGTCGACAGGTGAAAGATGTCGAGCTGACCGCCAATCTCGGTTGGGGCACGCCGGGCATCGGCTCGGCGCTCGTGATGGGTCGGCAGTAGGAGGCACGACGATGGCGATGGAAGGTGAATACCTCGGGATGCCGGTCCACCTGGACGATCTCGATCAGGAAAACATGGAGTTCTTCAAACACTGCGGTGCGCACCAGCTGCACCTGCAGCAGTGTGACGACTGCGGGCTTAAACGCTATCCCCCGACGACGGCCTGCCCGTTCTGCTCGAGCCCGAATGCGACGTGGCAACCGGTCGACGGGCGCGGCACCCTCTACTCTTACGGAGAGGTGCACCACGCGATTCAGCCGGTTTTCCGCGAGTTTGCGCCCTACCTGCTGCTGCTTGTTGAACTGGACGAGCAGCGGGACAATCCCAACGAGTTCGACGGGTTGCGGCTACAGGGCAACCTTGTCACGCCGGAAGGTGTGCTCGCACCGCAGGATCTCGTGAAGCGCGTCGGGATCGGGACCCGGCTCAAGGTGGTGTATGTCGACATGGGCGAAGGCCTGGCGCTTCCGCAGTGGGCAGTCGACGACGAAGCCGAGCAGCCCGCGAATCCCTGGCGCTACCCGCAGGAGTAGCACAGGTCGCTCAGTTCCCGTTGATCGAGCCGATCAGCTGGACGGGAATCGAGATGGCGGTCTGAATCAGTTCGAGGGGGATCTCGACAATCGCGATGATCTCCGCTGGCCTGTCCACCTCCCAGCCGATCAGTTCACCGTCGCGGAACCGGGCGATGTACTTCGTGTCGACGAGCGCGCTCGCTCGATAGGGCAGCACCGCTGTTGGACCTTCGTTCGGAAGCATGAATCGAACGGCCTTGCGGGCGAAACAGGCTCCGAGTTCGCAGACGTCCATCGTCAGCACGTAGGGCAGGGAGCGACGGTAGACCAGGCCTTCGACGACCTCGCGGGATGCGATGGCCGAGTCCGTGAGCGCTTCGGCACCAGCGGCGCCGAAGAGGCTGAACTGATACTGCGAAAAACTGTCCGGGCAGCTTGATGTCCCCGACGCTGCGCGGATCGAAGATCGCCTCGAACTGTGCGGTCGCACAGTCTGCGCCGGATACCGGGTAAGACTCGAGGATCATCTCCTCGGGTTCGTCCGCGTCATCAGGCTCGGACTCGGTGTCTTCGCTGTCGGGCAGGCTGTGCAGCAGCCCGCGCTCGTTGACGCCAACGGTGATCTGATCGCTGCGCACGATCCAGTGTTTCAACTGTGCGGTGTAGTGGTTCGAGAGGTCGGGGATTGCCGGCAGCAGACTGACCCGAACCCTGTCGTGGCAGGCCTTGCCCGCCGCGCTGAGGAAGAAGGCATCGTCGGTCTCGTCCTCTTCGTACTCCTCATCGTCTGCGCTTGCGCTGTAGTCATTCGACTGGTCCGCGAGCCGCAACTCGGCGAGCGTGCTGCGCTTGATCTCGAGGCGGATTTGCCGGTACGGAAGAAAGTACGTCACGCCCGTGCAACGCATGACGTTCGATCCGCAGTTCGTCGAACGAACGGATTAGAGATTGGAACACGATGATACGAGGGCGACTGCGCACAGCAGCATCCATCTGCGCATTGGAATGCTTTTGTCTGCGGATGGTCGGGTCAGCTTAGCGCAGGCGGGCGGCCCGGGTAAGCTCAGGGTCAGGTTGTGCCTGTGAGCGGGTTTGCGAGACCTTCGACGAGCTCCATGGAGCCGAGCGTGTCGAAATAGCCCGGACCGACGATGATCTTGCAGGATCGATTGCCACCGCCGAGGATGATCCGTTCCCGCGCCACGACCCGGGGATCGACCCAGACGGGCCAATCGCCGGGTAGCCCGACTGGCGTGACGCCCCCCGAGAGCATCCCGGTCAGTTCCGTCGTTTCGTCCTCCGGCGCGAAAGAGACTTTGCGTGCGGCGAGGCGTTTGCGCACCGTGCGGTTCACGTCGAGTCGGCACGTGGCAAGCAGAACGCACGCTGCGTAACGTCGCTCGCCGGACTTCGTTCGGACGACAATCGTGTTCGCGGAGTCTTCCGGCGGATAGCCGTAGTGGCGGCAGAAGTCCGCGGTATCGGCAAGTGCCGGGTCCACTTCGATTACCTCGAACGGAGTTCCCGCGGCCCTGAGCGCGGTCAGTACGGCGTCAGGGGGCGGCATTGTTGCTCCTCAGAAAGAGGTTCGGGTCGACGCGTACGTCGTTGAGGCTCACGCTCCAGTGCAGGTGCGCGCCTGTCACGCGGCCGGTCTGGCCGATCCTGCCGAGCAGGTCACCTTCCTGTACCTGGTCGCCAACGGCGACGGTCGTTGCACTCATGTGGCAATACATCGTGACAAGCCCCTGGCCGTGATCGACCAGTACGGTCTTTCCGTTGAAGAAGTAGTCCCCGACGGCGGTCACGCGACCGGGCGCCGGGGCGGCAATCGGCGCACCCTCGGGCGCGGCAATGTCAAGGCCGCTGTGTGGCGAGCGAGGCTGATCGTTCAGGAATCGTTTCAGGCCGAAGGGACTCGATATGGGGCCCTCGGCCGGCAGGCTGAACTCGGTCACCGCGGGGCCAGCAGCAAAATGCCTGAATGCTGAGTCCATCTCGGATCGGTCGCGCCGGATGCGCTCGAGGTCCTCGGGGAGCGGATTGACCTGGCGCCGGTTCTTGATCGTCAGGCGCTGCTCGCGATATGCCTTGTCCTGGACCGGGAAGCTCACGGATTCAGAACCCAGGTGCAGCGTGTGCGCGCCCGTCTTTGCGCTGAGCGGGATGCCGACAATGGCGAATCGTTCGTCGCCGAAGCGTGCAACCATGACCCGTCGCTTGCGGTAGGTTGGCGCCCCGGTGGCTGCGGCCGGCAACGGCACGACCGCAACGCCTCCCGGGACCGGGGAATGTTCGGGCAGGGCATCGGCCGCGGTGGCGTATGCCAGCGCGATGAGAATGGCTCCAGCCAACAGTCGCACGGGGAGGCTATTCATCGGGCACTACCTCGGTCACTTCGGCCTGGAGTCGACCTTCCCGCAGCCGCGCTTCGATCGTGTCACCCGGTCGCACGTCTTCGGCGTTCTGTACGACACCGGCTTCACTCGTCACGATCGCGTAGCCGCGCTCCAGCGTTGCCAGCGGCGAGAGCGCGTTCAACTGCTGCACGCTGACCTCGAACCGTGCGCGTGCCGTGTCGAGCTGGCGCGACTCGGCGCGCCGCAGGCGCGTGCCAAGTTGCCCGACGTGGCGCGTGAGCGCGGCCGTGCGCTCGGTTGGCGGACGGACGCGACTGGCCGCTCCGGAAAGACGCAGAGCGGACTCCGACAGTTTCCGCGAAACGGCGCCCTGCAAACGGGTCTCGAGGTTGTCGAGACGTTGATGGTTTTGCTCCAGGCTCGCGCGGGGATGTCGCAGCTGGCCTGCCTGGGAGTTCAGTGCGTGGCGTTTGCGTTCGAGCGCCCGGGAGATGATCTCGTGCAGACGGAGTTCCAGTCCGTCGAACGCGGCGAGCCATTCACCGGCATCCGGGCTGATCAGTTCCGCGGCGGCGGAGGGTGTTGGTGCACGCAAGTCGGCCACGAACTCTGCAATGCATGTGTCGGACTCGTGCCCGATCGCGCAAACGACGGGAATCTGGCTGTCCGCAATCGCGCGCGCGACCTTTTCGCTGTTGAAGGCGGCGAAATCCTCCAGCGAGCCGCCGCCGCGGGTCACCAGCAGTACGTCAAACGCTTCTTCGGCAGGCCTGGTCTGTGCGAGCCCGAGCGCTTTCACGAGCTGACGCTCGGCGAACTCGCCCTGGACCTGGACCGGCAGGACCACGATGTGCACGGCGGGAAAGCGCCGCCCGAATACCGAAAGGACGTCCCGGATCGCGGCCCCGGAGGGTGAGGTCAGAACGCCGACGCGTTTTGGCACCGCCGGGATCGGCCGTTTGCGGCGTTCGTCGAACAGGCCTTCGACCTGTAGCCGGGACCGCAGCCGCTCCCAGGCTCTGCGGAGCGCGCCGTCGCCGGTTTCTTCGATGAACTCGACGACGAGCTGGAACTCGCCGCGCCCCTCGTAGAGCGTTACCCGACCACGCACGATAACCGCCATCCCGTCGCGGGGCTTGAACCGCATGAACTGATTGCGATTCCGGAACATGGCGCAGCGAAGCTGGGCGGACTCGTCCTTCAGGGTGAAGTACCAGTGCCCGGAGCGGGGTGTTGCAAGGTTCGAGATTTCGCCCTCGACGAACACCATGGGAAAGTCGGTTTCGAGCTTGCGGCGAGCCATCCGGGTCAGACCGGTGACGGTCAGGATCTGGCGATTGGAGTCGGCGGCGGGCATCTGCGTGGCGGGCGGCTATGCGTGTGCTTCGTTGGCAAACGTACCCGGGCGGGCGTTCCGTGTCACGTGGTGCGCGCCGCCTTCTTTTCCATCGCGGTAGTCGTATACTGCGCGGCCTTCTGAGGCGGTCGCGGGCAGCAGTGGAGTTTGTATGGCGCAGGACATCCACCAAGACAGGATTCTCATCCTCGATTTCGGCAGCCAATACACCCAGCTGATCGCGCGTCGCGTGCGGGAGATCGGAGTGTATTGCGAGATTCATCCCCACGACCTCGACGAAGCCGCCTTCTACAGCTTCGCGCCGAAGGGCGTGATTCTGTCGGGCGGCCCCGAGTCCGTCACGTCCGACCTCGCTGCGCCGGACTATCTGTTCGGCGCGGGGCTGCCCGTGCTCGGGATCTGCTACGGACTGCAAACGATGGCCAATCAACTGGGCGGTCGGGTCGAATCGTCCGACCATCAGGAGTTTGGCTACGCGCGCGTTGAATTGATGGAACGCACCGACCTCACCCTCGACATCGCTGACGAGGTGACTGGCGGCGTGTCGTATCTCGACGTGTGGATGAGTCACGGGGACAAGGTGGTTGAAGCGCCACCGGGCTTCACGGTGTTTGCCAGAAGCGAGAACTCACCCATTGCCGGGATGCAGGATGAGCGCCGTCGGCTCTACGGGCTGCAGTTTCATCCGGAGGTCAATCACACGCTGCAGGGGGAGTCGCTGCTGCGGCGCTTCATCATCGAGATCTGCGGCTGTGACGGACTCTGGACGCCCGCCAACATTGTCGAAGACATTATCGAAGGGGTCCGCGCTCAGGTTGGCGACGATCAGGTGATCCTTGGCTTGTCGGGCGGCGTTGACTCCTCGGTCGTCGCCGCGTTGCTGTCCAGGGCGATCGGCGATCAACTGACCTGCGTGTTCGTCGACAACGGCCTGCTGCGTCGCAACGAGCGTGAGCAGGTGGTCGGGATGCTGGGCGAGGGTTCCGACAATGCGTTCCATCTCAATATTCGCGTGGTGGATGCCAGCGACACGTTCCTGACCCGCCTCGCGGGAATGACCGACCCCGAGGCCAAGCGCAGGGTGATCGGCAATACCTTCATCGAAGTGTTCGATGAAGAGTCGGCGTCGATCGAGAACGCAAAGTACCTGGCGCAGGGCACGATCTACCCCGACGTCATCGAGTCCGCAGGCAACAAGGGCAAGGCGCACGTCATCAAATCCCATCACAACGTTGGCGGACTGCCTGAAGACATGGCGCTGGACCTGATCGAGCCGCTCCGCGAACTCTTCAAGGACGAGGTCCGCAAGATCGGGCTCGAACTTGGACTCTCGCACGAGATTGTCTACCGGCACCCGTTTCCCGGGCCGGGTCTCGGCGTTCGGATTCTTGGCGAAGTCACGCGTGAGTCCGCAGACCTGCTGCGCCTTGCCGACGACATCTTCATCGAGGAACTGCGGCGGGCCGATCTCTACGACCGGGTCAGCCAGGCGTTTGCCGTCTTCTTGCCCGTGAACAGCGTGGGCGTCGTGGGCGACGCACGGCGCTATGCGCCCGTCGTCAGCCTGCGGGCCGTCGAGACGATCGACTTCATGACGGCGCGCTGGGCGCACTTGCCCTATGACCTCCTGGAGCGGGTATCCGGGCGGATCATCAACGAGATCGAGGGGATCTCCCGCGTGGTCTATGACATCTCGAGCAAGCCGCCCGCGACAATCGAGTGGGAATGAGCGCGCCCGACGAGCGTTTCATGCGCCGTGCGCTGGAGCTGGCTGAGCGTGCGGGTCGGGCAGGTGAGGTGCCGGTTGGCGCGGTGGTCGTTCAGGACGATCAGGTGATCGGCGAGGGGTGCAACGCCCAGATCGGGTCGTGTGACCCCACGGCGCATGCGGAGGTTGTTGCGCTCCGGGACGCGGCCGGGCGGAGCGGCAACTACCGCCTGCCGGGGGCGGTGCTCTATGTCACCATCGAGCCGTGCGCGATGTGTGCGGGAGCGCTCGTCCACGCGCGCATCGCGGAACTGGTGTTCGGGGCGCGGGAACCGAAGGCGGGCGCGGTCGTTTCAGCAGAGCGATTGCTCGAAAAGGACAGGCTCAATCACCGGGTCGCGTGGCGCGAGGGCGTCCTCGAGCCTGAGTGTTCAGAGCTGTTGCGGACGTTCTTCTCGGACCGGCGGAGACTTCGTCGGGAAGTTCGTGACCGCGGACGCAAAGGGGACGTCTGACCTGACCTACGCCAGGCGGATGAACGTCGGATAGCGGAACGGGTCCCCCGTTTCCAGGGCTTCATGGAGTCCCGCAACCCGTGGCCCGCATGGTCCCGGTCGTGCGGCGTACTCGGCGTCATCGCCAAATAGCCTGACGGACAATGTTTCCCGGCAGCCGCCCGCGTGTGTTGCGGCGCCGCCGTGCAACATCTTCGGGTGAAACGCGACGACGTCGCCGGGTGCTACCGCGAATCGAATGATGTCGAAGTCTCCGGGCCGCGCGTCTACGTTCGGGAGACGGGGCAGATTGCCCGAGCGATACAGAGGCTCGGTCGGGTCGTCCTCGCTGAACGTCGAGCCGTTGTAGCGCACTCCGCCGTGGGAGGCGCGAACGAATTCCAACGATTCCGACGCGGGTACGGCATCGAAGCAGATCCAGAAGACGATCAGATGGTTCCCGTCGACCGCGAGATATGAGGAGTCCTGATGCCAGCAGGTACGTCGCGACTCGCCACGCTTCATGAACACCTGCTCGTACATGAACCAGGCGGCCTTGCTGTCGCCCCAGAGTGAGAGCGCGACGGCGGTCAGTGCCGTCGACCTGAGCCAGTCTTCGTAGACCGCCGGCGCGTCGGGATTGGCCTTGTCTTCGAAGGTCTCAGCGCCGGCGCTTGCGACGAAGCGATGCCCGCCGCCGTGGGGACCGGGGTGGGAGGTGCTCCAGTCGTAACAGTGCCGGGCGCCGGCAAGGTCGATGGGGCTCAGCAGCGACGGCAGTTTGACGACCCCGTCATAGCGAAACGCGTTCCGTTGTGCCGCTGTTGTCTCGTATGTCATCCGCTCGGTCCGGTGTGGCTACCGGCGCTGATGGTCTCACGAACACGCGTGATGGTGCGGTGCGGCCGAAACTGGCAATCTTCTGCGCCACATTCAGGATGAGAGATGCCGATGAGCGCGTTCGATTCGGGCACCGAGCAACTGCTGACTTCACTCGAGGATCGGGTTTTCACGATCACCTTCAATCGGCCGGACGCGCGAAATGCGCTTTCGGACGATTTGACAGGGGGGCTGAGGCGCGCACTGAAGTGGGCGGAGACCGCGGACGAGGTGGGCGCAATTGTCCTGACCGGTGCGGGAGGCGCGTTCTGCGCAGGTGGGGACGTGAAGAACATGAACCGGAGGAACACCGGGGATACACCGCCGGTGTCAGCGCACGGCCAGTTTCTCGACATGAAAGCGCGCCACAACGAGACCGCGGGCGCGATCCGCGCTTCCCGAAAGCCGTCGATCGCGGCGCTGCCGGGCGCTGCCGCGGGCGCCGGACTGGCACTCGCGCTGTCCTGCGACATGCGCATTGGTGCGGAGCGTGCATTCGTGAGTACGGGATACGCGCGGATCGGTCTGTCGGGCGACTATGGCGTCGCCTGGCTGCTGACGCGAGTGATCGGCCCGGCACGGGCAAGAGAGCTCATGCTGACCGCTGATCGGGTTGCGTCCGATCGCGCGCTCGCGCTTGGACTCTTCAACGAGGTCGTGCCTGACGATGAACTCATGAACGCGACGCACGCGCTCGCGAAGAGACTCGCCAACGGGCCGATGGTGGCCTACGGCTATATCAAGGACAACCTCAACGAAGCGCTCGACATCGATCATGCCACCGCAATCGAACGGGAGGCGGACCGGCTCGTGAAGGCGCGCACGACGAGTGACCATCGCGAAGCGGTCAGCGCCTTCGTCGAAAAACGGGACCCAAGCTTTACCGGGAACTGATGGGGCGGGGCGCCCTGCAGGGGGCGCCCCCACAGAGGTCAGGCGGCTTTGTCGAGCCCCCAGTCGACCGCGTTTCCGAGCAGCGTACGGAACGTGTCGGTATTCCAGACCCCGTGGAAGTCGAGGGGCACGGAGCGATCGTCCGAAATGGTGGTGTCGACGGTTACCTGTACGTTGGTCGTCGGGGTGTGGCAGTGACCCAGGGAGAAGTACGCGACCGCACCCTTGCCGACCGACCGGACGTAACCCAACGCACGGCGCTCTCCGTCCGCAAGTAGCGACGAATCAGACCCGTAGATCTCGGGCACGTAGTCGGGTGTTTCGATGTCGGTTGTGGTCAGGAGCAGTTCGGTGTCCGCGTGAAGCACTTCGATCATGTACGGCTCGTCCCGGACCGGGAAGGTCGCCGGCAGGCCTTTCATCAGCGGATGGTCCGCGTTTTCGACCTTGACGTTGAACTCCGCGATCGGCGGATGGGTGAGGAAAAAGCTGCCCAGTGCCTCGTGATAGGAGGTCTTGACCCAGCGACGCTGGCGTTTGCCCTTAACCCGCACGGCTTTGCCGCCCGAACTTCCGTGCAGCGCGAGCCAGCGGCCACCGCCTTCCAGCCACGTGTTGATGGCCGCGGTCTGTTCGTCATCAGCGAACGGCCCGGCGACGTAGGTGATGAGCAGCTGACAGTCCGGCAACCACTTGCTGCAGTCAGTGAAGTCATTGCAGACCGACACGTGGACGTTGCCGGCTGATTGCAGCGCGGTAAGGATCTGCAGCCGTGCAAAGTCCATGTCGTGGCCGGCGTGCTGGCCAACGGGAAATCCTCCGACAACGAGGTGGGCGCGTATGGGATCGGGCATTGGGTACTCTGTCTTGTTGTTCAGCTCCCGATACTAATCAGTCTGTCGCAAAAGTGCTTCCCGGACTCTGTTGGTCCCTATCGGCGCAGGTGCAAACGGAGACTAAAGGGCTCTCTCGATGACGCGGGGCGCCAGCGTCAGTTCGACGTACCTGCCAATGGCGATGGCCTGGTATTCTGATCGCGGACCGTCGAGACCACGCCATCGCGCGGTCGTGACGACGATCGCATCGTGTTCGGGCAGCACAATCAGCTGCTGCCCGCCGAAACCCCGCGCGACCCAGGCGGGGAGATGGGTCGGGTCGGGCACCCACCAGAGGTAGCCGTAGCCGATCCCGCCCTCGACGCCGACGTGGCGGCGCGTCATCAGATCGATCCATGCGGAGGAGACGATTCGACGTCCCTGCCATACTCCGTTGTCGAGGACGAGCTGACCCAGCTTGACCAGGTCCCGCGCGGAGATTTGCAGGGCCGATGCACTGTTTGCGGATCCGTCACGGAGTTCCTGCCAGGTCACCGCCCCGAAGCCGAGGGGGTCGAAGAGGTTGCGTTGCGCAAACTCCGGGTAGCTCATGCCGGAAGCGCGTGCGATCACCCGCCCGATCAGATGTGAGCCGCCGGAGGTGTAGTTGAACGCCTCGCCATGCGCCCGGACGCGCCGGCGCGTCAGGTAGTGGGATGTCGGTTGCGCCGCCGACTGCCAGTTGACGTATTCCGAGAGGTTGGCTTCGTTCCAGTCGAGACCGGAAGTCATGGTTAGCAGATGGCCGAGAGTCAGCCCTTCGAGATCGGAGGCGCCCAACTGCCGGGCCGGAAGGGCCACAGTCCCTGCGTCCTCCCCGAAATAGGTGTGCAGGAGGTCATCAGCGCGGACCAGGCCCTGGTCGACTGCAATACCGAAGAGAATTGCCGTCACGCTCTTGGTCACGGAACGCACGTCGCGTTGATCCGACCTGGTGCCTTCGAAATAAGCCTCGACGACATACTCGCCGTCTTGCCAGACAATCAGGGATTCGAGCCCGTCGAGGTCCCGGGCAGTCCGCACCGTCTCGTCCGGAACGCCACTCGAACAGCCCGCCAGCCAGCCCGTGACCAGCAATGCCCCGCCCAGTATCATTCCACGCATGAGTCAGCGGAGGTTCCGTCGGGGGCTCGGAGTTTGCGACCGTCAGTCACTGGCGCCCGGGCACGTTGTAGACCCGGGCGGCATTGTCATGCAGGAGCTTCCCGGCGGTCTCCTCCGGGAGTGCTCCGAGGGCGCGCTCCGCGTACTCCCTCGGGTGCACCGCGATCGTTGCCGGTCCCGGGGACATGGACGTTGGATGTGGGAAGTCGGTCTCGTACATGAGATTGTCGGGGTAAAGCTCGGCGGCGCGTCCGAGCATCTCCTTTTCGAACCAGAAGCAGGCGTAGATCTGTCTCCGGAAGTATTCGCTCGGCAGCAGTTCGTACTCCGGGTGCTCCAGCGCAACGCCCGCGTTGTGCCACTGCCAGTCGAGAGCTTCGAGCAGTCCCGGAATCCAGCCCGCGCCGCTCTCGACCGAGACGAAATCGAGCTCGGGGAATCGATGACAGACGCCGCCGCAGATGATCTCGGAAATCCCCAGGGCATTGCCGATGAACGCGAGCGCCGAGAAGCGGGCGAACTTCGCCTTCATCGTCATGTTGCCGTTTTTCGGTGCGAACTCGCCTTCACGGACGCCGAGCGCGGCCTGCCCACCGATGTGGAAGCTGATTGGCAGGCCGTGCGCCTGCGCGCATTCCCAGACGGGATCCCAATGGACATCGCTCAGTTCGTGCTGGCGGAAGTCCTGGGGCTGACTCGGGAAGAGGATCGAGCGGTGCCCCAATGCCTTGCAACGCTCGATCTCCGCCACTGAAGCTTCAATATCCCAATAGGGCAGCGCGCAGACCGGCAGCAGGCGATCGGGATCTGCCGCCGCCCACTCAGCCAGAAAGTCGTTGTAGGCCTGGACGCACGCGAGCTTCAGCGCTTCGTCGTCGATCTGCAGGAAGTTCTGTGAACCGAAACCGCCGACGTTGGGATACAGCACCTGCGCGTGAATGTTCTCCCGGTCCATGTGAGCGAGTCGCGCTGTCGCGTCGTAGGTGGCGGGGTCGAAGTCGTCGTAGGTAGGAGGGAACTCGTTGGGTGGCCGACCGTCGTAGCCCGCGATCGAGACGACACCAGGGGCCAAAGCGCGCTTGCCGTCGATCATCCAGAAGTCACGGCCCTTGATGCGCTCGATGCGGGGCGCGCGATCGTGCCATTTGCGCGGCAGTCGGGAAGTCCAGAGGTCCGCGGGCTCGGTGACATGAGTGTCGACATCGATGACCGCATGGTTGCTGAACAGGCTCATTGGCGGGCTCCGTTGCCTGAATACCCGAACGAATGTGACACAGCCCGGTCACCGAAGCGACATGGTGGCTAGATGTGATCTGTCAGTAGGTTGTTCATCCGAGCCTCAAGCCCGAAGCTAATGAGTGTTCAAAGTCCATTGGCTACGGAGAGACCCAGTTGAACA
>PBVL01000185.1 GCA_002728675.1 Gammaproteobacteria bacterium
CAGGTAGCCAACGCCCGCTTCCCCGTCGATGGGGATGCCGGAGCCGACCAGATCGCCAATGTCGCGGTACACCGTGCGCGGAGAGACCTCGAGCGCGTCGGCAATCTGACGCGCCGTGAGCACCCTGCCCTCCTGCAGGAGCGGCATCAGCTGAAACAGCCGGTCAGCCCGACGCACACCCTTCCCCCGCTGCCACCGAAGCCATCTCCAACCCTTCCGCCCCTGAACCGGCCCAGCCGTCAGCCGAGTCAAACGGCCGGGCTGCGCAGTGGCCGATTTTAACCAGCCACGGTGATCGGTGTACTATCGGGCCCTTCGTGCCGGGCAGTTCTGCTACGCCTCGGGCGGCCCACGCGCAGCGCCGCCGCACACCCGGTTCGACCACACATACAAGAAAAGACCTTACGACAAAGCCCTCTCAGCCCTTTTAAGGAGAACCCAAATGGCCGACTACGAAAACCTCATCATCGACCGCATCGGTACCGACGGGCGCGTCGGACGGATCACGCTGAATCGTCCCGAAAAAATGAACGCCCTCTCGCAGGAGCTCCTGTTCGAACTGAACGACGCGCTGCACGACATGGAGGCGGACCATTCGATCCGTGTGCTGATCCTGCGCGGGGCCGGCCGCACCTTCAGCGCTGGCTACGACCTGACCCCGTCACAGGGTAAAGGTGCGGACGGCGTTGTACGCAGCTTCAAGCCGACCGACGAGAAAGGCCGTCGCCTGATGATGAGCATCCGCAGCGGGATGCAGCAGATCACCGACATCCACATGTATTTCTGGAACATGGCCAAGATCACCATTGCCCAGGTCCACGGCTACGCGATTGCGGGCGGCTGTGAGCTGGCGATGATGGCGGACCTCGTCGTTGCCGCGGACGACGCACAACTGGGTCACCCCGGTCTGCGTGGTCTCGGTACGTCGCGAACGGGCGTTATCTGGCCGCTCGTCATGGGCATGCGCAAGGCCAAGGAGCTGTACTACACGGGCGAGAACGTCACTGGCACCGAAGCCGAAGAGATGGGCATGATCAACTACGCGTGGCCCATGGACGAACTCGAAGACCGCACTCTCGCGTTTGCTGACCGTCTCGCAATCATGTCCGCTGACCACCTCGCGATCCTCAAGGTCAACATGAACCGGTTCTACGAGAACATGGGCATTTACTCGTCCGTCCGCACCAGTACCGACCTCGACGCCATGGGTCAGTTCACCGAGTTCTCGTACCAGTATCAGGACCACATGCGCGAAGAGGGTCTGAAAGGCGCGCTCGCATGGCGTGATACGCCGTTCAAGGGCACCGACACCTACAAGAAGAAGTGAGCCCACGTGGCGCGGCGAGGGCCGCGCCACTCCAATCCCATGATCAGCCTCGACGGACGTACCGCGATCGTCACCGGTGCCGGTGCGCTGGATGACGGAATCGGCAACGGTCGGGCCGCCGCTATGCTGCTCGCCCGTGCGGGCGCAAACGTCGTCGCGGCGGACAGGGACCTGCCCCGGGCTGAGCAAACAGTCCGCATGATCGAAGACGAAGGTGGCACTGCCTTGCCGTTTGCATTCGATGTCACCGATGAATCGGGCTGTGCACGCCTGGTCGACGCCACCGTGGCCCGGTTCGGCGGCCTGCACATACTCGACAACAACGTCGGCATCGGCAGCCGCGGCAGCGTGATCGATGAGTCCTACGCGCGTTGGCAAACCGTCATGCAGGTCAATGTCGACAGTATGTTCCTGATGAGCAAAGCCGCCATTCCCGCGATGCACGAGGGCGGCTCGATCATCAACGTGTCGTCCATCTCGGCAATCCGTCCACGCGGACTCACCGCCTACTCGACGTCGAAGGGCGCGGTCATGGCGCTCACCCAGGCGATGGCCGTCGACCACGGCCCGGACAACATTCGTGTGAACTGCGTGCTGCCCGGCCCCGTGTACACACCCATGGTCTATGGAGGCGGGATGAGTGCAGAGGCCCGCGCGCGGCGCGCCGCGGCGGCCATCCTGCCCCGGGAGGGGACTGGTTGGGATATAGGCAACACCGTCCTGTTCCTCGCATCCGAACTGGCGGGGTGGATGACGGGTCAGTGCCTCATCGTTGACGGCGGTGTGACGCTGCAAGCGCCCGCCCGGGACTCCCGGTAGGACTCGGCGTACGGCCCGCGGCCGATCCGGCGACACACCATACGGACATCCGTCACGCCACTCGGTCGCTACCCGGCCTGCGCCGTTCTGCGTGCCACCGCATTGATTGACAGGCCGCGCACGACGTTCGAACACAGAATGATTCACCCGTGCAAAAGCACCGATGCGGCAGTCACGACGTTCATGACAAGCGGTTGTCATGCCATGCGGGCGGCGCACACGACTGCGTCACCTGGAACGTGATGACCGTCTTCCGCTCCGCGACTCCTGACACAACGTTGGCACCAGGGGGTCCCTATACTGACCGCACCGACCGAGGAGCATCGTCATGGCCCAACCTGCCGGCGCGGACGCATTGCTGCCACCCCTGCTGGAGCGGGCGTTTGAACTGGTGATCGTCGACCCGGCGGAGTGGAGCGGCTACGTCCTGAAGCCGTTCGACACCGTCACGGGGGCCGACTCGCCCGCTCGCACGGTTCCCGGGCGAAGCGCTCGACACCAGCATCGCCTGGGAGATCGATCGTCAGGCTGAAGACGGCGGCTGGTATCCGCACTGGACCTGGGGGGATTCGTATCCGGCGACACGGAAGGTCGTGCGGGTCGGGATTGCCGTGGAACTCACCCTGAAGATGCTCGGCAAACTCCGCGCCCTGGGTGCGGTCGACAACACGTGACGCCCCCTTCGCTGGCGTTGCGGCGAGCGGCGTCGGGGCGGGTGGTATGCTCCGGCAGGTCCGCTTGCCGCCCCGACCAACTCCTGTAGATGCATACACATTCCGTTCCTCCAGTCCCGTCGCCCCGGCCTCGATGAAAACCGCTTCAGAAGAACTCGATCACATCCTCATTCGCGGCGCCCGCGAGCACAATCTCAAGTCGGTCGAAGTCAGGATTCCGAAACGGCGCCTCGTCGTGCTGACCGGCGTATCCGGCTCCGGCAAGTCATCGCTCGCGTTTGACACGCTGTATGCCGAGGGGCAGCGCCGCTATGTGGAATCGCTGTCCGCGTACGCCCGGCAGTTTCTCGGGCAGATGGAGAAGCCGCGCTACGACACGATTCGCGGCCTCTCGCCCACGATTTCGATCGAGCAGAAAACCGCCAGCCGCAATCCCCGCTCAACCGTCGCTACCATCACGGAGATTGCCGACTACCTGCGGGTACTCTATGCGCGCGTCGGCGTGCAGCACTGCCATCAGTGTGGCGGCCTGGTCGAGAGCCAGAGTGCTCAGCACATATCCCGCGAACTGCTTGCACTGCCTGAAGGGACCCGGCTCAGCCTGCTGGTCCCGCTCCTCGTCAATCGGCGCGGCGAGCACCGCGACATGCTCGAGGATGCCCGCGTTCAGGGGTTCGTCCGGCTGCGCATCGACGGCGAAATCGTCCGGTCCGACGAGGTCGAGGCGCTCGACAAACGCAGAAAGCATACGGTCGAGGCGGTTGTCGACCGGGTGGCGATTCGTCCTGACAACGCCGAGCGTCTCAACGAGTCGGTGGAGCAGGCGCTGCACCTGGGTGACGGCGTCCTGACAGCCGCAACCGACGACGGCGACACGATCTACTCCGAGCACATGTCCTGCACGAAGTGCGGCATCTCGTTCCCGGCACTTACGCCGCAGTCGTTCTCGTTCAACAGCCCCCAGGGCATGTGCCACGACTGCAACGGACTCGGCACACAGGTGGCCTTCGATCCGGATCTGCTCGTACCCGACAAGAGCCTCACGCTGCTCGAAGGCGCCATGAAACCAGTCGGACCGCTGGATGAAGACCGCCGTGCGGTGACGGTCCGCTACCACCGGCAGGTTCTCGAGCAGATGAAGATTCCGCTCACCAAACCGTGGAAGAAACTCACCACAGCCCAACGCGAGAAGCTGCTGTACGGCACCGGCGACAAACGCTACGACATCGACTGGGGCCGTCACAAAGGCACGGCGCGCTACGAAGGCCTCGCGAACCGGCTGTTGCGCCGATTCCGCCAGACCCGGTCGGAAGGCATGAAGCGCTGGTATTCGCAGTACCTGGCGAACACGCCCTGTACGACGTGCAGCGGCCTGCGCCTGCGCCCCGAAAGCGCGGCGGTACGTATCGGCGATGCGACCCTGGTCGATGTCTCGTCCTGGACCATCGACGCGACCGCGAGGTTCTTCGGTGGATTGCGCTTGCCCGGCGCCGCGGGTGAGATCGCGACCGAGGTCCTGAAGGAAATCTGCAACCGCCTCGACTTCCTCGTGAGCGTTGGTCTGTCGTACCTCTCCCTCGACCGCCCGGGCCCATCGCTCTCCGGCGGAGAATCGCAGCGCATCCGCCTCGCGAGTCAGGTCGGCTCTGAACTGTCCGGGGTGATCTACATTCTCGATGAGCCCAGCATCGGCCTGCACCAGCGCGACAACGAAAAACTGCTGACAACGCTCTGCCGGATGCGCGACATCGGCAATACGGTCGTGGTCGTCGAGCACGACGAAGAGACCATCCGGCTCGCCGATCATGTTGTGGATTTTGGCCCGGGCGCCGGCATCAAGGGCGGCGAGGTTGTGCACGCAGGGACCGTGAAGAGCCTTGTGCACAATAAACGTTCCCTGACGGGCGGGTATCTGTCAGGCAGGCTCGCCATCGACTTCTCGACAACAAGGCGCGAGGCAACCGGCGCCATTCGGGTAGAGGGCGCGCGGGCGAACAACCTCAAGGACGTCTCCGTGGACTTCCCGCTGGGCATCCTCTCCGCGGTGACGGGCGTCTCGGGAGCGGGCAAGTCCACGCTGGTCAACGACATACTCCACCCTGCGCTCGCGCGGCATTTTCACGGCTCGACCCAGCGCATCGGCGAACATGACTCGGTCGGGGGGCTCGATCAGCTCGATAAGGTGGTTGCCATCGATCAACGCCCGATCGGCCGCACGCCGCGCTCGAACCCGGCGACCTATATCAAGGTGTTTGACGAAATTCGTACATTCTTCTCGATGCTGCCCGGCTCACGCATGCGTGGCTACAAACCCGGCCGTTTTTCGTTCAACGTCAAGGGTGGACGGTGCGAAGCCTGTCAGGGCGACGGTGTCCGCAAGATCGAAATGCACTTCCTGTCTGACGTATTCGTGAAATGCGAGGAGTGTGAGGGCCGGCGCTTCAACGACGCCACCCTCGAGGTGAGATACAAGGGCAAGTCCATCGCGGACGTACTCGAACTGACCGTCGCCGAGGCAGTCGAACACTTCTCCGAACACCCCAAAATCCGCCGACAACTCGAACTCCTGATGGACGTTGGCCTCGACTACCTCCACCTGGGCCAGCCTTCCTCGACGTTGTCTGGTGGAGAAGCGCAGCGCATCAAGCTCGCGCGGGAACTGTCGAAAATCGCGACCGGCCGAACGTTCTACATCCTCGATGAACCGACCACGGGACTGCACTTCGACGATGTGAAGAAACTGCTCGCGGTGCTCAACCGTCTGGTCGAATCCGGCAACACCGTGACCGTGATCGAACACAATCTGGACGTCATCAAAACCGCCGACTGGATCATCGATCTCGGACCCGACGGCGGCCCGGACGGCGGCAGGATCATCGCCGAGGGCACCCCGGAATCGGTGGCCACGCAGCGCGAGTCGGAAACCGGCCGATACCTGAAACCCATGCTGGAAGCAGCCCGGGACACGCGGCGCAGCGCCTGAACGATCCATGATCACCGGCGCGTGCAATTGCGGAGGTGTCAGCTTCGGGTAAACGGCCGTTTTGCGGCACCTGCGGTTCTCCCCCCGCCCACCGGGCACAAACGACGAGCATGTAGGTTCCAGCGGGCCCGCTGACGGACGCGGACGCACAACTCGACGTTGCTCACCACACCTGCGTGGGCTCAAAAGCCGCGTGGACGAGGTCGGCGATCAGAGCTCCCGGCACGCGAAGGGCCTGCAGCAGCAGCGGTCCACGCCGCCATCGATGGCGCGGATGGCCGCGCTCATTGCATATCCTTCTGAATTTCACGAACCCTGGCGTTGTTCATCAGGGCGCGAATCTTCGGGTGATTCCGCAGTGCCTCGAGGTCGAAGGACTGCACCGCACGCATGAGCTCAGGGTCACTCAGGATCGCCTACATCTCGGGATCGGACTGCAGCTGCATGATGCTGCCAAGCAACCCGGGATTCTGCGCCATGCTGCTTTGCAGACCCTGGATCGCGTCGGCGCCGAGCGCGCCCGCAGCGCAGCCGACGGAGTCGACCGTTGACCTCGCACCCCGCTGGATACTCGCTATGGAGCCCGCGCTGACTCTGACGTCACCCATCGAAGTCGTCCGGATGGTGTACACACCGTTGCCCATCGACACGACGTCGCCCTGGAGCTTCGAGCCGCCGGTGAGGACGACGGTATCGGCCGCAGCCGAACCGATGCCGAGGGCAAATCCCAGCAGAACGCCTGTGCGCAGCATCGAACGTACGAGCGATTTGAGCATGTCTCACCTCCACGGTCCCTGCCGAGTTTAGCGAGCCGCGCCGGGGTGACCGCGTATGTGCCACGACGCACGGCGCATCATCACCCCTCAACGGACCGGGTGAGGTAATCTGCGGGCTTCATCCGCCCGAGGCAGTCTCTTGAGCCCCAGCAAACCGCCGGCCGACGATTTCGACCCCGATGCTGTACCGATCCGCCCCGCGGCAACCGTCATGCTCGTAGACGACCGCCCGGACCTCCAGGTCTTCATGATGGAGCGCCACGCCAACACCGTATTCGCGGGAGGGATGTGGGTCTTTCCCGGCGGCGCCGTCGATACGAGCGACGACGCCGCCGCGTACGAAGCCCGTTGTGCGGCACGCGAGGCTGTCGACGCCAACCGATTACTGGAACTCGAAGACGGCGCGCTGCGGTATTACGTCGCCGCCATCCGCGAGGCGTTCGAAGAGTGCGGCCTGATGTTGTCGTTACACGCGGATTCGGGCGACAAGCTGGAACTGACGAGCGACGGCGATATCGACCGCTTTCAGGAACATCGCGACGCCCTGAACGCCGGGGACCGCTCCCTGCTCGAGATCCTCGAGCGGGAGAACCTCCTGATGGATGCCGGGGACATGCACTACATCGCCCGCTGGATCACGCCGCTCGGTTCACCGCGCCGGTTCGACGCGCGCTTCTTCATCGCCCGGGTGCCGCGCGCCCAGACCCCAGCCCACGACAACCAGGAGTTGGTTCACTCCGACTGGTTTCGACCCCAGGACGTACTGGACGCGTTCGACCGAGAAGAGATGGTCCTGATGACTCCGACGCTGCGCATGGTGCGCTCGCTTGCGCGATTCGGATCCGCGGACGAGGTCATTGCAGCAGCGTCTTCGAACCTGCCCGATGAGCGTGTGCGCGTCGTTGACGGCCGCCTCGTACTCCCCGGCGATCCCGGCTATGAGCATGCGGATCAGAACATCGAGAACGGTTGGGTACGGCTCCGTCCGGGCTGAAACGAACGAGCACGAAAGTCTGAGGAAAACGGCAAGGGATGCTCTCTGAAGAGAGGGAGCAAAGTTGCCTTTGCTCCGCGTCCTGCCCAGACGCACCCTCCCTTCGAGAGACACCTGCCCGGCTGTTGCCGGTCAGCGTCAGCGGTCATGTTGCCCCCGGGAGACGGTAAACCCGGGATCAGTTCCTGCGACACGTTCCGCACCCATCTGTCAGCAACCTTCGTGCCAGGCGCGGCTTTTCTGAAGATATCAACAACTTATACACAGGCCGCAACATCGGACCCTATGCAGGAGCGTGCCCGACTGTGTCCGTATATGGACACAAAAACCTAAGCCTATGTTTTTGTTGAACTTATCTCGAAGCACGTCTGGTGTCCGCTATCGGGACACGGCGGGACCCCTGTCACACATCCGTGACACGCATCAGCGACGAGCGGTCGGCCGATCCGTTCATCGGTCCGCCCGGCGGCGTCCTGGACCTACTGTGCCCGGAAAGTCTCCGAATCTGCCGTACGAGCGAGGGCTATACTCGATCAAAAAAGGAGCGCCAATGGATCTCGAGAACAAAGTAGCAATCGTCACCGGCGGAGCATCAGGCATGGGGCTCGCGACCGTTCGACGATTCGTCGAAGCGGGAGCGCAAGTCATCATCGCCGACGTCCAGGACGAGCCCGGTGAACGCCTCGAGCGCGAATTGGGGAACAAGGTGCGCTATCACCATACCGACGTTGCGGTCGAAGGGGACGTCGAAGCCGTGGTCGACAGAGCGGTCGCGGAGTTTGGCGGGCTCGACGTCATGTTCAACAACGCCGGATTCGGCGGGGTCGGGGGAGAACTCGAGCAGCTCGAGATTGCGGAACACTATCGTTACACCGTTGACGTATTGTTCACTGGTGTCCTGGCCGGCATCAAACACGCGAGCCGCGTCATGGGCCCTGCCGGCGGGGGCAGCATCATCAGTACCGCCTCCGTCGCCGGACTCCGGGGCGGCTGGGGGCCGCACGTCTACAGCGCCATGAAGGCAGCGGTCATCAATCTGACGAAGAGCACCTCGCTGGAGCTCGGCCCATCGAACATCCGGGTCAACGCCATCTGTCCAGGATTCATCGCGACGGCGATCTTCGCGGGCCAGACCAACATGAACTGGGATCAGCGCATGGAGTTCATCGCCGAGCTAGAGAAGACCGAGCCCGCCAACACGCCGATCCAGAGGGCGGGAAAGGGACTCGACATCGCGAACATGGCCCTGTTTCTTGCCAGCGACGCATCGACGTTCATCACCGGGCAGGCCTTCGTGGTCGATGGAGGACTGACCGCAGGTACCCGCCGTGTGCCTGCACCCGACGGGGTCAGTCGCTTTCAGGAGATCGCGAACCGCATCCAGGAGGGAGACGACGGGTAAACCATTTGCACCGGCCCGACATCCAACTGACATGATCCCGGACCGGACACCCCATGCGCATCATCGCCCTGCTGACCTCACCCTGACGGCCGCTTCAGTGCTCGCCGATCGATGTCAACACCCTCGGGAGGTACACCTCGAATTCGACGGTGATGTGTACGAATTGATGTCCCTTCAGGCACTTGCCGGGCATCTCGACGTGCGGGGGCGCGAGAGCAACACGATCGAGATCACCAGACGATTGTGCGCGGACAGTGCTGAGAGGCTCGAAACGATGGACATCGAGGGGACAACCTACGGTCATGCGCTCGAGGTGACGGTCGTCATCCCGCGCAACGGGTGGGGCGGCTGGGGTAACGAATATGCTTACGTCGACGTCGAGGCCCGTGTGCCGCACGGGCTTGGCGTTGCGATTCGCGATTCGAGCGGCGACGTCGAAATCGACGGGATCAACCTGCTCAGCGTCGACGACAGTTCCGGCCGGATCCGTACGCGCCGCACAACTGGCGACGCGACGATCGGGGATTCATCCTGCGACATCCGCGTCAGCGAACACGAAGGGTCGCTGGAGATCGAGGACTCTTCCGGGATGATCGATGTCCGGAACGTGTCGGGGCTTGTGCTGATACCGGCGGACTCGTCCGGCGATATTCGTGTGCACGGCGCGGGGGACGTCAGCATCGAACGGGACGGATCGGGCGATATTGAGGTGGCGAACGTCCGCAACGGCGTACGGATCAGCAGCGACGGCTCCGGCTCGATCCATGTCTCGGGCGTGGGGCCAGGCGGCGTCGACATCGGCAGCGATGGCTCCGGCAACGTCAAGGTCGTTGGAGTCGAGGGTGACTTCCGCGTCAGCCGAAAGGGCAGCGGAAACGTCTCATCAAAAGACGTCCTCGGAATGGTCGAGGTCCCACATCGCTGACGCACGTCCACGGACCGCGCTGACCGTTTCCCGGACAACGTGTCCCGGACAGCACACCCTGACGGTGTGCCTCACGCGGCGCTGACCCCTTCCGTCAGGGAGCGCACGTAGTCGAGCATCGCGTTCCGATCCGGCCCCACCCGGCGCCGCGCCTCCTGGTTGCGGGCGCGCCCCCGCAGCAGGTACCGCGCGATGATCGCGCGGGTCTTCCAGTCAGACATAAACGCGCCCGGCGGCTCAATCAGGTTGAATGACCGCATGACGCCGCGCATGACGTGAATGTTCTCACGCGCCGCGGCGGACACGGCGTCGCGCAGGGCGCCCTTCACGGATGCGCCCACACCGGTTGGCGCGGGCGTGCCGTCGATTTCATGCCCGGCGCGGACAATTGCCCGCTTGTCGTCCGCCAGACTCGCATCGAAGATGGGCCTGATCTCTGACCTGGTCCGCTCCGAGAACGCGCACGCGCGGCGGACGGGGTCCATGTCAGCGCCGAACACGTCCCGAAGCAGATGTGCGTGGAGCAGGCTCGTGCTGCACCCTCGACCGTAAAGCGGGTTCGTCCGGAGATGCGCATCGCCCACCGCAAAGAAATCCAGCAGTTTCGGCGCACCGTCTTCCACGAAATGCCGCCACACCGCATTGATGTCGCCAATACCGGCAGGGTCAGTCGTCGCCTCCGCACGTTCATCGAGCCAACGGTCGAGACCCGGAACCTGCCTGCAGATGTCGTCGAACAGCTCGGGCCGCAAGATTGCCTGGCGCAGCTCGCGCTCGGCCACCGCCATGCAGAGTATGACTGCGAAATGCCCGTTGTCCCCGGGAAACACACCATACTTGAGATAGCCAAGATCGCCGTTCCCGCCCCCCTCCCTGGGAGGCTCGGAGTACCCGGGTTTCAGCCGGTAGTAGCGTGTGAAGTACTGGATTTCGGCATCGTCCTTCTCCTCTGCGATGGCGATGCCGGCATCCCTGAACCACCGCGGGAACCTCGAGGTGCGGCCGGTTGCGTCCAGGGTGACTTCAGCCAGAAGCGACTCACCCCCGGCAAGCTTCACCCCCGCAACTCTGGGCGTTCCGTCACCCTCCTCGAGCACGACGCCTTCGACCGTCCGACCCGAAAGCAGGCGGACGTCAGGCAGTGCGGTGACATGCTTGTGCAGCACGCGCTCGATCGTTGCCCTGCGGCAACTCATCACCCAGAGTTTCTCGTCGCCGGGGGCAGGTTCGTAATCGTCACGGAGCCCGGGCGGCAACATGTCGGTGAAGCGAATCGGCCGGGCCCCCGCCGCGATCAGTGCTTCCAGCAATTCGGGATGGTGGGCCTCGATGAGGCTGCACATGAGACCGAGGAAAGCGTGCGGGTGTCGAAACTGGGCCGCGCCCTGCCGTTCCCAGTCGAAGAACGCACGCTCGGCCCCCTCCGTGTCGTCCGCCGCCTCGGGCGGGGGTCCGTCACGTTCTACAAGCGTGATGTCGTGGCCCTGTCCCGACAGTGACAGGGCAGTAAACAGACCGGCAATGCCGCTGCCGCAAATCAGCAGTTTCAATGGAGGCGCCTCTGCTGGACCGAGGCGCTCCATGTTAGTCGATCACGGGCCTCTGCGGACCCGGCAGGCCGTCCCGGCATCGAAACCCTGCCGCGGATCAGGCGCGCAGGAAATCCGGGTCGGTCCGCAGGAAGTACAGCAGGCGCCACAGCGTTGCGGCAACGAGCGCGTGGTCGATTTCTCCAGAGAGCAGCAGATCGGGAATCTGATCGAGTGGAATCAGCTGGACGTCCGTATGCTCGGTCGCCGTGTTCGCCACGTCGGACACCCGCTCCACATCGAAGGCAACAAAGGTGTGGAGTCGATTGACGAACAACGCGGGATTCGGCGTCAGAACACCAAGTGATGACACCTCGTGCGCCGCGTAGCCGGTTTCTTCGAGGCATTCCCGTGCGGACGACACGGCAGGATCTTCCCCGTCGTCAACGAGGCCACCCGGAATCTCGAGCGTGATCTCGTCGGTACCGTGTCGGTACTGGCGGATGCAGACCACTTCGTTGTTCGCGGTGAGCGGGACACAGTTCACCCACTCGTTCGACTCGATGACAAAGAAATTGTGCTCGCGTGCATCGTGCGGCGAAGCCGAGCGGGCTTCGTGCACGGTGAACACGCGACAGTCCGTCAGCTGCCGGGTATCGACCCGGCGCCACGGCTTGACGTCAACCATCAGGCTTTCGGCGAGAGCTGAACCAGCACGCCATGCGCGGACTTGGGATGGATGAAAACCTGCGGACCACCAACCCCAATCAACTGGACGCCCTTGGCTTCCAGATCCTTGACGGTGGCGTCGACGTCGTCGACTTCGAGCGCGACGGTGTGGATGCCTTCTCCGCGGCTTGCGACCGCGCGACCGACCGCAGATTCCGGATCGGTCGGTGCGACAACTTCGAGGAACCCGCCCGTATCAAACGGAAAGAACGCCTGCTTGATGCCCAGCGCGTCGGACTCGGCCGTACGCTCCAGAGTCATGCCCAGCTTGTCCCGGTAGGTGGCAATACCTTCATCGATGTCGCTCACGCGAACGACAATATGATCAACGCCTTTGACCGCCATGTTCGAACTCCTTCCTCAGTGTTCAGTCTTCGATTTCAATCTGCAGAGTTTCATCTGCGTGTTGGGCCAACCGGCAGATGCAGGATGGTCCGGGTGGGACGGGACCGGTTGTTTGGTCCCGTCCGCATGCGTCGCCGGGGTCAGCTGAGCCCGTCGACGGGAACCCCGGCGCCGTGCACGGCCCTTGCAGCGTCCGAAGCAAGGAAGCCGACCACTTCTGCAAGGTCCGCCGTCGGCACCCACGTCGAATGATCCGCGTTCGGCATGTCGCTGCGGTTGCGCGGAGTGTCGATCGTGCCGGGCAGTATGCTGTTGACGTTGATTCCGGACTCGCGCAATTCGAGCGCCATGGACTCGGTCAGCCGCATGACCGCGGCCTTTGAAGCCGTGTACGGGCCCATCGTCGGGACCCCCGCGTGCGCGGCTCGTGCTGCGACGTTCACAATCTTGCCGGACCCTGCCGCCAGCATGTGCGGCACCACGGCGGCCGCCATGTACATGATGGACCGGGTATTCAGGTTGAACAGGAAATCCCAGGTCTCGTCCGCCGTTTCGTGCACGGGATCGCCCATCATGAAGCCGCCCGCAATGTTGGCGAGTATGTCGATCCGGCCAGTTGCCTCGAGTACCGCACTGATCGCGGACTCGCAGGATGAGCGATCGGTCAGATCGCACGCCCGGAAGACGTGATCGCCGTCACGCGAGGGGAAACTGCGCTCGAGCAGCTCATCGGAGATGTCGAGACAAACGACGCGTGCGTCCCGATCCATGAAGTGCTGCGCCACCGCCTGGCCCAACGCCCCCGCCGCGCCCGTGACTACCGCTACCTTGCCTGCGAACATCGCCGGTCCTGCCTTGAATCAAGGCAGAGGATGCTACTGACTTTGAAAAATGAACACAATCTGACCACCGGCGCAGACGCCGGTTCCTGTCGTCCGCGGCCGAAGCGGTGTGGTATAAAGCCGCCCCTGCTGTACACCACCCCAGAGCGTCAGGACGTGACCGAACCCAAGCCCAATCCCGCCCTCCCGCGCGGCATAGCGGATATGTTGGGAATGGCCCTGTCCGGCACCTGCATGGTCCATTGCATGCTGCTGCCTTTCGCGGTCGCGGCGTTGCCATTCCTCCAATACGACATTCTGGAGGAAGAAACCTTCCACATTCTGATGTTGGCGGTGATCCTGCCCACCAGTCTTGGTGCCTTTGTGTTTGGAGCCTGGCAACATCGCGATATGAAGACCATCGCACTCGGGCTGACCGCACTCGTGTTGCTGATCCTGACCGCGTTCTTTGGGCACGCCTATCTCGGTTATGTTGGCGAGCGGATCGCGACGACCATCGCCGGTGCGCTCCTGGCCGCGGCGCACATCATCAACTACCGGCGTTCCCGACATGTCGGGGTCCACGCAGAACGTGTCTGATCGACGCCTAAGCAGAGAGGCCGGCTGACGTCGACTCACCCGCGAGACCGCGGGGATCGAGCGCGTCCCGGATTGCCTCGCCGGTGAAGATCAGCAACGTGAGCATGACCGCAAGCGTGACAAATCCGGACAGTCCCAGCCACGGCGCCTGAATATTGTTCTTCCCCTGTGCCAGCAGTTCGCCGAGAGAGGGTGAGCCGAGTGGCAACCCGAACCCGAGGAAGTCGAGCGCGGTCAGTATCGTCACCGCCACGTTCAGCAGGAACGGCAGGTAGGTCAGCGTCGCCACCATCGCATTTGGCAGTACGTGACGCAGGATGACCGTGCGGTGACCCACGCCGAGCGCGATCGCTGCCCTAACGAACTCGAAGTTGCGCGCCCGCAGGAACTCGGCGCGTACCACGCCGACGAGAAACATCCAGTTGAACAGCACAAGGATCAGCAGCAGCCAGAGCGCGTTGGGCTCAATGATGCTGCCCATGATGATGAGCAGAAACAGGACGGGCAGACCCGACCAGATCTCCACCAGCCGTTGACCAACCAGGTCCACCCATCCCCCGAAGTACCCCTGCAACGCGCCAACGGTGATGCCAATGGTCGCGCTCAGCACGGTCATCGCGAAACCAAACGCCACCGACATGCGGAAGCCGTAGATGAGTCGCGCGAGGGTGTCCTTGGCCCCGTCATCCGTGCCGAGCCAGTGTCTCGCTGATGGCGGTGCGGGCGCATGGTCCTCGAGGTAGTAGTCGATCGTGTCGTAGCGATACGGGATCGGGGGCCAGAGCATCCAGCCCCCCTTCGCTTCGATCAGCGAACGCACATGCGGATAGGTGAAGTTGGCCGCGAGCGGCAATTCTCCGCCAAACGTCGTCTCCGGGTAGGACTTCAGGACCGGGAAGTACCAGTCACCTTCAAAGCTGACGATGATCGGGCGGTCATTGGCAATCAGTTCGGCGACCATCGAGATGCTGAAGAGCCCGACGAAGATCCACATCGACCAGTAGCCCCGCCGATTGCTCCGGAAGGCCTGCCAGCGACGCTGGGCTGGAGACAGATGCGCCGCGCTCACGTTTCGCGCGACTCGAAGTCGATCCGCGGGTCAATCAGCGTGTAAACAAGATCTCCCACGATGTTCATCACGAGGCCCAGCAGCGTGAACACGAACAGGGTGCCAAAAATGATCGGATAGTCCCGTTTCAGAATTGCCTCGTAACCGAGCAGACCGATGCCGTCGAGCGAGAAGATCACCTCGATCAGCAGCGAGCCAGTGAAGAGAATGCCGACGAACGCCGCCGGGAAGCTCGCGATCACGATCAGCATCGCGTTTCGGAACACGTGTCCGTAGAGCACCCGGGTCTCGGACATCCCCTTCGCCCGCGCCGTCAGGACAAACTGCTTGTTGATCTCCTCCAGAAACGAGTTCTTCGTCAGCATCGTCAGCGTCGCGAAACCGCCAACGGTCAGTGACAGGATCGGCAGGGCCAGATGCCAGAAGTAGTCCGCCACCTTGCCGAACGTCGAAAGCTGATCGAAGTTTGCAGACACCAGTCCGCGCAGGGGAAAAAGGTCCCAGTAGTAACCGCCCGCGAACAGCACGACCAGCATGATGGCGAACAGGAATCCGGGGATGGCATACGCCGTGAAAATCACCGCGCTCGTCCAGATGTCGAAGGGCGTCCCGTTCAGCACCGCCTTGCGCACACCGAGCGGTATGGAGATGAGATAGATCAGCAGCAACGACCAGAGGCCAAGGGAAATCGATACCGGCAGGCGCTCGCCCACCAGGCTCAGGACCGGCCGGTCCTGGTAGTAACTCGAACCAAAGTCGAGCTGAATGTACTGCCAGATCATCAACACGAAACGTTCGGCGAACGGCTTGTCGAATCCGTACTGCGCTTCCAGTTCGGCCACAAGTGCCGGGTCGAGACCTGCTGCTCCCGAGAACGCCCCGGCAGCCGGATCGCTGCTGCTCGCGACCATGCCATCGTCTCCCCCACCCGAGATCGAGTCGGTGGTCGACGCGGTGGCTCCCATCATCTCGGCGGCAATCTGCTCGATCGGTCCCCCGGGCGCAAACTGCACGATGACGAAATTCAGCACCATGATCCCCAGCAGTGTTGGCACCACAAGCAGGACCCTGCGGATGAGGTAGGCGGCCATCAGCGCTGCAGGGCCTCGAGGTTGCGCTTTAGGGTGACGTCCTTCTCTGGATCGAACCACCAGACGTCGTAGTGTACCGGGTGCTGCAGCACGCCATGTTCGGGAATGCCGAATCGATCCCAATAGAGCAGGCGGAAACCGGGGGGCGACGATCGCGGCACGAAATAGAACTGCCACAGCAGCACCCTGTCGAGTGCGCGGGTGGCGGCAAGGAAGTCCGCGACGTCCTCCGCCGCAATCACGTGATCGATCAGATCGTCGACGGCCGGGTCACTGATCCCTCCCCAGTTGAGCCCGAAGGCCTGATCGGCGCTTGCGCTGCCAAACAGGTTGCGCAACTGCAGGCCCGGAAGGTTGGTGGGAGCGGTGCTGCGCATGGCCGCGCTGAACGTGCGGTTCTGCATGCGGTAGAGCCAGTTGCTGGCCTCGAGCGAACGTGCGGATGCGTTGATGCCGACATCGCGCAGCACATCAATGTAGGGCAGCAGCGATCGCACGAGGGCAATCGACGGCACGACGAACTCGATGCTGAACTGCTCGCCCGTCGCGCGGTGAACCAGCCGGCCGCCGGCGTAATCCCAGCCGGCCTCGGCAAAAAGCGCCAGCGCCTCCACGATCTTGCTTCGCACCTCAGAGAGATCGTTCGGATGCTGTGGAGCATACTCCCGCTCGAATACCGCATCCGGAATCACACCGCGGTGGGTTTCGAGCAGCGCCCGTTCACGCCCTTCAGGCCTCCCCGAATGCGCCATGCTCGAACCCTGAAAGACCGAAAATCCGCGGTCGTAATACCCGTAGTTCTGGACGCCGTTGATCCACACGTCGTTGTACAACAGGTGCAAGGCGTGTCGTACGCGACGATCCTGGAAGCGGGCCAGCCGAAGATTCCAGTGAATCGACCACCACAGGCCAGCAGGCCGCGAGAGTTGCAGCAGTTCCTTGACCATCAGCCCCTCGCGCACGATGGGAATGTCGTATTCCACCGTCCAGCTTTTGGCCACCCCTTCCTGGTGGACGTCGAAGTAGCCGCTCTTCATCGCCTCCCTGGCAACGTTCACGTCGCGGAAATACTCGAACGAAATCTCGTCGAAGTTCCAGCGCCCGCGATTGACCGGCAGGTCGCGCCCCCAGTAGTTCCCGACCCGCTCGTAGGTCACCTTGCGCCCGAGGTCGAACGACTTGATGCGGTACGGTCCGCTCGCGAGCGGCGGTTCGAGCGTCGTGAGGGATGGATCGCGGGCGGCCCAGTAGTGTTTCGGCAATACCGGCAGGTCAGCCAGCACCAACGGAGTGTTGGGATTAAACTCGGTCCCCTTGGCCAGAACGTAGCGAATCTCGCGTGGGTTGAGGACTTCGATTGCTGAGACTCCCGCCAGAAGGCTCCGCAGGGTCACGGAGCCGACCGACTTGAAGGTCTCGAAGCTGAAGACGAAATCATCTGCCGTCAGCGGCTCCCCGTCGTGCCAGTACGCGCCCTCGCGCAGGCGGAAAGCCACCCAGCTGGCGTCGTCGGCAACGGCAACCCCGTCCGCCAGCCCCCCGTAGCGGGCGGTTGGCTCATCGGCCGAGCGCACCAGCAGCCGGTCGTAGAAGAGGTTTTCTTCGCCGGTCAGACTCATCCCTGCGGCCGGTCGGCCTTTGTGGATGAAGTTGTTGAAGCTGTCGTACGTGCCACCAACCGCCAGACGCAGCGTTCCGCCTTTCGGCGCGTCGGGGTTTACATAGTCAAAGTGTTCGAAGGACGCCGGATAGTGCGGGTCGTAGGGGAAGCTAAGGACGTGCGTGTAATTGATCGCCTCGCCATGGGTCGTCGCCGACGTACAGATGAGCAGCAGCGCGACCCGGAGCCGCCGGGACCAGCGATGACAGGCATGGACGCGCGTGGGCAGACGAGACATCGGCCGATATTAGGACAAACCAGTCCAGGAGGGGCGGCGCGATCTTCGGACACAGGGCTGGCCGGCTGATCAGGCGCGCGGCGGGGTCATCCGGCCGGCCTCGGCAGAGCTGTCACTGCCGCTCCAGCAGGCGCCGGTGCAGGCCGATCATCAGCGAGACCGTTGGGCCCGCGACGCGGATCTCCGCCTCTTCATAAGCGACGTGCCCGCGACCGTTGCCGTACCAGGTCACCCGGTAGTGTTCGCCGGACAGTACGCGCGCCGCATCGAGTTCGTGTATCGACTCGACCTCAGCACTGCATCGCGCCGCTTCCGGCTCCCTGAGCACTCCGAGCACCGGGACGATCCGGTAACCCGTCTGCGTGAAGTACTGGCCATAGGTACCAAGAATCTCGACGGTTTGCGGCGCGACCCCGATCTCCTCGCTAGTTTCGCGCAGGGCCGCGGCCACCGGGTCAGCGTCCTGGGGATCGACCCTCCCTCCGGGGAAACACATGTGCCCCCCGAAACGGATGCCGGGATGCCGGCGGGTGACGAGCAGGCGCAGTCCCTCCGGGGAATCAATGAACGGGACGAGGACCGCAGCGTCCTTCGCGCGCTGACGCACGGCATTGGAGACAGGCATCTCCGGATGCGGGTTGGCCAGTTCACCCGAACCACCCACCGCCCTGCGCAACCGGTCGACAGTCGGGCTGACGGGGGCGAGCACGAGGCGCTCCGCGCCCGGACTCGCGCGCAGGTCCGGCAACGGCTCCATCGTCAAAGGCTGAAGTTGCCCGCGCCATCGATAGCAACGGGCCGAGCGCAGAATTCTTCTGTCACCATGGCATCGAGCACCGTTCGATCTTCGTTGTTGGCCCAGGTGCGGCGACCGTCCTCCAGCAGACATGCCGCATGCGCAATGTTGGGTCCGTCCGCTCCGTACAGCACCGTGTACGACTCGATCGTCGCAGGGCCATCATGGTCCACGGTCCACTCGCGGCGTGGCAGCGCGTCCACCTGGTCCTGGACATTCGCGTGCTGGAAGTCGACCGCAGGCGCCCCGGTGGAATAGACGCCCAGCGCGTGTTTGGTCAGATAGCCGCCGTTGGCAGTCACGAGACCGCGTGAGCCGGGTGCGGCGCGGCAGACTTCAACGGTCCGCGCAATGCTGTGCATGACATAGTTGTTGAGCGGGCCGCCACCGAATGTCAGGCCACCGGTGACCGTCAACTGCCGGTTCTCGTCGAGCCCCAACTCGGCCGCGCCGACCTGAACCGCCGATGGGAAGCAGCTGTAGATGTCGATGTGATCCATCGCGGACAGATCGTCCCCCAGCATCGCGGCGAGCCGCTGGCCGGAGAGACGGATACCGGGCGATGAGTGCAGGTTGTCCCGTTCGGACACGAGGTAGTGGTCGTGCGCGTCCGTGCCTGCCAGCGGGTATACCCAATGGGACTCCGGGACGCCAAGCGCGCGCGCTTTCGCAACTAACGCAATGATCAGGGCTGCGGACATGTCGACCGCGTTGTTCGAGTTCATGAGTTTGGGGTAGGGAAACGACACAGGCCGGTTCGAGGCCGACGGCGTACGAATCTCCTCCGCGGACCGGGCGCTTCGCAACCAGGCATTCGGATTGCCCTCAGCCACAGCACTGAAGCGCGACCAGAGTTCCGAAACCCGGGTGATGTGAGCTTCGAGGGACTCACCGCGCGCGTAGCGAATCGCGTTCTCGAAAATCGGGTACATCGCGGTTGCCGCGCGCATGCCGCGGGCCATCTCGGCTTCCCCCGCCATTGGCCCGAGGTCACCGAAGTCCACGTCATAGGCTCCCAGGCATTCCGTCACGGGCAACCTGAAGCCACCCTTGCGGGCGCGCGCCTGGCTATGCCCGTTCTCTGCGCCGGTCATGAGCACAAGCTCGCGCTCGCCAGCCAGAATCTGCAACGCTGAATGGTTGACGAGACTTTGTACGGTGTTGCCGCCAAACGGCGTTCCCACGGTCTCGGCATTGGGTACCCCGATCGCCTCCGCAACGAAGCGTGCCGGGTTGTCGTAGCGCCACACCCCCCTGATGACCCGCACGGATTCGACCTGGCCGAGAATGCCCTTGACGCGCGCGTCCTCGCCCGCCGCTTCCGCAGCCTTCACCATCATCTGGACGGGCTCGAGGCCGTCTCGTGCGTCGTCGAGTTTCTGAAGGTGCTGGGCGACACCGATGATCACGGGCGTACGTGGATTCAACTGCTTCTCCCCGGGGAAAAAAGCCGACATTGTACCGTCGCCCGCGGAATCCGACCCGTCCGCTCCGATCAACACGTGTATCGTTACGCGCTGAAGCAGAGGGAGTGGTGGTTTGCCTCAGGATCTCGAGATAGCGGTGACAGCCTGGCGATTCGGTACCGGAGGCGTGGGTTCGGAACTCGCGGCCCAGGCCGAGATTGCGGAATCGATGGGTTTCCACTCGTTCTGGCTGCCCGAGAACCACTTCGGCGGAGCGGCATCGATCCCGTCACCGCTGATGCTCCTCGCGGGCGTCGCAAGCCGAACCAGTCGGATCGGTCTTGGCTCCACGTCCTATCTGCTGCCGATTCGCCATCCACTTGCCGCCGCCGAGGAGGTGGCCGTACTGGACCGGATGTCGGACGGACGCGTGATCCTCGGCGTGGGGCGCGGCTTCCAGCCGGCGATGTTCACCGCGTATGGAGTGGACCCCAAGGAGAAGCGCAAACGGTTCAAAGCGAACCTCGCGCTGATGATCGACGCCTGGCAAGGACAGCCGATCGCTTCGCACGAAGGTGACGACGTGATCCTCGCGCCGCTTCCGGTACAGCAACCCCATCCGCCCATCTGGGTTGCCGCGTTCGGTCCGCTCGCACTCAAACAGGCGGGCGGCCTCGGACTGCCGTACCTTGCATCGCCGGTGGAGACCCTCTCGTCACTCGAAGCCAACTATGCGCGGCATGCGCAGGCGTTTACGGAGGCCGGGCACTCCGGTGAGGTTGCGGTGCCGGTCATGCGCACGCTGTTCGTGAGCAACCGCCCCGCGCGGGTACGCGCGGTGAAAGAGGTGCTCGCCGGTGAGGCGAGACATCGCATGCGGGACGCTGAAGCAGACCCGGAGGACTGGACGATCGTGGGCGACCACGCCTACGTGAAAGACCGTCTCGCCCAGTACCGCGAGTCGGTGGGCGTCACCCACCTCATCGCCAGGGGACGAATTGGCGGCGTTGACGACGATGAACAACTGGCCTCACTCGAGGCCCTGCGGGTCCTGGCGGGCGACGCGTAGTCACCGGCAGCCCGAACCACCCCGCCACGGGTGAGACGCTACTGGATGATCTTGATGAGTTGCCCCGGCGACGGCTCACCCTGCGGGTACAGACCGTTGATGACGCGCAGGCGATCTTCCGCGTAGTTCGTGATGGGCGATTCTGCCGCCAGCGCCGCAAACGTCGTGCCTTCCTCGGCCCGGACAATCTGGACTTTGGGTGTCTTGGCAGTTGTGAAATCGTCTTTGGTCATCCGCGCAAAGCTGAAGATGGTCCGGATGAACGTCTTGTCATCCGCGACCTTGCGCAGGTCATGCTTCCCCGCGCCGGTCATGATGTAGGCCTGACGGCGGCGCGAATCGAAAATGACTGCCACGCGCGTCGGCCGTGGTCCGAACGTCGACTCATAGCGGTTGGCAACCCCCAGGAACGCGGGCAGCCCGTCGATTGTCAGCTCCTGACCTTCACGGATCTGCATCCCGAGCTTTTCGGCGACATAGGACGTTGGCGTGGCTCCCTTGTAGAGGCGCCCGCCACGCACCTCCATGGCGGCATTGCCGACCGTCGAGAGCCCCATGATGCCCTTCTGCGTACTGCCGATCCTCCAGCCCTGCGGGAAGTTCACCTTGATACCGAGCTTGGGATGGTAGAAGACGTTCCTGCGGACGACGCCTACCTGCTTGCGATCACCCCAGCCGAGTCCGTTGAGCTTCTCCAGAAACTCGTCGGGCGGTACCAACTCACCGTAGTTCTCACCAAGCTCGCCCGCCGCAAGAATCGCCTTCTCGTAACGACGATCGTGGTCGGGGTGCGTCGACAGAAAGCCGTGGTACACCTGGGCCTCGCGCTGCTCGATCCTGGCGTGCGCGTACTCGAGTTTGTCGTTCGATTTCAGTATCTCGATCGTCTTGAGCATGGCGTCCGGCGCGTAGCCCGCCCTGGCCATGAACCCGGCACCCACACGATCGGCCTCCAGTTCGAACTCCCTGCCGTGACCTTTCAGGAGCACGGCGGAACCGAGTTCACCCAGTTCCATCAACGCGCCCTGTTGGGTGAGGATCGCGGCGAGCATCGCGGCCGCCTGATATCCCTGCGCGCGATTCTGATTGCGGATGGCGTGCTTTTCCGTGACGTGCGCGATCTCGTGGCCAATCACGGCAGCCAGTTCGGATTCCGTGTTCATGTGTGCGAGCAAGCCACGCGACAGATAGATGTAACCGCCCGGCAGGGCCATGGCGTTCACCATGTCGTCATCGATCACCGTGAACGTGTATTCGAGGCTGGGCCTCGAACTGACTTTGGCGATCTTCTGCCCGATACGATCCACGTACGCCGCAAGCTCGGCATCCTTGTAGATTCCGAACTGGGCGATCACCTTCTGGTGCTCCTTCGCGCCGAGCTCGATCTCCTTCTTTTCGGACATCGCAAGCGCCGCGGGCGGCCCGGATACTGCCAGCGCCGCCGGCACCACGACCGAACACAGCCATGCCAGGCTGATGCCGCCAAACGCGCGGCGCAGACGCCGCCGACCGGCGGCAGGAGACAGGTGCATCATCATGACTTGCATTGAACCTCCACCATGCTGAAGGGACGCTGAACGCGCGGCAGTGCCGTCTGATGATTATGACCCCGATTCAGCCGAAAAACTGCCGATGGCGTCAGTTCGGGCCAGCAAATGTCCCCTGTCCCCGCTGGATCCAATCCCCCGGCGTTCGGTGCTCGATCTTCGTTGCATATTCATGCTTTGGCAGCAAATATAAGCGAATGTTGCGACTCGTCACCGTGATTCTGATGACCGCGGTCCTCGCCACCGGCGCGGCATATGGCAACACGCGGGGCGCATCCACGCCGGGTACATCCACGCCGGGCACATCCACGCCGGGCGCATCCACGGGCCCGGTTGTGGAGGCCGCCCGACGCCTCGAACGAAATTTCGAGTTTGCCGCCGCGCGAACAGCCTATGAGCGCGCCATCAGCGCGATCGAGGGCAGTCAGGGTGCGTTCGCGGAAGCGCTGATCGAACCACTGTACGGGCTCGGACGGGTACAGCGCAGACTTGACCTGGCCGACGCCGCCCGCGACGCTTTCCGCCGCGGCCAGCACATCGAGCATCGTGTCCGCGGCGTTCACGCGCTGGGCCAGATCGAAGCCGTACGCGAGCTGATTGAGATCGAGGTCGCGAGCGGGCAGCACATGGACGCGGACCGTCAGCAACGCTTCGCCGTCTATGTCGCCGAGCGCAACTACGGCTCGGACCATCCGTCGCTTGTCCCCATGCTGCAGGGTCTGGCGCAATGGTACGAAGAGACCGGTCAATTCAACCGTGCACGCAAGACCCAACGCCGGATCGTGGACATCGTCAGTGCCAACGGGAGCGGGGTCGACGTCGGCCTGATCGATCCGCTGCTGGCGATCATGCGTTCACGTCGGCTGCAGAGCGGCTCTTGTTGCAGCAAGAGGGAGCTGCAGCAGCTGACCGACATATTGAAGACGAGCCGGGATCTGTCCTACGAGCGCAAGGCGGACGCCTTGCTCGCTTTGGGTGACAACTTCACCGCGCTCGGACGCACGTCGCGAGCCCTCGATTACTACCGCGAAGCGTGGGCCCTGTTGAGCGATCGGGAGCGCGCAACCGAGTTCGCCGAACCCCGTCTGCTCGCCATGTTCCGCCGCCTCTCCACGGCCCGCGTTGGCGAAGCGCTCGCAGGCGACCCGTTCCGGCGGACCGGCCAGATTACGAGCCGCGAACGTCTGATGCGCGACCCGCGGTCGCTCGAAGACCTGTTGAGGTCCGAGGGCCACACCGACCAGGATATCCAGGAACTGGAGATGCTCCCTCCGCAGTTCTTCCTGATTCCGCTCGCGACACATCAGTACAACACGCGAATCCGCCACACGTTGTCGACCGTCGACAACGGGCCGCAGTCGCTCGCCATGGTCGGTGAGCCGGTCCAGTTCATCAGGGGCCAGCTCAAGCAGGTGCTGCCGCCGCGACTGCAGAGTGACGAGGCGCTCGACAGCATCTCGATCGAGCTGCGCTTTACCGTCAGGGAGGACGGCCAGGTCGGGCGCGTTGGGATTGCCCGGACCAACGCGCCTGCGCGCCTCAACCAGATGATGCGCTCGGTCGTGAAGAAGACGCGCTACCGTCCCAGGGTGATCGACGGCGAATTCGTGCGCACGGAAGGTCAGCTACTGCGCCAGACGTTCCGGCTGCAGCCCGGAGACGGGCTCTCCCGGCAGACCGCGGCTTCCCGGGCTGCCGTCGGCGCCAGACGGTGACCCGCGTGAAGTGCCTCGTCAGGTTATCCGCGGTGCTGATGCTGCTCTGCGCGCCCGGCGCGTCGAGTGAAGACCCGGCGCGCCCCGACTACATCGGGCTGCTCTTCCTCGAGATCGGTTTCGTCACGGAATCAGCCGCGGCCGCGCAGCGACGCCTGCTGTCACTGATCAATGCGGGCG
>PBVL01000186.1 GCA_002728675.1 Gammaproteobacteria bacterium
AGAACTCCCGCGATGGATGCACTACTACAAATGGCACCGACAACACGCCGGAATAGATTACCAATGCCCCATCAACACTCTGGGGATCAACATGAACAACCTACTGGCTTTACACAGCTAGGCGTCCGCCTCACGCCGTCCCATGGGGCGCGGGATCAACGCGAAAGCTTGTAGGTCACCACAGCGACCGCAACTTCATCGCCGTCCGCGTTCGTTACCGAGACGTTGCCCGTGCAGATGGTTCCGCCGCGTCTTCGCACGGTCGCTTCGGCGCTGAGGTCGGTGGCGACCGCCAGTTTCAGGAAGTTGATCGTGAATCCAACCGTCGCGCCCCGTGCGGTATCCGGCAGGTCCGGATAGGACCAGAAAGCGGCCGTCGCGGCGATATCGACCAGCGCCGAAATTGCGCCGCCGTGGATGCGTCCGACCCCAAGATGTTCCCGATAGGGCAGGCGCACGACGACGCGGTCAGTTTCCGCCTCTGCGAGTTCCGCGCCGAGGTGGTTCGCAAATCCTTCGCGCGCAATGCGGCTTGCAGTAGGGATCGGGTCGGTCATGACGGCTCCGGCCGAGTGGGCGCTGGTGGTACGATGAACCGGTTTTTCCACCTGAGTTTGCTGATGGCGGTTCTCTCTGTTCTCGATCTGTCACCCATTACCGAAGGCAGCACCCCAGGCACAGCGCTCGCCAACACGCTCGACCTTGCGCAGCACGCTGAGCGCTGGGGATACCGGCGGTTCTGGGTGGCGGAGCACCATAACATGCAGGGAATCGCCAGCGCAGCGACGGCCGTGGTGATTGGTCACGTTGCGGGGGGTACGCATCACATCCGCGTCGGGTCCGGCGGGATCATGCTGCCAAACCACGCGCCGCTGGTCATTGCCGAGCAGTTCGGGACGCTGGAGTCGCTGTACCCCGGCCGGATTGATCTTGGCCTCGGCAGGGCGCCGGGGACCGACCAGTTCACAGCGAGGGCGTTGCGCCGGACGCTTGCCGGCAACGTCGACGACTTCCCGCGCGATGTCATGGAACTGCGCCAGTACCTCGGGGAGCCGGTGCCGAACCAGCGCGTGCTCGCCGTTCCAGGTGCGGGTACGGGCGTTCCAATCTGGATTCTGGGTTCGAGCCTGTACGGCGCCCACCTGGCCGCCGCACTGGGCATGCCCTACGCGTTTGCCTCGCACTTTGCGCCTGCGGCCATGTCTGAGGCGATCAGGGTGTATCGTGAGCGGTTCGAGCCGTCTGAACAGTTGGCGGAGCCTTACGTCATGCTGGGGTTCAACGTGTGCGCGGCGGATGACGATGACGAAGCGCAGTATCTCCGCACGTCGTCGATGCAGTCGTTCCTCCGGATGCGCAAAGGAACGCCGGGCCGGCTGCCGCCACCCGTGCGGAACTTCGAGGCGATGCTCGAAGACCTGGATCGGGCGCTGCTCAAAGACATGCAGTCGGTGTTCGCGGTTGGCGGGCCGGAGACGGTTGCACGCCAGCTTGCTGCATTCGTCGACGAGACCGGCGCCGACGAACTGATCATCGTCAGTTCGGTGTTCGAGCACGAGGCGCGGCTGCGATCGTTCGAGATCGCCATGGAGGCCGCGCACGACGCGTTTGGTCCCGAACGGCAGGCACAGGTTGCCCGCGCCTGATGGCGACATCGTTCTCGGGTGAGCTTGCGACCGGGCCGACGCGGGCCGAAGTCTCGAAGATCAAGGCAACCTGTGGTGCGCTTGGCCTCCTGGTCTGGTGCCTGGTCATGCCGATTCTCTTCTATTCCGGTCACTTCCTGCGGGTACCCGGGCATCGCAGGCTCCTGCTGGCGTTCCATCACGGTGTAAAACGCCTCTTCAACATCTACACGGAATACGAGGGTGAACTGCGGACGCACACACCCACGCTCTACGTATGCAATCACCAGTCTTATCTCGACGTCTTCGTGCTCGGCTCGGTCCTGCGTGGCGCATTCATCGCCAAGTCCGAAGTGGCCGGGTGGCCGCTCTTTGGCACGCTCGCCAAGGTCCAGGACACGCTCTTCTTCGAGCGGAGCACGCGCAAGGCAAGAGAACAGATCGAGGTGATGCGGGATCACCTGCAGAGCGGCAGGAACCTGATCCTGTTCCCGGAAGGAACCAGCACCGAGGGCACACACGTCGAGCCGTTCCGGTCCAGCCTGTTCGAGGCGGCAGTCGGCGGTGAAAGGGCAGTATGGGTGCAGCCGGTGACCGTCGCGTATACCCACTATCAGGATGTGCGGATGACGCAGGCCGAACGGGACCGTTACGCGTGGTATCTGCCGATGACGTTCATGCCGCACTTCTTTTACGGCCTCGGGCTCGGCCGCTGTACCGCGAAACTGGTCTTTCATGAGCCCGTTCGGGAATCCGATTTCGAGTCACGGAAGGCGTGGGCTGCGCACTGCGAGAACGCAGTGCGCGCTGGGCTGGATCGGGCGCTGGGCGTGGACCGCACGGACGAGCACGGCTAGTCCATGGCCATGCGGCGGGCGTCGGGGCTGGTAGGGTCTCCCCGGGTGCGGGCGTTTGCCGCGGGCGTCCTCGGCTTCCTCGCGTACGGAACCTGGGGCTGGTGGGTCAATGCCGAGTTCGGGCAGATGGTGGGCGTGCGGGCCGGGTTGGTTCAGGGGAGTTACAGCTTTCTGCTGACGTTTACGAGCACGCTGCTGGTGGAGTGGCTGTTCGAGCGCATGCGTGGCTACCCGTGGCCGGTTGTCTCAACCACGGCCCTCACCTCGCTGATGCTGTTCCTTGTTGCCTATGGTGTCCAGTTCGCGGTCGGTACGCCGCAGGTGCTTCTGACCATCCTGCCAGGCTTTCTGATCGGGTCGTGCTATACGGCGGTTTACGTCGTCGCGCTTGCCAAACTGTCGCTATGATAGATACGGCCCGTCGCGCGGACGAACAAATCCCGCGTCGCGCAGGTCTCAACAGACGGACACCTCAAGGACCACTCCTCTTGCGTGAAGCGCCGCCCAAACTCGAGCCTTCTGCTGCCGGACCGTACTCGGTGCGCCTGGCGGAGTCGGGTGAGGAGATCGAGGCTGCACAACGACTCCGCTATGAGGTGATGTACGGCGAGTGGGGTGGAAAGCCTGATCCCGCGAAGGTTGCATCGCGCAGCGACGCGGACGAGTGGGACCCGCTCGCCTATCACATCATCGTGACCGACGGTCGTGCTGACGGGCGCGTGGTCGGGACCTTGCGCCTGGTCAGCAACCTTTGCCTCGAACCCGGCAAGCGTTTCTACACCGAGGCCGCGTTCGACCTGAGCAAACTGCGGGATCGCTATGGGAAGATCCTCGAACTGACTCGGTTCTGTATCGATCCCGATGGGCGTCATGGGGTCATCCTCATGCTCATCTGGAAGTTTGCGATGCAGTTCATCGCGGAGACCCGTACCGAAGTCATGATGGGGTGCGCGAGCTTCACCGGTATGGATGCGGTTGTGCATGGCGACGTGCTGCACCATTTGCAGCGCGAGTACATGGCGCCGGAAGACCTGCGGCCGTCACCGGTCGTCGACAACTTCGTGAGGATCGACGATCTGCCGGTCGGCGACGCAGAAGGCGCGGAGCGCAAGATTCCGACGCTGCTGAGGGGGTACCTGAAACTTGGGGCACGAGTCAGCGACACGGCGATCATCGATCCCGTGTTCAACTCGACCTTCATCTGTATCTACGTGGATGCGGCCAGCATGGCCGGTGAGGACACCGTGCTCGTGACCGCGCGCGCTGAAGGCGAAAGGCCCTGAAGATCGATCAGCGCGAGAGGACGCGCTGGTGTGTGTCGTTCAGCAACCATTGATTTGCCTTGACCCGCGCGCCGATGTTCCGCCAGGCGCTGAGCGCCATTGGCTGATGTCGATGTTCGTTAGCGGCCTCGGCGAGTAGGCGCGCGTGCTCAAAGAAGATTGCGTAGGCGCCCGTCAGCGACCCTGAAGGGTCGAACATGTGGGTGGGCAATGAGGCGACTCCGTTCGCTTCGATGACCCGGAAGTCCCCCGCGCGCAGCGCCGCTTCGTCCCGGGTGCGTACGTCCAGACGACCAAAGTTGTAGCCCGGCTGGGCGTCGCAGAGTTTGAACACGGCGGCTTCCAGTTCGGGCGTGGCGAGCGCCGTATCGTTCGTGAACTTGCAGCCCATCGTGTGTGAGCCGACGAAGGACAGGCGCACCTGCTCGTCCCTGGCCGGGACGCGCGACTCGTCGAGATCGCGCAGGAACAGGTCCCAATGCGCGGTGTACCGGTAGTGCGCGCGCGCAAGCTGACCGACCGTGTGCAGGCCGTTGCCGGTGATGGTTGGAAAGTGTTTCTGGTTGATGCCCGTGACGCGGCTCCGCCCGCGCACCCGCGCATAGAAGACGCCGTACTCGTTGGGCAGATCGATGTAGTCCTGAAGCAGATAGGTGCAGCGCAGGAGTGGCAGTATCGCCTCGATCTTCGCATCGTCCGCGACCTTGATGACGCCCTTGCCGACAGCACCAATGTCAGGTTTCAGGATCAATGGAAGACCGTGTTGTGCAGCAAACTCCCGGATGCGCACGGCCTTGTCCGCGTCGGGAGTCTCGGCTTCGAGCAGTTCGGTGGCGGGAAAGCGTGACTGATCGAACGCAAGTTGGGTCGCGTACTTCGAGCCGATCCCGATCTCGCCGTGATCGAGTGCGTAGTTGGCCTTGGCCAGGAACTTGGGTGGCAGCGCATGGCGCAGACACATGAGTCCGAGGTACGTGTAGTAGGGCGCCTCGAACAGGCGTGCCGGCCAGAATTCCCAGTGTTTCATGTGTCGATCAGGTGTCGCCCGGTGCGGCCCTGAGATTACACCGCCGTCCGGCCTTGCGGGGCGCGAGCGGAGGCCGCGGGCCTATTGCCCGAGGAAGGCGAAGCTTGCATCGTCGTAACGCCCGGAGTCGGCAAGGGCGCGCATGCGAGTCATCGTCTGGAAGGGTGCGTCGACGAGCAGCACGTTGGTGATCCACGCTGGCAGCGGGCCCCCGGGGTCGACGTGCGCATCCGAAATGACCCGGATGCCGCCCTCGACCGGGCGGAACGTCCAACTGGTCAGCGCATCGGTCAGCCGCACGATTCCCCGTCTTTTCCCGAGGTCGGACTCGCCCACAGCGCGCGCCGTCATGGTGACGGCCCCGGTGGCCGGATCTTTGGCCCAGATGACATGTGCCAGGGCGTCACGGTCAGAGACGGGCCAGGGCAGATCGTTGTGCGTGTAGACGTACAGCTCTGTTTCGCTGACGACCTCATGCTCAGCGGCCGACTTGCAGAGATGTGCCCACTCGGCGCAGGCATCCGTGTCGCGCACGAGCGCGACCAGCGCGGAGAGGTCCGTGGTGACGGTCATCGTGGCGCGGACCGCCTTGAACCTCGAGCCGTCTACCGCGCGCGTCAGAACCTGAATGCCGTCGTCGTCCTTCTTCAGTTCCCACTCGGCCTCTGCCCATGCGAGGCCCGGCAGCAGAGTAAGCGGGGCAAGGGCGGTGCGGACATTGTTCATCAGGCAGGACACAGAGAATCTCCTCTTTGCATGTAACGGGCGCTGAAATGTCAGGCCGTGAGCGGGACGGGTTCGGCTGAACGCCCGCGTGACTCGAGCACGAGCGTGATGACGCAGCTGATCCAGACGCCGCAGGCCATGGCGAACAACGCGCCACCGTCGGTATTGCCGGCCGCGTCTACAACGCGAACGACCCCCAGCGGGCTAAACAGATGGAAGAAGATGGCGCCCGAGATGACGCCGAAGCCCAGCAGCGCGCCATAGAAGCGCGTCCGCGGTACGAGGATGAGGACTGCCGCGACAAGCTCGGTGAACCCGACGACGTTGCCCCCATACGTACCGAAAGGCTTCGCAATGGCGGCGAGCAACGGCAGCCCGGCCATCCAGTCGGCAATCGTGTTGAAGATGATGACGGTCTCTTCCGAGCCGCTGAACTTGAAGAAGAGCGACTGCACGAACACGAAGGTTACGAAGATCGGGGGTATCCACGGCAGATAGCGTTGCATTGGCGGAGTTCCTGACAGTTGGGTCGTTTGCTTTCCTCCTTAGATGCAGCCGGAACTGCAACGTTACAGGGGGTGTTCGGTGATGTGGCGAGCAATGCCTCAACGACGATCTCCGCCTGCTCCCACAGCAGGAAGTGGCCCGCTTTCGGTACGCGGATGAGCGTGAGGTTCGCGGCGCTCAGGCGTTCTTGCGCAAAGTTCAGGTTCCGCACCGAGACGAGCTTGTCCCTGGCGCCGTGAATGATCGTGACGGGCATGGCGATTGCCGCGAGGGAGGGTTCGATTGCTTTGAGTTCCCGGGAGAGCGGCATGATCTCGTCGTTTGCGCGCATCAGGTTTGCCGGGACGACATAACGCACGCCGGGAATGGCCGCGAGACGGTTGTACCAGCGAGGCCTGCCGAGGCGCGGAGAGAGCGAAGAGGAAATGATCACGAGCGCCCCCACCGCTTCGGGTCGATCGACGGCCACCCGATACGCGATGGACCCCCCCAACGAATGCCCGGCGACGACCGCGGGCACGTCCGACCGATTGCGTTTCAGCGCCGGATCGAGGAGCGGCACCTGATCCGCGAACGAACGTGCCGGTGGCAGGCTGGCGGACGCGCCGAAACCGGGTCGGTCCACCGCAATGAGATGCCTCGCGGCGATCAGTCGTTCGTCGTTCAGCAGGTGGTTGAAGGCGCGTGACGAGCCGGGCGTGCCGTGCAGGAGAAAGACGAGCGGCGCGCCCGGATCGCCCGCTTCGTGGTACTGAACGCCGCCGACGTTGAACGTACGTGCGGCCGCGGGGAGAGCGAGCATCAGCAGCAACACCAGTGTCGCTCGGGCCACGTCGGTTTCCTGTTTAGCTGGGGGTCGCGGCTCCGTCGTCGAGCAGCCCTTCGCTGCGCATGGCGTCCCAGACGGCGTTGGGAACTGGCGTCTGAAGATGAGCCTGGTTCTGGCGGACTTCGGTTGGCGATTTCGCACCGGGGATCACCGCCGCCACGGAGGGATGCGCGAGCGGGAACTGAATCGCGGCGGCAGCGAGGGGCACATTGTGCTTCGCGCAGATCGCCTGCATGCCGTGCGAGCGCGTGACGATCTCCTCCGGCGGCTCGGCGTACATGTAGGTCATGCCTGCGGTTTCGGGCGCGACCAGCCACCCGCTTGCGAAAGGTGCTGCGATGATGACGCCAATGCCGCGCGCCTCGCACAACGGCAGCACGCGGCGCAGGGCGCGTGTTTCGAGCAGCGTGTAGCCGCCGGCAACAACCAGGAAGTCGAGGTCGACAAGATCGGCCATCCGCTCGATCAGGTCTTCGTGCTTCGGCGTCAGCCAACTGTCGGCGTTCCTCGATTCGAGATTGCAGCCCGCTCCGATTGCCTTGATCTGCCCGGCGTCGCGGAGTTCGTGCAGGGCGCGCGCGCCGCCGCCGCCCTCCGCCGACAGTTCATGAAGATGCACCTCGAGCTGCGCGTCATCGTGATAGCCGTAGTCGATGTCATGGATGGTCAGGCTATCGACACTGGAGCGCCCAAGGCGCTGGAGCGAATCTTCGTGCTGACGCAGGATCGCGTCGTACGTGTATCTGAATGAAACCCGGAAACCGGTCAGCGGGTCGCGGACCGTGCGCACCATCCCGCCTGGCGACACTGTCTTGTTGGCGTCG
>PBVL01000142.1 GCA_002728675.1 Gammaproteobacteria bacterium
AGCGCTGCCAGCGCATACGAGTACGCGAGGAACAGGCGTTCCCGGACCAGGAGATACACCAGCGCGTTGTACATCAGCATGATGATGACGCCGTACACCATGCCCGAAAGGAAATTGCGCGTGCTGCTGAACGACTCGTAGGCACCACGCGATGCGAGCGCCGCGGAGAACGCGATGGGCGCGTCGCTGCGAATGCGCAGGTAGATTTCGTTCTGGCCTGCGCCTAGACAGAGCGGAAACGCGAGGTGCCGTTTGGCAACGCTGCGTTCCCTGATCGGCAGGAGCGCGCCGGAGCGGTCGGTGGCGCGAAGCTCGCTCCCCACGTAGTGGTACAGGCGCACCTCGCTCAACGTCGTCGCGCTCAGGTCGAGAATCCAATCGTCGATGTTGGCGCCCCGCATGGTCGCAAGCGTGTTGTCGACCTTCAGCCGTACCTAGATCGTCTGCCGTGAGAGACCGAAGTTGGCGTGGGTGGCGTCGACCCGGGTGAACGGTGCATCGCGTGGCGGTACCGTGCCGGCCTCGTTTGTCGTCGCGTAGACTTCGATTGAGTCGAAGGTGAAACGTCCCGGCGCCCCAATCTCCAGCGCGGCCGTGGGGATGCCGGTGAGCCAGGAAATCAGGACGCAGGCGCACACGAGCCCGCGCCCACGCGGGTTGCGAGGCGAACCGATCATCATTTCAGTGTAGACGACGGTCCGCGGTCGGTGGCGGTTGTCAGACGCTGGTCAGGCGGCGGTTCATGCCGCGCGGACAGGCGCGCGTGCCGTCTCAGTCCGGGTCGTTGCTGGGCGTTGCCGAAACCGCCACCGTGTCGTTCTCGACCCGCACCGGGTAGGTCCGGATACCGCCGTTCGCGGGGGGCATGGCGACCGATCCATCGGACAGATTGAACATCGCCCCGTGATACGGACAACCGACGCAGCCGTCCTCGAGGTAGCCCCCTTCGAGCGGCATGAACGCGTGAGTGCAGTAGTAGCCCACCGCGTAGTACTTGCCGCGATAGTTGCAGAGCAGGATGTCCTCGCCGTCCAGTTCGACGTGCATCTGATCTCCCGGCGCGAGGTCGGAGGTCGCGGCGACTACATGGAACCTGGGTTCAGTCATCAGGACGCCGCTCGCAGATCGGGAAGCTGGTAACCGTCACTCTCGAGTGACGCGCGAATGGCCTTCTTGTCGATTTTGCCGGTCGAGGTGAGCGGGATGTCACTCACGAACAGCACCTCGTCCGGGAGCTGCCACTTGGCGAACACGGACGCACAGTGCTCGCCAATCGCGGTTGGACTGATCTCCGCTTCTTCGCTCAGAATGACCAGCGCAACCGGTCGCTCGTCCCACTTTGGATGCGGTTGAGCCACCACGGCCGCCTGCTGCACGCCGGGCATCGAGACGATGTGGTTCTCGAGGTCGACCGACGAGATCCACTCGCCGCCTGATTTGATGAGGTCTTTCGAGCGGTCCGCGATGATCAGGTATTCCTCCTGGTCGACCTTCGCAACATCGCCCGTCACCAACCAGCCGTCATGGAACTTCTCGGGCTGCGGGTCGTTGAAATACTCGGCACAGATCCAGGGCCCGCGAATGAGGAGTTCGCCAACCGACTCTCCGTCGTGGGGCTGTGCCTGCCAGTTCTCATCGAAAATCTCGATTTCGAGGCCGGGCATTGGCAAGCCCGCCTTGGCGATGTTCTCGAACTGCTGATCTTCGGTGAGTCGCGTATGCGAGCGCTTGGCAACCTTGCGGGAGAGCGTGCCCAGCGGATTGGTTTCGGTCATTCCCCAGCCCTGGATCATCTCGATTCCGAAAGTCTCCCAGTACCAGCGCATCATCGACACGGGCGGGGCGGAGCCACCGCAGGTCAGGCGCTGGAGGCTGGACAGCTCATGCCGGCCCGGATTCGCTTCGATCAGCGCGCGAACGCCCTGCCAGATGGTGGGTACTCCGGCGGATATCGTGACTTCCTCGTCGATCATGAGGGTCAGGAGCTTCTCCGGATCCATGTACTTGTGCGGCATGACCTGTTTGCAGCCCAGCATCGACGCGGTGAAGGGCAGTCCCCAGCCCATGGCGTGGAACATCGGCACGATGCCGCAGACGGCATCGAGGGCAGAGAGGTTCATCGCGTCTGTCATGGCCTGCGCCATGGTGTGCAGGTACGTCGAGCGGTTGGTGTACATCACACCTTTCGGCTTCCCGGTCGTGCCGCTCGTGTAGCAGAGGCCCATGGGTGAGTTTTCGTCGATCTCGGGCCAGTCGAATACCGTCGGGCGCCCCCCGATGAGGGCCTCGTACTCGACGACGTTGGCAAAGTCGATGTCGCCGCCTTCGCCGTGCCGGCAGATCACGATCAGTTCGACGGTCGGGATGTCGTTGACCAGCGGCGCGAGTAGCCCGAGCAGGTCCTCGTCAACGAAGATCACGCGGTCGCCCGCGTGATTGATGATGTAGGTCAGATCGGTGGTTGACAGACGAATGTTGAGCGTGTGCAGGACGGCGCCCATCGAGGGCACCGCCTGGTACAGCTCCAGGTGGCGGTAGTTCTTCCACATGAAGCTCGCGACGCGGTCACCCGGCTTGATTCCGTGCTCCGCCAGTGAGTTGGCGAGTTGCGCGGCGCGTTCCCAGGTCGCACGGAGCGTCTGGCGGTGAGTTCCGTCTTCCTGCAGTGTGACGATCTCTTCGTTTGGGTCGAGCATCGCGCCGCGTCCCAGAATGCGGGACATCAGGAGCGGAGTCTTCTGCATGGTCATTGCGTGACTTCCGGGTATTGAGCGGCGCGAAGAATAGCCAAAATGAACCGTTCCGACCAGCATTCAGACACAGCTCAGGCGTCTCCCGTAAGCGGATCAGGGTCATTCCCTATCTATCTGAAATGATTAGATAAAATTTTGAATGGCAGACCTTTTCACAGCACGCTGACGGGTGGGCGGGCATGCAGTGGGCGTTCGCCGGGCTGCGCCGCTTGGGTGTAGTCTTCGGTCTCGCGACCGGTCTCCTGGGGCCGACCCGGCGCGATTGACCCTGTGGGAGGGTGGCCATGCCAAATCTGAAGTGCACACGCTGGGCAGCGCCGCTCGGCGCTGTGGTTCACGATGTCGATGTGCGTAACGTGTCGGAAGCCGACCATGCGGAACTCAATCGGCTGTTTTGCGAACACCAGGTGCTGGTCTTCCGCGATCAGCAGTTGACACCGGACGATCAGATGGCGTTCGCGGGCCGCTGGGGCAAACTCGTCCGGCATCCCTACGCGGGCATGGCGAGCCATCCTGACGTGATCGAGCTGTCAAATCACGGCAAGCGCCGGGACATCAACCAGCACTGGCATTCGGACATGACCTACAACGAGTCGCCGCCGAAGCTGACGATGCTCTACGCGCGGGAGGCGCCTGAACTCGGTGGCGACACGGCGTTCGCCAACCAGGAACTTGCGTACAACGACCTGTCACAGGGCCTGAAGGACGTGTTGAGTGGGCTGACCGCGCTGCACAGCGCGGCGGGATTGGCGGGGACCTATGGTGCGGACGCGGAGGCCGCGCCAAAGGCGGAACACCCGGTTGTGCGCGTGCACGACGAGACGGGGCGCATATCGCTCTACGTCTGTCGAGCGTTTATGCGGAGCTTCCGGGGCTGGACGCGCGCGGAGAGCCGGTCTCTGCTCCAGTTTCTCTTCGAGCACTCGGTGCGAGAGGAATATCAGGCGCGCCACGCCTGGCGCACTGGCGACCTCGTCATGTGGGACAACCGTGCCGTGCTTCACTTCGCGGTGCACGACCACGGTGACGACCCCCGCGTGATTCATCGGGTCCAGGTCGAGGGCTCCGTCCCTGCCTGAGGGGCCGAGTCAACTCCAGCGGTCGAAGCGCATCACCTCGTCGATCGGCCGTCGCGTGACTGGGCCAAACCTGCCGAGCGGGTAGCCGACGGGGATGAGGCAGAACGCGCCCATCGTGTCCGGCAGATTCAGGACCCCGGCGACAGCCTCGCGGTCGCCCAGGGCCAGCGTGGTGGGGGTCGCACCGAGTCCCAGCGCGCGTGCGGCCAGCAGCAGATTCTGTATCCCTGGCCAGATCGAACCACCGCCGCGCGCCATCGTTGCAGCGTCGACAGGCTGCCCGAACTCCATACACGCAATGATGAGTGCGGGAAGCTCGTGCATGTGCTCCATCTGCCAGACGACCGACTTCAGCATGCGGGCACGCTTGTCCGCGCTTTGATGCGGCAGCGCGTCCGGCCGGCCGGTCTGAGGTCCGATGTATGCCTCGACGCCACGCCGGTTCAGATCGGCCAGGCGTTGCCGCTGTTCCGGGTCGCGCACGATCAGCCAGCGGGCCCCCTGCATGTTGGAGCCGCTGGGCGCCTGATTGGCCGCGTCAACGAGTTTGACGAGATCCTCTTCCGGTACCTCGCGCGTATCGAGGCGTCGCATCGCGCGACAGTTGTACATCGCCTCGAAGAGGCCCATTTCATCACTCATCGTTTTTCTCCAGTTCTACGACGACGGCCGTCCCGGTTGCACTGACCATCATCATGCCGTTTGACTGACCGAAGCTCTCATAGTCGAGATCGACGCCCACCACGGCGTTTGCGCCGAGGTCTTCGGCCCAGTACGTCAGGTCTTCGAGCGCCAGTTCGCGGGCTTTGGACAGTTCTCTTTCATACGATGCTGAACGTCCTCCGACGACGTCCCGAATGGCCGCGAACATGTCCCGGAAGATGTTTGCACCGAGGATCGCCTCGCCAGTGACGATGCCGAGGTAGCCTACGATGCGATAACCCTGGAGCTGTGGAGTGGTGGATACGATCATGTACTTGCCGCGAGCCTTGGGGTCGGCAGATGATACATGGCGGGCGGAGCATGAGGTCAAGATGAGGAGTGGGAGCCGGATCGGGGTTGCGGGCAGGGTCAACCTGGTGGGCATGCGAGCCGGCCTGGTCGGGCGTTGGTTGCTCCTGGCAATGCTCGGCGTGACCCAGCCCGCGTGCGGCGCAACGGACGACAAGGACTGGAAGACGATGCGGGAATCCATGCTCGAAGAGATTCAGGACGACTATCGCCGTTCGGCGGGGTGGACCGGACTTCCGTCTGCATCGGCTGAAGTCCTCGCCGCGCTGAGGGCCGTGCCCCGACACGCGTTCGTACCGGAGGAGGTACGCGACTCGGCATATCGCAATCACCCGCTGCCGATCGGCCGCGGTCAGACGATCTCGCAGCCATTCATCGTCGCGCTCATGACGGACCTGCTCGAAGCAGACAGCGACGCGCGGGTCCTCGAACTCGGTACGGGATCCGGCTATCAGGCCGCGGTACTCGGTGAACTCGTCGCGAGCGTGTATACCGTCGAGATCGTCGCGGTCCTCGCCGAGCAGGCCCGCGAACGGCTCGCGACGCTCGGCTACGACAACGTGCACGTCCGCTCGGGCGACGGCGTGCTTGGGGTGGCCTGAACACGCGCCCTATGATGCGGTGATCGTGACCGCCGCCGGCATCGAGATTCCCCAGGCGCTGATCGACCAGCTCAAACCCGGCGGACGTCTGGTCATGCCGGTTGGCGGCCAGCACGAGACCCAGGAGCTGATCGTCATGACGCGCGATGCCGACAATGGGTCGTCAACGCGAAGTACGATCCCGGTGCGTTTCGTGCCGATCACCGGTGACAACATGCCGCGGCGCTGACCGAAGCCGGGCGCAGAACCGCTTCAGAAGTCGACGATCAGGATCTCTCCCGACGCCCGAACGGGAGTTTTGAGCCACTTCTCCACGCGCTCGACCGAGTCGAAGGCGTCATCACAGCGATCGGCCAGTTCCTCGAACGGGGACCGGCAGGGATCAGCAATCATGACCTTGCTGATGCCCGCGCGTCTGGCGCGACGGATCATGTTGAAGAGTTCCGGGGTCAGTTCGTCCCAGAAACAGATGTCGGCGCCGAGCAGTACGTCGAACTGACTGAGGTAGTCGACCGTCAGCTGCGAGAAGCGTTTGCGCTCGAACGCCATCTTCACGCCGTTCAGTTCGGCATGCAGGTCGAGATAGGCGCCAACAGCGCCGTCAGCATCGATTCCTGTCACCCGTGCATCGAAACGCCTGGCGCAATACATGCCCAGAAGCCCCCACCCGCAGCCAACCTCCAGGACGCGCACACGCTTCCTGAACGGATGCCGGCGCAGGTAGTCCATGATCAGGAAACTGCTGTTCCAGAAGCGGTTGCCGTGAATCTCGGCAACGTGGCCCTCACGTTTCAGGCGGGCGATATCGCGATGCGAGGCGTTGAGAATCCTGAGCCCGAAGGCCCGGCGGTGGTCAGCCATCTGAAATGCGCGTCAGTCGGGCGTCAGGGCACGAACGCGTCGCGGCCCTGCTGGTAGCCGAAGAACGACTGTGACGCGTTGCGGTTGATGAGGTTGCGTTCATACATCGGATGAAACAGCGAGCGCACCTCGTGCTCGATCTCGAAGAGCGGTTCGCCGTTCTTCGGGTCGACGATCGTCTGGAAGCGGTACTGATGATTGTCCGATTCTTCGGTGATGAGCCTGTTGCGCTTCAGGTACTTGTGCGGAGCGGAGAAGTTCACCACATAGATCGCGATGTGGTGACCGTCGTAGCTCGCCTGTGGGCGCTTGGTCTCTTTGAAACGGAGCGTCTGCTGTTGGCCGACGCTGACGACGCACACGTCACCTCTCTTCTGTTTCTCGACCCAGGCAGGCGCGTCCATCACCTCGTTGTAGAAACGGGCGATCCCGCGTGCGGTCTTGGGCGGTGCGTCAAACTCGACGTAAGGCATACCAAGTTTCATCTGGCCAAAATTGCCTGGTCCGAAACACTTGATCCTGTTGCCCCAGGGGCAGACGACGTCGATGTGTTGCTTGCGACGTTTCACGCTGAATGCGGTGTCCTTGAACCGTCCTGCGATCCGGGAAAGGCGTTTCTCCAGTTCATCCAGGTCCGGTACGACCACGGCAACGTGGCCGCGCACGACCTGAGGGTCGCGCGTTGGCAGGTGGAACTGCTGCGCGCCAACGTTGATCCAGACGTTGAATGGGCCAAAGTCGATGTATGGATCCCGGGTGAACCCCAGTCCGTTGACGTAGAAGAAGGTTGCCTCGGCCTGATCCGGCACCGTGACGTTAACGTGTTCAAGCGCCAGGATATTGCCGACGTCCTGGGTGGCCCGATCAAAAGACGGCTGTGCCAAAGCTGCTCTCCCTGGTAGATGACGCGACAAGCGTAATGGGTCGCCCCGTGCGGCACAACCGACGCCGGTCGCGGTTATTCCGCGGCCGCCTCGCGCAGGGTCTCCGGCGTGAACGGAATCGAGCGCGCCCGGATACCGGCGGCAACCGCAATCGCGTTTGCGATGGCGGCGGGGGTCGGGCCGGTCGCGGCCTCACCTGCGCCGAGGGACGGGGTGTCGGGGCGGTCCAGCACGTCGACGCTGATGTCAGGGACGTCAGCGAAACGCAAAATGGGATAGGTCTCCCAGTCCGTCGTGGTGCGGCCCCCGGCATCGAAGCTCACCGACTCCATCAGGGTCCAACTCGCAGCCTGCACGAATGCGCCTTCGAGTTGGTGGGCAAGACCGTCGGGGTCAACAACCCTGCCGGCGTCTGCGACGATTGCGGCGTCGCGCAACCGGATGGCTGCGGTTTCGCCGTCAACCTGCAGGCGCACGACGACTGCGCAGTACGTCTGGACGTTCTTGTACCGAGCGAATGCGAGGCCAACTCCGGCACCGGGTCCGCCTTCAGCGAGCCAGTCGGAGCGAATCCTGCCTGCCCGCGAGACAACTTCCCGGGCCCGTTGGTCGTCGAGATGAGCGAGTCGCAGCGCGACCGGGTCGACACCGGCCGCTGCTGCGAGTTCGTCGATGAAGGATTCGATCGCGAACACATTGGCGAATGCGCCAAGCCCGCGGGTTGACGAGGTCCGGACGCGCGGCGCGGCGAGATGTTTGACCACGCGGCGGTTCGGGAAGGTGTAGTACGGGTCGGCGTTCCTGTGGATGCCGCCGTGGGGGCCCCGCCCGGGTCGAACCGGCGGCTGTTCGCGTGGGGGTGACAGGTCCCATGCCGCTCTCAGGTTCGAACCCTGCTGGCCCGGAGCGGGCCTGCCGGAGTGGGTCTCGCTGTAGACATCCGCATGCCAGTCGGTGATGCGGTCGCCATCCATCCGCGCGGCAAGTTCGAGATGCGTTGCCGGCGACAGCGGTTCGTTCAGGTGTTCATCCGCGCGGGAGTACTTCAGGAGCACCTTGCGCCCGGGCACGACGCGCGCTGCGAGGGCCGCATCGAAGGCGGCGTCATCCGCGCCGTTGTGCCCGTAGCAGCCCGCGTTCTCACCGTGGTGAACCGTGACCGTTCCCGCGGGCAGATCCAGCGCTTCGGCGATTGCGCCGCGCAACAGGAAAGGACCCTGGGCATGGCTCCAGACCGTGAGCTGGTCACCGTCCCAGCGGGCGAGGGCGGCGCTCGGAGCGATGGACCCGTGGAGGTGGTAGGGCTTCCAGTACCCGGCGCGAAGGGTGGCCTCGTCGGACAGGCGCGGAGGAATCGGCTCGTCGGTTGGTGCGCCGTCGCTGCCAATCAACAGGCTGTCGGTCACGCTTGCGCACAACAGTTCCGGTGTTGCCGGTGGCAGTGGGGGCTCTTCAGCCCAGACCGTGTGCTGCCTCAGCAATTCCGCTGCGCGCACCGCGACTGGCTCGGTTTCTGCCAGGACGGCGACGAAGTGACCATCGCGCACAACCTGCACCACATGCGGCAGCGCCAATACCGGGTCCGCGTTACTGCTCACGATGGGCAGGCCGGGTGTTCTCGGGCGAACGACGCGCGCGTGCAGCACGTTACCTTCGATCTCGTCCTGCAGAAACGCGCGTGCCCCGCTGAGTTTGGCGGGTAGGTCGATACGCTGCACGGTGGGCGACGGGGTAGCCGGGCGGGGTGCCGCGTTGCCACCGGCGTCGGCACCGATTCCGTCAGAGAAGAGATCCGCGTAGCTGACGGGTTCGTTCGTACCGTCTCGTGGCAGCACCTGCCCGTTTCCGATGGTCAGGTCTGCCACGTCCACCCCGAGGCGCAGCGCGGCGCGGTTGAGTGCAAGCTGGCGCACCTCCGCGCATGCCTGGCGCATCGTCGCCCCGGTCATCTGGATGGACATGCTGCCCGCGGTGATCCCCTCGTTCGGGACACCCTCGGTACTGCCGGTTTCAACGTCGACCCGCTCGATCGGGATGTCCAGTTCGAACGCGGCAATACTCGCGACCGCGGTCGAGATGCCCTGACCGAGTTCAACTTTGCCCGTGCGGACAACCACCCGACCGTCCCCGGTAAACCGGAGCCACGCGTCGAGCGACGGCGTGCGTTGCAGTGACCAGGGCAGCTCAGCCATCTGCGTCTGCCGCCAGGATTGCCGCGAGCATCCTGTGTTGCGCGCCACACCTGCAGAGCTGCCCTTCGAGGGCATCGGCAAGTTCGCCGCGTGTCCAGCCGCGTCGGCCAACGAGAAGGGTGTGTGCCGCCATCAGGACCCCACTCGTGCAGTAGCCACACTGTGCGGCATTCCGTCGTGCAAACGCTTCACGCAGGGCCGTCATGAGCGGATCGTCCGCCAGACCTTCCAGCGTGGTGACCTGCCGGCCCTTGACGTCACCGAGCGTCGTCGTGCACGACCAGGCAAGCTCGCCGTCGATCTGGACCCGGCACGCGCCGCACTGTTCGAGCCCGCAGCCGAGGCGCGTTGCCACCAGCCCCAGTTCGTTGCGCAGCGCAAAGACGAGGGGATCATCCGCATCTCCTGTGACGCGCGCCGGACGATCATTGACGATGATGTGCCAGGTCTGACTGATCACGGGCTCCTGAGTGCCGCTGCCAAATCGCGGTTTTGCCGGTGCAACCCTGGCGCAGTCTGTCACAATGCGGGTTCAAGGGTTTGGATGCGAAGCGATGGCAGCGCGACTGATCAGTGCGGCGTTGCTCGCATGCGTGGCTGGCTGGATTTCGGCAGCGGAAGTTGCGCAGGAAATCTCGGTTGGGGTTGATCAGCGTCGCGCGCTCTCGGTGGTCGTCTACGACACGGACCTTGGGCTTGTCACCGACACCCGCGAGGGCGTGTTGCCGAGCGGGCTGCTGGAGCTCCAGTTTCCGGGGATTGCCGCGAAGCTGCATGCGGGCTCGGCCAGCCTCGAAGCAGACAAACTCTCCGTCGTCGAGCAGAACTTCCGCTATGACCTGCTCGGCAAGAGTTCGATACTCTCGCGTTTTCTCGGCCGCAAGCTGAAGTACTCGCGGAGCGTCTCGGCTGGCGGGCGCTACGAGAAAGTGTTGCGTGAGGGCATCCTGCTCTCCGCCGACCCCGAGATCGTGCAGTTCGGTGACGAGATCGAGATAGGGCCGGAAGGCACGATTTCGCTTGCCTACCTGCCGAAAGAACTGAAGGCAACGCCGACACTGCTGTGGCTCGCAACCAACGAGAAGACTGAGTCGCGGGTTCTGACAGCCCGCTATCTCTCGAGGGGCCTCAGCTGGAACGCCGACTATGAACTTGTGCTTGGCCGCAGGGATGCAGCGGAGCTGACCGGGTGGGCGAACGTGACCAACGACAGCGGTGCCGACTATCTCGATGCCAGGCTAACGCTCGTCGCCGGTGACGTTGCAGCGCCGCTGATGCCCACACCGCGCGCGCCCCAGCCGCAGTTCATGATGGAGCGGGCCGCTGCTGACATGGCCGCGCCACGGTCGGTAGGCCGTGACCTCTATGCCTTCAAGGTACCCCATGCGACGTCGCTCCTGCGCAAAGAAGCGAAGCACCTGCGGCTTTTCCCGGCACGGACGGTGAATCTCGAGCGACGTCTGGTGGCGCGGGGCTTCGTCCAGATGGGGGCACGCGAGTCCCGGAACCCTGTCAACGTCATGGTGGCTTACGCGTTCGAGAACGCGCACCGCGCGCTGGCGCGGGGGACCGTCAGTGTCTATCGCGAAGGAGAGGACGCGCGGATGTTCATTGGCAGCGCGCAGATCGACAGGGTTCCGGTTGGCGAAGAGGTGGTTGTCGAGACCGGTCAGGCCTTCAACGTGCAGGTTGTTCGCACCCAGGTTGGTCATCGAATGGATCGCGGCCAGGCGTTTGAAGCGGAAGTCACGCTCACAGTTCAGAACAGAGGCGAGCGACGCGAGCGGGTGACCCTGGAAGAGCGGATTCCCGGGAGTTGGGAACTGCTGCGTGAGTCGAAGAAGTCGCGGCGTGAGCCCGGCCGCGGCCTCAGCTATTTAGTGACCGTGCCTGCCGGCGAATCGGTTGAGGTCGGGTACGCGGTTGTGATGCGTCCGTAGCGGCCTGCCTGGGCGCTGTTCTCGTTCAGAAGACCGAGCGATAGGCGTTCAACCCGACGAATGTGCCACCGTTGCGTTCGCACAGAATGCGCATGAGCTTGGCGAACGCAATCCCCGAATCCGGCGGGCCGTGATTGCCGCTCACCATCACCGGGAACGCCACCGCGTGAATCCGCACGAGGCGGTCGCCCTTGGCGTCCGGCTGATTGATGCGATCAACCTGATCAACGACCCGTTGAATGTTCGTGCGACCGTCCAGTTCGTCACCGAACACGTAGAGGCTCATCCTGATGCCGGGACGGTAGTAGCGGCTGATGGCTTCGTTGATGCCGCCAACCGGGTTCGAAGGTGACACCGCGCGCCAGTCGCGCAGCCGATCCAGAATGGCCCGACGGCGGGTGGGCGTGTCCTGCATCCACTGTCCCCGCGAGGTCTTGAACATGTAGACGCCGTTGTCGTTCATGACCTGGATACCCTTGATGTTCGGGTAGACGTCCAGGGTCTCGGAGATCTTCTGCAGCACGAGCGCCCAGGCGCCGCTGTCGTGCATGCTGCCTGACGTGTCGATGATGAACACGACGTACTCGCTGTCGACGGGAATGCCGCCGACCGTCGTGTCGTCGGTGTCCTTCTCGTACTCCTTAAGCAGCCGCTGCATTTCTTCCGTGAGCGACTGTTTTGCCTGATAGAGCTCGCGTTCGATCGTCACGCTCACCGTGCTCTTGTTGCGTGCCTCGGCGAAGCGTGCCTGCAGGTTGGCGAGATTTCGCCGCAGTTGGTTGATCCGGTCGAGCTCGGTGCGGTCCTGATCCACCGCGCGGATCAGGTCGCGATTGGTCTCCCTGATCCGGTCGCGGATCTCCTCGGCCTTGGCCTGCAACGAAACGAGCTGGCCTTCGAGCGGCTCCGTGTCTTCGAAGAGCACGGGCTCGAACACCTTGGTCAGCACCAGCATGAGGATCAGCGCGCCGAATCCGCAGGAAATCACGTCCAGGAAGGACAGGCTCATCCCTTCCACTTCGCGGCGCAGGCGCATCTTTGCCATCAGGGCCAGTCCGAAGACGGGGAGAGGAGCGCTCCGCCGGTGTTGTACGCCATCACCCAGTAGGCGGGAGTTGCGTCAGGGTCGCCTTCCATCGGGAACAGGATGGTGTTGACCGGCACGCCGTCCGGGAGTTGCAGCAGGGCGTCGTTGAAGATCCGCATGCGTTCCCGTGGATAGATCACGGTCGCGCGGCCTTTCGTCTCGGCCATCGTGGGCAGGCCGTCGACGATCAGGAAGATGTTGTCAGGCCGGGGCCGGAACTGATGCGCCACTTTGAAGGCGTTGTGCAGCGAGGTCCCGTCCCTCGGCACGACAAGGCGCAGGTTTTCGAGCGCCTTCTTCAGCGGGCCTTCGTCTTCGGTGACCTGCCATTCGCGGTCAGTGCCTGGGATGAGCGGGGTTGCCTCGGTATTGAATGTATAAATCTGGAAGGCGATATCGCCCGGCATGTTCGCGGTGATCCAGTCGACCGTCTTGATGGCCCGTTGCCACTTGTCCGAGCGACGTTTCGTCGAGTCATCGAGGTTGCGGCGGATGAGCGCGTTGGTCGGGTCATTGGCCAGCATGCTCGCCGACGCATCGACTAGGATCAGGATGTGCTGTCCGCCCATCTTCAGCCCGGTCAGATACTGACGGTCCCCCTGTCCCTTGATCTGCTCGAGGGACTCGCCGCTTGACCCGGGGGTCTCGAGACTGGCCTCGAGCCGGTCGGTTTCGAGTTCGAGTTCGAGCAGTTCGGTCTTGAGTGCCGCGATCGCCTGGTCCTTGTCGAGGTCGACGTTCACGATCTGATCGATCTCGTCTTCGAGGTCTCGCAGCGTGTTGATGATCGCGAGCGCTTCGTCCTGGTTGGTCCGTACCCGCTCCTCGGTGTCTTCGAGGTTGATCTGCACCTGGCGGAGCTCGCGCGTGCCAACCTCGATTTCGAGGTTCAGCTTGCTGATGATCGCCATCATTTCCGCGGAGACGTCCTGTGGTTCCGTTTCCTGCGAATAGTGAATGACGATGAATACCAGAATGATGGCGCCGAAGCCGCACGACATGATGTCGAGAAAGGCGAGCGAAAACGCCGTTGTGTCGCGCTTGCGGGCCACGGTCTCAGGTCACCGAAATGAGCGTCAGGTCGGTGTCGGCAACGCGGAGCGTGTCGCCGGTCGCAAGCGCGGTGCCGCCCGGCGGGCTGCTGCCATTGACGGTGATGCCTTCACGGTGAGGATCAATGCGGACTGTCTGCCCGTCCGTATACAAGGTGCAGACCGGGTCGGAACCCGTACGCAGGCCGCCGCTCAGGTCGCCGTCGAGGCGAAAGGCGCTGCCGATCGCGACTGCCCGTGACCCAAGCAAGAGGTGGGTCGGGGTGGCGCTCGCGCTGGTCTCGGTCTCTGGCGGGCTTGCCTTGACCGGCAGCGTGACGACGTGGGCAACCGTTTCGCGGCCCGTGATGGTGTCGGCGTATCCCCGAACCGATTCGTTCACCGCAGACTCAGGCAGTTCGGCGACGCTGACTCCGTCGATGAGTGCGAGCGCGTCACGCAGCCCGGGGAAGCCCCTCAGTCGATGTGTCAGGAAGATGCTCGCACGTTCGCCTTGCGTCAGTCGGGCCCTGAGCGTCTGGACAATTTGCGGGTAGATGGCGCTGCAGGCGGTGAGCAGCTGATCGCGCGTCACCTGGACGCTTGGAGTACCGCTCGCGGTCACCAGGTCGAACTGGTTCAGCTGTCCGTCGTTGACCGCGATCCATTCCGGAATCTGGTTGTACAGGGCCTGCTCGCTGTCGGCCTGGTGCAGCGGGTCGTACCGGGTGGTCTGAATGAACTGGTTGGCAACAATGTTGGCCCAGCGATCCCACAGGGTGAAGATGCCGACGTCCGAAACGGTCACGGCGTCGGTCCGCGTCAGCTGCACGCTCGCGCCGAGTTGCGTCAGCGTCATGCAGTGCAGATAGATGTCGAGCACGAAGGCGGTATTGGTCAGTGATTGTCCCGCAGCAGCGGCCACCGCACTGTCGACAACGCCGTCGACAGGCATTCCGGCTTCTCCTGCCATCCCGAGCAGCAACCCAAGTTGCTCGCGGCTGTAGTAGGGCGGCACCGCGAATACGGTGGAGCCCGCGTGCCCCTTGAGGTCGGCCCAGATCGCCTCGAGGTGGGCAAAGGCCAGGTCGGCGTGATGGCGCAGGGCGGGCGTGGCCGCGGGGATCGGTTCGGTACTGAGCTGATGCCAGAAACGGTTGTTCGTCCAGCGGGGGAGCAGACGCGCGCAGCCGTACGCCTCGGCGCCCGTCATGAGGCGCTCCCCGTCGAGCACCGCGAAACCCGGACTGCGTGCGAGTACGTCACCGTCGAGTGACACGAGAACCCCCGTGTCGTTGAGCTCTATCACCGCAAAGGACATGGCCGGTCTCCTGTCTGCGTCAGCTCTGCAGGTGCTGAATGAGGTTCGTGTCGCAGTAGCTTTCAGCATCCAGGACAAGTCGTTCCTGGGCCAACTGCAGCTGATACACGAGGAACATCACAATGATGCTGATCAGCAGTGCGACGAACGTTGAGTTGAACGCGACGCCGAGGCTTTGGGTCACGCCCGCGATGTCACCCTGTGCTGCCTGGTGTGCCTGCGCGAGTGCCTGGCCGATCCCTCGCACCGTGCCGAGGAATCCGATCGAAGGGATGGCCCAGGCGATGTACCGGATCAGCGAGAGCTCGGAGTCGAGCCGCTCATTCTCTGATTCACACGTCGCGCGGATCGAGTTGGAGACATCCTGGATGTTGCGCGTTGATCGGAATCGGTGCAGCGCCGTCAGGAGGGCTCTTGGCAACAGGAAACGTTGCTCCTCCGTCGGCAGGGCCTGCACCGGACGCGAATACTCCCGCGCGTCCTCCGGCAGGATGCTGGTCCCCTGACTGACCGGGATCAGGTCGATTTGCAGGACTCTGCGCTCCCGCAGGGTGACGAGGGCCTTGTAGCCCATCAGCGACATCGCCCAGAGCATCAGAATGAAACAGGCTTCCTGCTCGTAGTCTTTGATCACTACGAAGGCCGATCGCTCGGGCACGTAATTCGGATTGCTGTTGATCTGGACCGCCTGCTCTTCCAGCACCTCTCTGGCGGAGGGCCGGACCACACCGACATAGATGCCGTGCACGATGATGATGGCGATGATGAGCGAGAAGATCTGATAGATGAACTCGACTGGCAACTGGTTCTTCAAGGCATTCGGTCCTCAGATATCGACGGGGAGCGGCAGGGCGTTGTCGACCCTGATCTGTTCACTCGCAACAAATGTCCCGGGTGCCCGGCTGTCGTCGGACGGGTCACTGGTGTCTTCCTCGTCAGCCTCCTCAACCGTCCTGTCCGAAGCCGCTTCGAGCGTTTCGGGGGGTGATTCAGGCGGGGGTGTGGCGTCTTCACCCGCGTGGGCCGTCAGCGCGATCAGCGCGATAAGCATGGCGAGCGATATTTGGCGTTTCATTCGACGTACCTCGCAATACGGAAGCCCACGTCTGGTCGGGGTTCCGCGCCGTAGTCGCGGTAGGTCCAGCGCAGCTCGCTGAACCGGCCGTGCATGAAACTCGAACCGCGAATGACGTGAAACTCTCCGGCCTCCGGGCCGCGGGGATTGGTCAGCGGTTCCCGCACGCGATCGGCGCTGTAGTAGTCGTGGATCCACTCCGCGACGTTGCCGGCGAGGTCGTGCAGCCCTAGCGGATTGGCATCGAAGCTGGCGGCCGGGGCCGGGCCGCGGAATGTGTCGGTGTAGCCGACGATGTGATACGGGACCATGCCCGCGGCAGTTTCGTCGGCGTAGTTGGCGCTGTTTGCCGGCGGCGGCATGGTATCGCCCCACGGGAATCGTGACGTTGGGCCCGCGTAGCGTGCGCTGAATGCCCATTCCGCCTCCGTGGGCAGTCGGTAACCGGTGGTGGCGGGGGAGGCCAGTACCCATTGCCCGTCGCGGTTGCGCTCATAGGCCGGTGACAGTTCCTCGTTCTCGGAGAGCCAGTTGCAGAAACGCACGGCCTGGTCCCACGAGAGATTCACGACCGGGCGCTCGCCCTGGCTGAGCAGGGAGCGCCCGATGGCTCCGGAGTCGTGATTGGGATCGAACTTTGCGAACTGATCGTTCGTGACCTCGGTGACGCCAATATAGAACGCGCGCGTCAGGACCACGTCTTTCTGGATCTCGTTGGCACGCCGGCCCGGTTCTCTGCGACCAGCGCCCATCCTGAGCGAACCCGGCAGCACGAGACGCAGCTCCTGCCCGAGCGCCGATGTAATCTGCTGCGGAATCCGTGCGGCCTTGGCCTCCGCTTCGGTCTTGAGGTTGACGATGAGCTGCTGCGCAAGACCGGGCCGGGGTGTCACCACGGCTTCGTAAGGCGCGTAGCCCTCGAGGCTGAGGCGGAGCGTGTGTTCCTTCGCGGGCAGTGACAGGCGCAGGGAGCCGGTTGTCGGGAGCGCACGAGGCGCGCCGTCGATCGTCAGTTGTGCGCCGGCAGGCTCGGCGAGGAGGTTGATGGTGCCGACGACCGGCGCAAGCCGGAGGTTCAGCAGCATGTCGTTCTCGGGAACGATGGCGAAGCGTCGCGAGACCTTCTCGTAGCCGGCCCTCGAGAGCTCCAGGCGGTAGTCCGCACCTGGCGCGAGAACGAGATCGAGCGGCGTCTGGCCGCGATAGGCGTCGTTGATGCGAACGTTGGCGCCCGCCGGTTGGGAGCGGATCGATGCGGTGCCATCGGCCACGATCAGCGTCACATTGGGGACGGTCTCGTCATCGCCCGCGCGCGCTGTGTATTCGCTCGACCAGTGCTTGTAGCCGGCCTTGCGCAGGGCGACCGAATGTCGGCCTGCCATCAGTTCGACCACCATCGGCGTCGTCCCGACCACGTCGTCGTCGACCAGGATATCTGCCCCGGGAGGCGTGCTCTCGAACGCGAAGTTGCTCCAGCCGGGCGCGAGGTTCACATCGAGTGTCTGCTCCACGCGCATCCCTTCGATGTCGATTTCGGTGTCGTAGGGCAGGTAGCGTGGTGCGCGCACGGAGACGTCGTGGAGACCGGGCGCGATCGCGTCCATTGTGAGAGGCGTGATGCCGACGTTTTTCTGGTCGACGAACACCTCCGCGCCGACTACGGGTTCGGAACGCAACGTCAGGATGCCCGGCAGGCGCGTGAACGTATACGCTACCGTCTGGTCTGCGGCGTCGCCCACCTCGAAATCAGCTTCGAGCACTTCGTGGCCTGCCGCGGTCGCGCGAAAGCTGTACCCGCCGGGCAGCATCAGCCGCCTGCCGCCCAGTTCGTAGCTGAAGCCCCGGGTGATCTCGACCGTGTCGGGTGCCGGCGTCAGTTCGATCCGGACCGCCTTGGCGCTCAACATCAAGAACACGAGCGTGGCGAGGCCAAGGGCCACGACGCCAACCGCGACCGGCAGCGGTTTGAACCACGGGCTCCGGGTGGTTGCGCCTGTTGCCCTGACGAAGGCAATCGGCTCGATCGTCAGATCATCTTTGACACCGTCGTTCATTGGCTCAGATCTTCTCGGAACAGCTCACGAAAACGGGCTCGGGGTCGGAGCCGGCGAGCAGGGTGACGCGCGCCGACACATCCTTGTAGCCGCGCCGTTTGCCCACGATCGTGTAGACGCCCGGATACAACTCCAGCTCCCGTGAGGTGATTCTGCCGAGGGCGCCCACGCTCGCCACGGTCAGTTCGGTCAGATTGTCGCTGCGCACCTCGAGATTGACGGGGATGCGTGCCTGGGTGAGCTGCGTGCTGAGCTCGATGATCTGTGCAGAGAGCCTGCCGCCTTTTGCCGCAAGTCGGCTGGCCTTGCCGACGAGGCGCTTCGCCTGCGTGTACTCGGCCTCGGCGGTCAGGAGCAGGGGGCTCTGCAGATAGCGGGTGATATCCGCTTCGAGTTGCTGGCGTTCGATTGCGCTCTCCCGGCCTTCGGTGGCGAGTACAAGGCTGGGGTCGAGCGCGAGCATCGCTTCATAGGTTGCCCGCACGGCATCCCAGTTCTCCGCGGCGGCGTGCTCGCGGGCGGTTGCGTCGAGATCGTTCAGCTCGACCATCCGTTCGGCGAAGGCAGCCTGCGACAGGCCATCCTGCACCTCGGCAGAGTCCGGTTTGACCGAGCGCGCGCTCTCGAACGCGGCCCTCGCGGCACTGAACTCACGGCGCTCGATGGCCGCGAACCCCTCACTCATGCGGGCCGCGAAATTTCGGTCGGTGATCGCGGTGGACACCCGGGCAATCGCTTCCGTGGCAGCCGGCCACTGCGCGTCGAGCGCCTGCGCCTTCTCATATTCGAAGAGAGCGTCCTCGAGTTGTCCTGACGCTTCGAGTGCGTTGCCGCCTGCGAGCAGGTTGAGGACATCTTCGAGGCCGGTTGCACGGTCGAGCAGATCGGCGTTGGCAGCGTCGCCCGCGTCGATCTGTTGCGCAAGCGCAAGGTGCCGGATCGCTTGTTCGAAGTCGCCCGCGTCGAACGCGGCCCGGCCGGATGCCTTGTTGCGCTCGGCGACATCGAAGCGCGTATCGTAGATGGTCGCCGCTTCCTCCCTCAGCCTCGTATAGACGTCCAACGCGCCGGCGACATCGTCATCCCGGAAGAGAGCGTCGCCTTCCTCGCTCTCGCGGGTGATGCGATCGTAGTCATCGTGTGCCCAGGACAGCGCCCCTGCATCTTCGAGTTCCACCAGCACCCGCAGCAGCGCCTGCGCCGCTTCGTTCGCTTCGTTGCGCAGTGCTTCGAGGCGGGCCACTTCCATGGGCGCGGGCGTGGGTGCGGCAGGTGCCTGTGGCGCGCCGGGCGTCGGCTCGGGTGCGGCCGGGCGTACCACGATCGCGGGGGGTGGGGCGTCGGACTCACCTGGCAGAAAAATGACGAGCGCGACTGCGGCAAGGAGCACCGCAAACATCCCGAGTGCAAGACCCAGCGACACGGTGCGCCCTTCCGTCGGCACGAGCGCCGCGGGCACCGGTTCACTGGCGGCCCCGTTGGTCTGTATCGCCGGCTGCCGGATCGGAGCGGAGGCGGAGATCGGCGCAAGTTCGACGGCATTGCCCAGTTCGTTGCTGAGCAGCGCGCGGATTTCCGCGACGTTCCGGGGGCGATCGTACGGCGCCGCGCTCAGCATCGCGAGCACGGTCGCCTGCACCGTTGGCGAGATGGACGAAGGTTGCGGGAAGCTGCCGTTCGGGTGCCAGGTCTCGCCAGTCAGCCACTCGAAGGCAAGGGCGCCGAGCGCGTAGATGTCGTCCGCAACCGTCGGCTCGCGGGCGTCCTCCTGCTGGGGGCTGGCGTGCGGAGTCAGGTTCGGCTGCACCCACAGGCCGTGATTCACCAGCCGGACTTCATCGGCGCGGTTGGCGAGCAGGCTGGCGGGCCCCAGACGCCCGTGGGGAAAGCCGAGCGCGTGGGCGTAATCGAGCGCGTCGATGATCTGCGAGAGCAGGGTCCACGCGCGCTCCTGGGAGAGTTGTCCGTCCGGCAGGGGGCCGAACCCCGCTGGAACGGAGGCTGCGAGGACCAGTGCCTCCCCCTCGAAGCCGTGTTCGACCGTCCGCAGCAGCGCCGGATGGACGAGCGCCGACGCGGCCGCGACCCGGCCGCCGATCTCGTCAGCACGGCCGCTTCCGGCCGACAAAATGGAGACCGTGAACCGGCTTCCGTCGTCGCTGTCGGTACCTGTCCACAGCTCGAACGCGTCCGCGACCTGCAGTTGTTCCTGCAAGGTGATGTGATCCAGCAGCGTTTGGCGTGGTTCCAAGACGGCTCTCCGACAGGTCTGTCCCGACTACTCGGCAATCTGCGCGTTGTCGCGCTGGTAGATGTCCTTCAGGATTCGGCGCCACTTGCCGTACTGGTTGTCGGCTGTGCCCTTCAACTCCACCGTCCGGCCCTCGACGTCCAGCACGATCGGCGTAATCTCCTGCCCCATCGATTCACTCAACTCGCGCAGTGATGCGGCGTGGACCTCGGCGTCCCGGCGTCGTTCAAGACCGCTGCGGATTGCGCCAATGCCGCCGACCGCGGCGCCTGCCGCGGCAACCTGGCCCGCGTAGGTTTCGCTGCGCGCGCCGGCCGCGAGACCGCCCGCAACCAGCGCGATGCCGGTCAGGAGTCGCTTGCGGGACTGCGCTTCCATCTGGCGCAGACGGACCGCTTCGTCGTAGGTGTACTGGCGCCAGTCACGGTAGGGCGCCGCCATCTCGCGGTAGAAGCGGTCGTAATAGTCATCGAGGGTGTCGACAAACAGGAACTCGCGCTCCTTGATGCGGTCGATGCGCTGAACCATGGGATCCCCGTCGGCGGGGACCTGCAGGACCGATACCCGGTCGCCTGAGCGGCGCAGATAGCCTTCGAAGGACTCGGGAGACAGACTCGACGCGAACTCCAGCGCGGCCACCGTGCGGATATTGCGCAGTTCGTCCGCGGCCAGCTTGTCGCGATAGGCCAGCAGATCGTTGGCCACGGCGTTGTAGATGTCCTGGAAGGGGTCTTCCCGCGTCTGTCGATAGGAGAATTTGCTTGCGTTGTCGTCATACTCCTCGTCGAGCCAGAGCGTGCCGGTTGCGTCCCGTGCGGTAACCCTGACCTGCAGCGTCTCCCCGTCGGACAGCAGAATCTCGCCCCAAATCGTGAGGTCCACGGCCTTCGACTGCTCCGGAGTGACGCGCACCGCACCCCAGTTGCCCGTCTGCTCCAGTGTGTTGCGCAGGTGATAGGCGATGAACCGCGACTCGGCGCGCCGGACTTCCGGGACGATCAGGGCCTTTTCGATCTCGCCTTCGCTTTCCGGTATGCCGGGGGCGAACTCGATGATCCCGATATCGAGCACGAGTTCGGGGTCGGTCATCTCCTGCGACTGGGTTGCGGGCGTCGAGTTCGCCTTGACCACCTCGGTTGTCGTGCAGCCTGCGTGGCTGAGCGCCAGGATCAGACCGAGTAATGCGGTTCGATGTGCGTTGCGCGAGCGGATCATTGGTGTCCTCATGCCAAGCGACTGTTACCGGGTGCCTTGCTTGTAGCGTCGGTATTCTTCCCAGAGCTTTTCCTGCAGCGCCGGGTCGGCCTCGGCAATCGCCGCTTCGCGAAGCTGACGCGCGATGATGTCGTCGTCCTGGCCGTCGCCAACGTCGGACGGCACATTGGCTGCCGCGACCTGGATCTCTTCCGCCGCGGGCAGTTCGTCCGGCGCCTCGCTGAGAATCGTGGCGGTTTCGGCGTTCTCGTTCTCGGGCATCCGCGTTGGCAGACTCGCAACCGTCGGGCCTTCGGGTGCAGGACCGCCGCCACCGCCGGCACGTCGAACCTCCTCCATCTGACCGTCGAAGATGATGAGTGAGTCTTCGAGTGCGACGTCCAGTTCGTCAGGCGGCTGCTCCTGCCCTCCGGGCAGACCGGGCAACGCCTCGCTCGAGGCGAGTACCACGCGGCTGGCGACGATGATCGAACGCTCAGCGCCTGCAAGCGCGTCGTTTTCACGGGATACGTCCTGGCCAGCCTCGCGCAGTTCGTCGAGGCCCTCCTCGGCAACGATGATCGCAACCTGAGCCTGTGCAAGCGCTTCCTCGGCGGCGCGAAGATCCTCCTCGGTCGCGGCTTCTGATACTTCGATTCCCGCCTTGCGCAGCGCTTCGACAACCTCCGCCATGATCTCCGCGACTTCCTCGCTGACCGGATCGCCATCCGCGGCGTTCGGATCGCCGGAACGGTCGTTCTCCGCAAGCATGGGATCGTCGTCCCGGGCTTCCTCGCCTGCGTCGCCGATCAACCCGTCCTCGCCGGGCTTTTCGGGCGTCGACTGGATCATGGGGTCGTACGGTTCATCGCCGCCGGTACCGGCGACTTCGTCCGCGGCTTTCTGCAGGTCTTCTCCGGCCTGCTGGCGTTCCTCAGCGCGTTCTTCCATGGGGTCGCTCGAGGAATCGCCGTCGGGGCGGCCGGCAGGTGAACCCGGCTGGCCTTTGCGCTGCTTCTGGTCGCTCTTCTCGCCGGGCTGCCCCTGCTGGCCGGGCGGTCCGGGCAGGTCGGGGGACGGCAGGGACACCTGCGGAGGTGTCTGCGGCGGGGACGGCACGCCGGGGTCTGGCATCGAAGGTCCGGGCGACGGGCGCGAGGGTGGCGCGGGGGTCGAGGGCGGACTCGGACTCGGCATTGTCGGAATGCTGCTCGTTGGCGGCCGTGGTGACGGAGGCATGGGGTTCGGCGGCATCGGGTTCTTGCACCCTGCGAGTACCAGCAACAGCGCGAGGGATCCGAATCCGACTCTCGATTTCGTGTTGAGCATCTTTGCTCCTTTGACGGCGCCGCGTTAGTCTGACTGTCCCGCAGCGACAGGTGCTTCGCACCGCCGGAGGGATGAGGCGGCTGCCAGGACAGTCGCTTCGACCCGAATGACCGTGGATTGTTACGAACGCAACCTGAAATTTACCTGAATAACCCAACTGCCGACAGGAACGGGACTCATCTCGCGGCGCCTCTCGCGGACTGCGCCAGCCTGCCGGCACCGTGCGCCCAATGACCCTACGCAAGCTGTTACGCAGATCGGCGCGCGCTGGATGTACGGCGCTGCCGTCAGGCAGGCGCGTCACCACCGAACCCGGTGCGTCACAGGTCACGCAATGCATGCATCAGCAGACCGACAAAACGATCTTTTTTGTTCTCTGTATGCGCTGGACGCAAGGAAACGAACCGGCTCATACTGGGTCTCAGAGAGCAAGGGACAGGTCCTGCCGGCGTGCATCGACCGCCACATGGCAGGAATCAACAGGCATGACGACGCAGAATCGATGGCACGCAGGCCGCGCGACCGCCGCAATCGCGGTGACGCTGCTACTCGCATCGTGCACCAAAACAGTTCAGGTGGAAGGCTCACTGCCGACGCCCAAGGTGCGGCAACTGCCCGCGGAGGTGGGCGTCTACTACTCGGACGCGTTTCGCGCGTTCATGCATGAGGAACGGGTGCCCGAGAACGGTACCTGGAAGATCGCAATCGGCGAGCAGAACGTCCGCTTCTTTCGCAGGTTGCTTCCCGCAATGTTCGATTCGGTGACCGAGGTCGCCTCGCCGGAGTTGGCCGCGACCGGCGGGTTTGACGGGATTATCGTTCCGGAGGTCGTCAAGTACGGCTTTCTGACACCCAACGTGTCCGGACTGAACTTCTTTTCAGCTTCCATTCACTATGAGATCACCATACTGGATGCGAACGGCGAGAAGGTCGGTGCATGGACGATCGTCGGCTACGGCAAGAGCGAGGCGGGCGTCCTGTCCGGGGGACGCGAAGCGGTCATGGATGCAACGTTGCTTGCGATCCGGGACGGTGGGGCGCGGCTCGCGATCGAACTCATCGAACGGCCAAAAGTGGTCGCGTGGCTGGGTCTGGGAGAAGAAGACGGTGAAACGGCGAACTGAGGGCAGTGGGCTTGGCGTAGCGCTCGTGCTGGCGGCGACCCTGGTGCTGGGCGGCTGCGTGTCGTCCCGGGTTGAAGAGTCGAGACAGGCCTCAACGGGCATGATCGGGGATGAGGCACTCGTCATTCTTGGTCGGGCGAGTTACAACGAACACGAGACCAAAGAGAGCTTCACGGATTGCATGGCACAGGCGCTCTCGCGTGGAGCACAGCCTCTCAGACTGATCCCTGCAAAGCAGTTCCAGGACGAGTTGTATCCCTGGTTCGAACCGCGCACAGCCCCGGCGTCGGCCAAGGAACTGGGGAAACTGTTCGCGCAGCCGGGTGTCCGGGATCAGATTGAGAGCTCCAATGTGCGCTACCTCGCCTGGATCGACGGTGACACCATCACGACTGACAAAGGCGGCTCGTTCAGTTGCACCGTCGGTACCTTCGGCGCGGGATGTTTCGGCGTGAGCTTCTGGGAACAGGATGCCTCATATGAAGCCGCAGTCTGGGATCTCCAGAACCTGACGACCGCTGGTGAACTGTCGGCAGATGCCAACGGCACATCATTCCTCGCGGGGCTCGTCGTCCCGATCCCAATGATCGCCCGACCGGGCAACGCTGCGTGCAAAGCACTTGCCAGGCAACTAAAGGAATTCCTGGTCGAGTCGTAGTCCGGGCGGTGCCCAGCCACGGAGCCTACCCGGCTGGCGAAGGTGGCTGACGCTGGCTGCGCGGTAAACGCAGTGTGAAGTGGTGGCGATAGGACAGTCCTCGCGTGGCGACCGGCTCCCGTTCATCCACTCTTGGACGATAGCGTGTCGCTTCCATTCTCGTGCGCACGTAGCTGCGCCAGCGAAACGGCAGGTTGGAATCAGCAACCCGGACATCCTCGACGCGCCCGTCCGCGCGCACGGTGTAGGACACCTCGACGAACAGCGGGTCACCGGGTCGGGCATGGTCCGGCATCCGGTCCGGTGACGCTGGCGGCGGGGGACCCACTTCGAGGCGCGTCGGGTGCGCAAACAACTGGCGGCGAAGCGCTTCGAGTTCGGTGTCGCCCGACAGGGTGTCCCAGGCGAGCAGATAACTCTCCGCCGCACGCCGGTCGGAGGTGACCGTGTACATGTCGCCGAGCCGGATGTACGCGTCGGCGAGATCCGCGGGGTCGGTCGAGGGTGATTCCCGGACGATGCGGAGGGCGCGCTCAAGTGCACGCTCGGCACTTCCGAGGCCAATGCCCTGGAGAACCCGCAACTGCGCGAGG